>CAWJKX010000070.1:0-55071 GCA_963843065.1 uncultured Bacteroidota bacterium
TGTTATGTATAATTTCTTGACTAGACTACGTATTGCTGTCAAATTTTGGGAGTGATGCATGCGAAGCATTGAATCCTGTATTGAGTAAACAAATCGTAACAAGGATTTACCCCCGCAACGCTAATAAGTACAAGGGCTTATCTTTTATTTTTTCACCTGCGCGTGCAAAATCGTCGACAGCTCATTCTGCATCTTCGGCACATCTGAAGCCTACAGTACCCGACCTATCATAACTCGGAGCCATGAGCAGCAATTTACCGTGCTCATCCAATCTGTACGCCTGTGGGAAATACCAGATTGAACCTTGCGGTTGATAGTAACTTCCTCCTCTAAGAATGCCGCTTCGTGTATGTTCATCGACAAATTCATCAGTCCATTGCCAGATGTTGCCTACCAGGTCCATTACTCCGAAAACGCTCGCACCTGACGGATGTGCATCGACAGAGTCAGGACCCCGCAGTGCGCGCCCTTTATCGGGAACAGGTACTGCTATTGAATCCCAGGTATTTCCCCATGGATACAAGTTTCCGGTTATTCCCTGAGCAGCGTACTGCCATTCCCATTCATGGGGCAAACGTTTTCCAGCCCATGCGGCATAGGCGCGTGCATCCTCAAGAGAGACCCAGGTAACAGGCTTATTACCCGACCCCTCCGGATAGCTTCCGTCTTTCCAATCGCGAAGAAAATTCAAATCATCTTTTGGATGATAATGAGCGGAATCAAGAAACTGTTTGAACTGCTTGTTCGTTACAGGAAACCTGTCCATCCAAAACGATTGTATTTGCATGAAGTGCTGATGGAAACGACGCGGCGAATCTTCCCAAGGATACTGCACATCCACCCCGTTGTCGTCAAACCCTTCTATTTCAATTCCTGACACTCTAAACAAATAATCACCGCCTGGAATCCTGATCATTCCTTCCAGTGAATCGCTTGGAATTTTTGTCGGCGAAATCTCTACGATCTGTTGAGGCAGCACTTTCCATTCGTCTGAATAATATGAAAGGGATGTGTCCGTCATTGCTTTCATTTTCAACATAAGGCTTGACATCGCACTGTCGGGAAAGGCATTGGAAGCAAACAGCGCCCCAAAACTATTTGCCTCTATCTCGAAACTTAGCATGATTTTATCCCCCGTTATTTTCGGCGTGAGCTCCACACCATGATAGAGATCATAGTAATGCATTCCAACATGAATTGGCAGCTCTAATTGCGGCCCTTCCGTGTTATACGTATTCCTGTTGACTAAAGTCCAAACGGTTTTATCTTTTAAAGGCCACCGGCTGGCGAACACTCCGTATTGAACGGTGGGAAAATAAGGTTCCCACTCTTGGCTTACAAGAAATGGAGCAACAGCGCGTTCCATCGTTGCCATTCTGCGCGTCGCCTCTGCATCCCTGGGAGTAATACCGTTCCATATACCCCAGATGTTCTCCCAGCTTTCCCATCCGATGCCGTTGAAGAAAGCAAACTGCAGGTTGTTAATCTTCTTCCTGCTCCAGCGGTCTGAGATGTTGACCATATGACGGGTCTCGAGCCACTTATATTTGTCCACCAAAGGAACAAATGAATATTGATATTGGCCCCACGTAAGCAAATTATATGCAAGCGCTTCGTCGGATGGACCCCCTTCGGGTTCAAAGACGAGCGGGTGGCCGACTCTGTCGGCAGCCTTCGAAAATGCGAGTGGAACTCCGTCTTGGGTGTCTCCATTGATTCCATCTGCATCAACTTCGGTCATGAGTTTAGCAATTGCATCAGGCCACGGTGCCCCGACGTTGCGTGTTCCCTGGTCCCACATCATCATAGGGAACAAAACCCGTACGCCTCGGCGATGAAAATCCCGAATCATCTGTCGCACTCCTTTAATCCCTCCAGGCATAGATCGAATCATATCCAGTTGGTTCCTGTTATCGATACCCATGTTAGGATATGTGGGCCAGATAAGGACCGCGTCAATGCCTCCGTAGCGCTTTTCCAAATCGTCAAGGTAACGGTCAACAGTATATCGGTTGCTCTTCGGATCGTAGAAGAATCGATCTTGAACCATCATCTGCGGCTGTATAAAACTTGATTGAGTCCACCTCATTGCTGGTATATCGTACCGTGAGCCGTCGTATCCTACACGAATCCGGCGCTCAGATCTCCAATGCGTTATATCCACAAGCCAGTCTCGCAACGCCTCTGGAGTACATGGTTTCCACCCCCCTTCCCACGCTCCTCTCATGGTCAAACATTCAGGCACCGGGATCTGTTGATCTCGAGGAGGGTATTTCGTATCCTGCGCATAAATTTCGGAAAGGGTACAAAAAATCGATAGCATTAGAAAAGCAATTCTTCTGTCCATGGAACTCCCTTGATCGTATGTTTTGGCGACGGTTATCTTGAGCGCCTAGAATATGGGAAAGGCAAATTCGCTAACATAGATGACTTTCCCTGAAAGAACGAGATTGCTCCCATAGAAGCATGTGGAAAAACGACTTGTCCGACGAAAGCGGATCCGAAGAATTTAAAGGTTTGAAATTGAATGGATTACAAAACGTGTTTGGAATGACATGCTTTTGGATTGAGATTCTTCAGCTTCCTGCTCTCTCCTTACAATAAGAGAGATTGGAGATAGCAGAACAAGGTCGAGAGAAGTATGCAGTTCGAAAATTATGTTCTCTTCTTCCCGATCATTAAGTCCGTCCCGAACGGCGTGCTCTTCCGTCGGATTTCTTTGAACCCGGTTTCGGTCATCCATTGCCGAATCTCTGATTCCGTGTATGTATCACCCGCTTTTGTTCCTACAAGCATATTAAGTGAAAAAAATGCACCGGCGAGCGGAGCTGTTCGATCTTCCTCCATGACGTGATCCAACACAACGATCCGGCCCCCAGGATTTAATGCATCGTTTGCCTTCTTGAAAAGGAGCCGGTTTACCTCGGAAGAATTGCTGTGAATAATAGCGGAAAGGAAGACGAGATCAAATCCGCTCCCCAGTGAATCGGTTTCATAATTTCCATCCGTTGTCTCAATGCTGCTGATGAAACCTTCCTTTTCCACGAAGTTGCGAGTTAGGACTGTCACTTGAGGGAGGTCGAAAACAACTGCCTGGACGTCCTTCTTTGTCCTGACGAAAGCCATTGAGAAGGCGCCGGATCCTCCCCCGACATCAAGAACTCTTTTTACACCGCGAAGATCGACAAGTTTTGCCACTATCCCCGCCTGTCCACGTGCACGCATGTGCATCGCTTCGATAAATGCTTCGAGCCACCCGCTTCCCCGATCACCGACCTCACCGCGAACAACGACCGATGATCCTTCGCGCACTGCCTGGGTAAGCGTGCTCCACGTGTTCCAGAGACCAACCTGATGCATTAAGCCAGCTAGATAATCCGGTCTGTCTTTCACAAGGTAACGGGCTGCGAGCGGCGTGTTCAGGAATCTGCCCCCTTTCTTTTTTAGAAGTCCCATGCCGCACAGAGCGTTCATCAACCTGTCCGTGGCGTGCTCAGATGTCCCCAGGGTCTGGGCAATCTCTCTGGACTCTTTCGGACTATCTCCAATGGCGGTGAAGATACCAAGCTCGAATGAAGTAAGAAGAACGCGTGCAGGGCGGAACGAGTAGATCGTGTCAAGTATCCGATTAGGAGATTGGTCCTTTTTGCTCTTTGTTGTATATTTGGCCATAGAGATCCTCGAATTTTCTTTTTGAAATTACGCCGCCGAGTCTGGTAAATGGACGCTCCTTCGGTTATTCAGGGGAAGAAGGGTTCCTAATTCGCTCCGTTCGGCACGAACATAAGCAAACTTAGCCAACCAACCAGACAATATCAAATTAAGTTTTGGTGGAAACGCCATTCATTCTTCTATAAAAGATTTGCCACTGCCCGAAGAAATCCACTGACTCAGCACTGCGACATAAATTGGGGCAGGCCAGTTCTTGGAATGGATCTTATATCGTAACCGCTCGTCCCTTTGTCTCGGGCAAAGTCCATATCCAGCAGCCAGTCAAAAGCGCGAACAGGGCGGCAATTGAGATGCCTCCTGCGAGTCCGTATGATTGGGCGATAACTGCGATTGCGACAGGAGTGAAGAATTGAACTCCGCGTGCCAGGTTGAACGCAGATCCCATCGCAGTGTTCCGGATCGTTGTAGGAAAAAGCTCCGAAAAGAGCGGACCGTATCCGCCAAACATTCCAGTCCCAAATCCGACGAGGAACATGAAGATGAGTATGACTCCCGGATACGCGGCGATGACATCCCAGAGAAGTGTGACCATCATGAGGCCGAGCGCCATAACAAATGAATAGATTGAGTAAGCGGGGCGCCGGCCGAACCTGTCTGCAACAAAACCAAACGTCGCATACCCGATGAATCCCCCGCATTGCGTCACCAGCATCCACACCGCCGATTTCGAAATCGAGAATTGACGTTGTTGATAAAGATAGCCCGGGAGCCAGGAATAGGTAAACCAGTACGCGGACATGTCGAAAACAGCGAGCACGAGTGAAAGAAGAAAGAGCTTCCGATATGTCCCTCGGAATAACTCGATAAACTTGCCCCACGTTTCGTCCGGAACCGCCGCTCCTCCGATCGCCCGGCTCATTCGTCTATGCTCTAACCAGATATCCGATTCGGGAAGATGCTTTCCGATGAAGACAACAAGTAGTGCAGGAAGGACAGAAAGAAAAAAAGCATTCCTCCATCCGATCAGCGGTGCGATAAATCCGCCGACCACTGAGGCGATGGCAATTCCGACCGGAGCCCCGGTTTGCATATATGCGCCATAGCGTCCGCGAACGCGTGGCGGAAAGGTTTCGCCCACGTAGGTTTGACCCGTGGCCCATTCTCCGCCGACACCCATCCCGGTGAGAATGCGAAACACGATGAGCATGCTCACGTTTTGAGCAGTGCCGCATAAGAAAGCTCCTACGCTGTAGCAAAGAATCGTCCACTGGAGAATGCTCTTTCGCCCATAACGGTCTGAGAGAATGCCGAATAGTACGCCGCCGACTGCCGTAGCGGCCAGCGATGTCCCCAATGCGTATGACAGTTGCACGTTGTCGAGATGGAGCTCTTGACCAATCGGGATCAGTAAAAAAGTGTAGAGAATCAGATCATAGAAGTCGAACACCCATCCTGCCCAACTCATCAAGAGGATCCGGCGATGCGTTATCGTGATTTGCACAGATTCATTTAGGAATTTGCCGCTCATGCGAGAAGTATAAGATTTCGGATGATGGGATGCAACACCCCGACTAGCAAGATGATGAAAAAGTCCATACAGCTTGCCACGAAGACACATCGTCACGAAGAAATTAGAGTAAAAACTATTGTTGCCAATATCATCACGGTTGAGATAGCGATTTGCTTAAAATTATTTCGTGCCTTCGTGACTTAGTGGCTCACAAAAGTGTTTTTCAGCAAATCTGCTAGATCATCCATCAACCTCGCCGATTTACCAAGCCGGTTGATTGGTTAAACGATCTCCCATTACAGGATTTTCGAGAAGCTTGGCAAAAACAGTATTGTGCCTACGGCATATACCGTGTCGCCAAAATACGGTCTTTGCGTGATACCATATCAAGCAACCTTGCCATATCTTGAAGCATGAAAAAGATATCAGTTTTGATTGCGGATGATCAACAAAATTTTCGGATGATTCTCTCTGCGTTGCTGCGCTGCCATCCGGATGTGGAGGTCGTGGGCGAAGCAATCGATGGGATTGATGTCGTTGAAAAAACGGAGAAACTCAATCCGGACGTTGTTTTTATGGATATTACCATGCCACGCTGCGACGGTCTGGATGCGACGAGAATTTTGAAATGGCGTTGGCCAAACAAGAAAGTTGTGATCACAAGCAGTCACGACCAACAGTTTTATAGAAGAGAAGCGCAACGGGCCCGGGCCGACGGGTATATCTTCAAATCCTCTCTCAATGCCCAGGTGTATGCAGCGCTTGGTCAGGGGCCTTCCTTGTTATCGATGGCGGATGATATTGTTGATGTGCGGGTGTCTGCTGCATGAAAATGATCTAGCGAAGATTTGTGCCTACCAATTATGGGGACCCCAATAGATTCGTCTTTGTGAATTTGCGAAGGTTGAGCCTCTGATCTCTCGCAATATCTTCTAAGCCCCCCTGACATCTTCCCGATTTTGAGCAATTCCGGAACGAAGAAGGTTCAGCTTTTTACCGGAAACTCGACATTGAATGTAGTGCAAATGGCGCTCCCGGTTGATACGGAGAGGACGCATGGATAAAAATATATATCCTTTCCACAGCAACTTTTCCCTTCTTTTCTGATCTTCTATATAATAGCAAGGACTTCTTCTGGAAACGAACTCTGACTCTCAATTGCTGGATTTGTTGCGCAGTGGCAACCATAAAGCACTAGGGCAACTTTATAATCGCTATCATCAGCATTTGTTGAGGTATTGTACCCGATTATTAAAGAATGAACAAAGCGCAGAAGATATCGTTCAGAATGTTTTTCTAAAGCTGCAAATTGGGCAGCAGAGTATTCGTAACGGTCAATCCTTGCAGAGCTGGCTTTTTACCGTCGCACGCAATGAAGCGCTATCTAGCATTAAAAAAATTAAGACCATCAACGCAGATGAAACGATCGTGTGGGATGGCGATACACCGGAAGATGAATTTGTTGCAAAGGAGCGAAAAGATGTCATCGAGATCGTGCTTCAGAGATTGCATGCGCCATTTCGCGAGGTCATTCTGCTGAGAGAATATGAGCATTTGTCGTATGAAGAGATTGCAGGTATTACCGGGACAACAGTGTCATCTGTTAAATCTCGACTGTTCAAGGCGCGCAAAGCACTGATTGAAAAGTTGAAACCATATTTTAGCGAAAGGAGCTTATGAAAAAGTGTGATGAATATCAGAAACTCATCAGTGCATACGTCGACGGTGAAACGAGCGGCCATGAAACATCTGACTTGTTTTTTCACCTTGGAGAATGTTCACATTGCAGGGCGTTCATGAGATCGGTTCTTCAACTGCAATCAGTGTTGCGGGAAAACGAGTTGCCCGAAAAGATAGAGACACGCCCGATGACAAGATCGTTGTGGAAACGAGGGTTTGTCGTTTCCTACCCTATTGCGGCGGTGGTCGCCATTTTAATGTTGCTCTCAAGCTTTCTGCTCTCGTCGCGAATGATACTCCCCGCCAAAATCATCAAAACCACACAGACTGAGTATGTGTATCTGACTTCCTTTCCACCTGTCGTCGTTGTTGGCTCACGACCGACAGAAATAAAACCTAATTGAGGTGATCCATGAAAACGATACTCATTTTCTCTTTTTCCCTTTTTGTTAGAACCGCTTTTGCGCAAGACACTTTCCAGGCCAAAACTGTCGGATCAACGGAAGGAATTGCATCCTTAGGGAGCGCAAATCTGGAAGAGCAACAAAGAGGTTTTTGTTCAATCATTGGCACCGTAATCGATCAATCTTCTCGTGAACCGATTGCCAATGCCAAAGTTACACTCCTTGGAACGAAGCTATCCGTATTCACTTCAAATGATGGACAGTATAAGATTGATTCTATTTCTGATGGGATTTACCAGATAAAAGCGGAAGCGAACGGGTATGAACACCAAATAAAGAACAATGTCTTTTTCGATCAGGGTAGCCGCTTCACCGGTTTTTTTACGCTGAAAAAATTGGAGCAAGAACCGCCTGATTTTGTCGCAGTGGAAAAACAGCCTCAGCCGATAAACAATCCCGGTCCAGTATATCCTGAAGCCGCACTCAAAGACGGTATTGAAGGAACGGTGTGGGCAAAAATATGGGTTGACGAACAGGGTCATTCTCGGAAAGCGGTGATCTTGAAATCTGATGCAGAAGTTTTTAATCAGGCAACCGTTGACGCGGCAATGAAATGGAAGTTCAAACCGGCAGTGCTTAAAGGAAAACCTGTGGCGGTCTGGGTGACAATCCCGTTTAAGTTCAAAATGGACAATTCCAAAACAAATCAAAACAAAACAAAATAGGGTTGAAGCAAGGCGCTCGAGTACAACATGTTTGAAGCTACACACCTTTAGACCCAAGCCCAGACTCACCATCTGGGCTGTTTTGTTGCTGTCTCGGCCTGGAATCTCCCTACAGTCTTTGCCAACAGAGAGGATAGCAAAGCGGCAGAGTACATTATCAACCATGGAATTATTGCAAAGTGATAACGCGCCGCGCCATAGTAGACAAGATATATGCCGGTGAAATAGACTGCCACGACAATCCCCAAAAGCGGCCAACCTTCACCTCTACCTCGCCGCAGTCTTTTCCAACACCCGAAAAGGAGTGAAGCGATAAGAAGAACAAATATGACGATTTCGTAAATCGTGTTGACTTGATCGAGTTGCCGCAATATGCGGCTTGACAATCTCAATTTATTTCCTGTGCTAATGATGTTCCAGAACACACCATCCCCGTGGTTGAAGAGGGCTACAAGCTTTTTAGGCATTAGCGTCAAAGTTTGCAGCGGATGAGTTTTTATGTAACCGATCGCTTCTCTTCTCGCCTTTTGATTGAGTTCGTATTCATCCTGCGTATTGTTTTCAACCGGAAACCAAGGTATCGCAACCCATGTCCCATCAGCCTCCGGACCGTTGCCAATGTAAAGATTCAGGCCATCATTGTTTGAAAGAACAATGTCATCGTAGAGTATATAATTGCGAATGACCCACGGACTTAATACTACTGTAAGGGCAACATAAAGAATTGCCATTTTCTTCATCCGATTAATCAGGCTCGTTCTTTCCCACGTGAATTGAGGAAAAAGAAGGAGAATCAGCGCAGGCATTAGAAGAGTCTGCATTTTGACAAGCGTCGCTAACCCAAACACTAATCCTGCAATAAACAAACGCCCGGGATCTCCTTTTTCTTCGCGTGAGATACATGGCAACAGCAGCGCAACACCGAGAAACAACAAGAAGAGATGAACGATCTCCACTCCGAGAAGAGGCGTGTATGCGATATTGTTCGGATAAAAAGCGAGGAACAAGAGGGAAAGCCTTCCTGCTAGTTCTGATTTGAAAACTTCTCGTGTTATCCAGTACGCAAGCACGAGCGAGACGACGGAAAGAATGAGATTTGCCATTTGAGCAGCGGTAATCGAAACTCCAAAAGCCCAGAAGAGTATTGCCAGAAATAAAGGATACCCTACGGGGAAGTACGCTGTGGCAAATCCACCATGCTTGGCATAGCCATGTCCTTTTGCAATGGACTCTGCACACCGGAAGTAGAAAGAAAAATCGCTCACGGGATGAGGATGAAAAAACAGTACCCAGCAAAGCCGGATTACAAAGGCTAACGCAATTACGGTTGGAATGTACCAGGGAGAGAGAAAGATCGAGCGAACCGGACTATGATCTCTGCCGATTATGTGGCGATCATCGCCCTGCTTGATTATGGGGTTCGTCATTGCTGCGCATACGAGTGTATCATGACAATCTGCCTTCTGGTGTTTTCATCTGCGCGGGGCCAAATCGCCGACGGCTGGCCGATGTTGCTGAAGTGCATCTGGGGCCAGCGACAAATATTTATTTCTGGAGAACACGAAATCCTATATAGGGGCTGCGCACATCAAGGTTGTTATCGAAGCGGCCCGGAATCCGGCAGTACTTATCGTTGTCGTGCCAACAACCGCCGCGAATGGCGCCGGAGGTTCCGCACCATTCCCATACGTTGCCGCTCATATCGCAGATGCCGAGTTCGTTTGGCTTCTTAGTACTTACTTCGTGTGTTTTGAAATCAGAATTACCCGAATACCAACCCACGGTATCCAGGTTGTTGCTGCCGCTGAAGATGTAACCGTTACTTTTCTTTCCACCTTTTGCAGCAAATTCCCATTCACTTTCTTCAGGGAGTCGGATATTTTTCCCGGTTTCCTTTGAGAGCCATTGGCAGAATGCCTTGGCATCAACACCATTTACATTTATCACGGGCCGATTGCCGCGCCCCCAGGCGTTGTCGTCCGGCTTTGCATATCCCGTAGCGCTGCAAAATTCATCAAACTGCGCAAATGTCACTTCTGTTCTGGAAATCCTAAAATCTCCTGTCGGTCCACTTTGGACAAAGACCCAATCAATACCAATTTCTGCTTTTGCTGAAAGCGAAACTTTCAAACCAGCAAGAGATACTCCCTCCAATGGCGGTTCCCACCGGATGGAAAGATTTTTTCCGGGAGAAACCCTATGGATATCCCCGGCAATTGCATGCGGCATTATTGTATCACCGGCAGCGCTTGTTGCGGTCGCAAAAATATTGTATGTCCTCTCCGCTTCGCCTGAAAGATCATACGTAATGATCACACGCCCGTCTTCTACGTTTTGCCGCACATTGGAGATTTGAGCAGAAGCAACGGTTGTCAGCGTGAGAACAAACAGCAATAGAAATCTCATAAATTTTTTGTCCTGATTGGCCTCTGCCAGAAAGAGGTCCACTGTCAAATGGAGACATCTGAAAAAGAGAAAACACCATCTCACGCTTGGGTCAAGACCTTCCGAATCGTTTTGATAATGAAAGAGGGGGAACATGGCTTCTGAACGAAGTCTGACGCACCGGCTTCGATAAGCTCCTTTTTCATCGCAGAATCAAGGAATCCGCTGGCAAAGACAATCTTCACGTCGGGATTCATTTGCTTGATTTGCCGGCAAGTCTCGCGCCCGGATATTTTCGGAAGTTGTACATCACACAGAACCAAGTCTATCCGGTTTTCGTTCTGCCGGCTTATTCTGATTGCTTCTTCACCGTCTTTGGCCGAAAAAACACGATAGCCATTCGTCCCAAGAACCTCGGCCAATAGTTCAAGCATGTCTTCTTCATCCTCCACCACCAAAATGGTTTCATCACCTTCCAGGGGCTCTTCACCAATTGACTCGTTGGGCTTCACTTCTCGTTGTCGTACTTCCTTTGCGGGCAAATAGAGGAAGAATGTCGATCCCTTTCCAACCTCACTTTCAAGGTTGATGAATCCGTTATGACTGCGAACAATGCCGTAGACAACGGCAAGCCCTAATCCTGTTCCCTTCCCTCTCTCCTTCGTTGTGAAGAAGGGCTCAAAAATGTGGCGGCGTATTTCCGGGCTGATTCCTGTCCCGGTGTCTTTGACCGTCACACAAACGTAAGAATCCTCGGTGGCTTCCGGATAAGCACTGCGCAGCGATGAACCGCTTTGAATGTCTGTCGCAATTCTCAAAACTCCGCCTTTTGGCATCGCATCCCTGGCGTTGATACAAAGGTTCAAAATAGCCTGATGAAACTGATCCCCATCTAAGATTATTGATGGGATTTCATCTTTCAAATGAAGTGAAAGACTGATGCTCTTCGGGAAAGTTTCCGACACCATTTGAGCAATCTCTTTAATCGACGCATTGATATCGACGACTCCGTATTCGACGTCAGTCTTCCGGGCAAAGGTCAGAATCTGTCTCACGAGCGCTATGCCCCTGTTAATGCTTCTGGTCATCGTGTCGAGCCCCTTCTTTACTTTTTGGGGCTCCAGGTCGCCTTGGAGCAAAACGGAAGTGTTGCCGAGCATAATGTTAAGAATGTTATTAAAATCATGGGCGATACCCGACGCCATTTCTCCGATGGACTCTATTCTCTGCGCTTGAAATAAATCCCTTTCAAGCTTCTGCCGTTTTTCTTCTGCCTGAATCCGTTCAGTAATATCACGACTGATGCAAAGGATCGCACGTTGTTCTTTGTAATTTATTACCGAAGCGTTGACGAGAAGATTAAGCAGGGTTCCATCCTTTTTTGTGTGGACTGTCTCGAAATCCTTCAGGCTCAGGGTCTCGAGCGTACAGACGTATGGCTGACTCGCCGCGGGCAACGTCCCTCGTAAGATTCCTGAGACTCATTCCAATAAATTCTTCCTTCGCGAATCCGTACATCTCCCACGATCTGGAGTTAGCCTCGAGTATCTTTTCAGTAAATGGTTCTATAATATAAATAGCTTCGTTTGCGTTCTCGAAAAGACTTCGATATTGTGCTTCCGAAGCCTGCAACGTTTCTTCTGCCCGCTTGCGTTCAGTTATATCGCGCGTGATGCAAATGTAGCCAGCGACTGTGCCGCTTTCGTTTCGCAAGATCGTAGCTAAAGTCTCTCCGTAGAATGTGGTTCCGTCCTTTCGTACCAACTCATACTCAACTGGGTGAATATCTTCGCCGTTTAAGCGGCGCCGTATGATTTGCTCGGAATAGTCCCGTGAAGAGGGGGCAACGAACTGCGGAGGATAAACGCCGATCAGATCATCTGGCGAGTCATATCGATACATTTGCGCCATCGCGATGTTTGCACGCACGATGCGCGCGTCAGTCCCGATTAGAATAATGCCGTCAGGACTGGCATCGAATAGTTGCCGGTAATTTTCCTCTTTCGCGCGCAACTCCTCTGCCGCCTGCTTCCGCTCGGTAACATCCTCGATGATGATATGCATTAGTGGCGCCTGATTGTGAGCGTCAAAAACAGGGACATACCGCAAATACATATAAATTGGTTTTCCCCATTTGGAGACATACGGATATTCACCAAAACCGGGCCGACCTTTTTCAACACAACGCTGGAAGGCAGCTGAGATTCCGGACTCGATAAGCAATGGAAAAGTCAGGATGTTTATCCTCTTTGTCTCCTCAACAGAGGGTGATCCGAGAATTTTGAGCGCTGCAGGGTTCACCTCCAGGATTTGCCCCGACCCATTTGCCAGCAGTATCCCGACCGGCGCATATTCGTACAGCAATCTGTAGCGCTCCTCGCTTTGCCTGAGCGTTTCTTCCGCCCGTCTCTGTTCGGTGATATCGCGATCAATGCCAATCGAGTATGACTTTCCCCTCCATGTAATCGGCACGCCCACATACTCAACGATATTATCTCTCCCATCCGGTCGAATCCACGAGAAAGTGCCATGATATGCCGTTCCCTTCGCAAGAGATTCCAAGCGATCAATATTAGCCCTGTCTTCGAGCGTTATCTGGAGTTCTTGCATGTTTCCGAGCCGGAGCAGTTCCTCGCGACTCCGGCCTGCCATGGCGGCATATCGTTCATTACACTCAATGAGCTTTCTCTTGGTGGGATCGGGGTCTTCATCATGAATACATATGCCGTCAAAGACATTCTCGAACACCATGCGAAATCTCTCTTCGGTCTCCCGAACTGCCTCTTCTGCCCGCTTGCGCTCGGTGATGTCGCGATCAATGCCAAGCACCATCTCTTGCCCCCCTATAGCGACAATCGATGTAGAGACTTCGACGGGAAAGATATGTCCATCTTTATGGCGGTGGGAGGCCTCTACGTGGACAACACCTTCCTGCCTAAGGTTTTTAAGATAAGCGATACGCTCCTCAGGTGCTGCCACTATTGTATTGAGTATATCAATGGACCGGCCGATCAGTTCTTCACGTGCGTAACCATTCATCTTACAAGTTGCTTCATTGCAGTCCAGGATCGGCCATGAGATGGTTGGATCATGGGGATCGATCAATACAATGGCATCGGGCGAAGCATTGAACAAACCTCGGAATAACTTCTCCCTTTCATGCAGCGCTTCTTCCGCCCGTCTCTTTTCGGTGATGTCGCGATCAATGCCAATCGAGTACAACTTTCCCCGCCATGTAATCGGCACGCCCACATACTCAATGATATTATCTTTTCCATCCGGCCGGATCCACGAGAAGGTGCCATAATATGCCGTTCCCTTCGCAAGAGACTCCAAGCGATTGATATTTGCTGTGCCTTCAAGCGTGGTCATCAGTGTTTGCGTATTTTCGAGGTGAAGCAGTTCCTCGCGACTCCGGCCTGCCATGACAGCGTACCGTTCATTACACTCAATAAGTTTTCTCTTCGTAGGATCAGGATTCACATCATAGATACATATGCCGTCGAAGACATTCTCGAACACCATGCGAAATCTTTCTTCGGACTCCCGAATTGCCTCCTCTGCCCGCCTGCGCTCAGTAATGTCCAATACGATGCCGTTAACGCGAACTGCTTTGCCGTTTGCATCTTGTATCGGACGTCCACGGGACATTAACCATCGAACCGCACCATCGCAGTCAACCACACGCCACTCCACACTCAGTTCACTCCCTTTGTGTGCTGCTTCAAGCACCTTCTTTTCAGTGTTCTCCCGGTCATCTGGATGAATTGTCTGCCGCCATGTTTCATAGGACGGCACACAGCTATTTATCTCGAGACCGTCCCAATTTCCATAATTCATCCGACCAAGTATTTTCGTTAGTCAGCAAATTCCATTCCCATACGCCGGCATTTGCGGACTCTAACGCGAGGTGAAGACGTTCGCTGCTTTCACGCAGTGCTTCTTGCACCCGCTTGCGCTCCGTGACATCCTCATAGGTGCCAAGAATCCCGATGATCTGGTTATCAATGCCAAGAAGGGGGATCTTGCTGGTCCGCAGCCAGATTTGTTTGCCATCGGGTGTCGTCTGTGGTTCCTCGTATGCCAGTTTGGCCATTCCTGTGCGGATAATCTCCATATCGTCATTTCGATAGGATTCCGCTTGTTCATGCCACCCCATATTGTAGTCGTTGTCGCCGATAAGTTCTGCTGGGGCGCTTCGTCCTGCGTCTTCCGCAAAAAGGCGATTGCACCCGAGATAGACAAGATTTTTATCCTTCCAAAAGATGCGGACCGGAATGGTATCCATCACCAACTGCAACATTCGGTTTACTTCGGCCAGCTTTTGCTCCTTGTCTCGGAGCGCATCCTCTGCCCGCTTGCGCTCGGTGATGTCCTGATTCACTCCGTAGGTTTTAATCGTACGACCCTGATCGTCTTTAACGATGAAGGTTCGGACAGTGATGTAACCAGTCCCTCCATCGGTGTAGATAATTTTATGTTCCACCTGGCTGCTGTAGTGAGGATCAGTAGTCTCAAGAGCTTTCCGAGTCTCAACGTCGACGATCTGCTTGTCGGCTGGATGCACGAATCGTTGAGCATATTGAGCAGACGACATCGTGTAACCGCCAACTTCCCCGACTGTTGTGCGAAACAAGGCATAGAAGTGGTCGTTAAATGTAAACAGATCGCTATCGACATCGTACTCCCAATGGGCCAGATGGGCCATTTTCACGGCATTGGAAAGTTTGGCTTCGCTCATGCGTAATGCCTCCTCCGCCCGATTGCGCTCAGTGATATCCCGTATGACCATGCTCGAGCGACCGATGCCTTTTTTGTCTTTGAAGAGCACCGCAGAGACTTCGGCTGGAAATTTTGTGCCGTCGCTGCGTAAGAGGGTAAGTTCACCGCTAAATTTTCCGGTTTTTGTGCGTTCATCCAAAGCATTCGCTAACCGTGGATCAGATTCGTCCACGATACATTTTCGACCGAGCGAACAGATTTCTTCCTCGGAACGGTTGAACATCCTGCAGGCGGCTGGATTGGCAGAAAGAATTTCGCCGGCGGCGGACGTAAATAGAATGCCGTCCATATTGGAGTTCAAAAGGAGGCGGTAACCTTCCTCACTCTCACGCAGCGATTCTTCTACCCGCTGTCGCGACTTTTTTTCCGTTTCTTCATCAAGCGCCCGTTGCACAGCTAAAGGAAGTCTTGCTATCCGGTTTTTTAAGATATAATCGACTGCTCCTTGTTTAATAAGTTTACTCGCAGTTTCTTCGCCGATCGATCCGGAGACGCAGATAAAGGGAACATTCGGACAGATATCGACGGCTAACTGCAATGCCCCGAAGGCATCGAACCCCGGCAATGTAAAATCGCTTAGAATGACATCGTACGTATGTTTACGAAGTAACGAGACATATTCCTTTTCCTTCTCAACACAATCCATACTGAGATTATATCCTGCATCTGTGAGTAGCTCACGGATGATCTCGGCGTCGTGTGGCGAGTCCTCGAGGTACAAAACTTTCAGCGATATCTTATAACGGGTCGTCTTCTTCATTTGATTATATCCTTTTCAACGGCAGTTCGTTAATAACCGCCCCAAAACACACCAATTTGTTTCACCGCTTCGACAAAATCTCAAAAATCTAACGGCTTTACAACATACACACGAGCTCCTGCCTCATGCGGTCTTTTTTAGTCCTCCTCTTCACGAGGGAGGCAAATCCGACGGAGAGGCATATCTATCCAACAACACAAGATGATTTTTATCAGTCTGTTAGATACCATGCACAGCCATTGGATGCAAAATGATAAAGCCTCTACCAGCTCACGCCGGCAGAGGCTTCTAGTTTTTGCAACTATTGCCCCCATGCTAGGAACCCCTGCTTTGGTCAGCCGGGTTAGACATGTTATGGGGGAATATGGAAACATTTTGTTTGATTGTCAATTCAGCGATCCTCCACATTCCAAGCATTGACCGTCCACGAACAACCGGCGATATATATGCACTCCCCTCAATTGTTTTGCCTTGTCGCCGTTTTCCGATTTTCTGTAGAATGCACATCAGGTCCCTCCTGCCAGCCACAAACAAAAATCCCGACACCGCTTTAGGGCGATGCCGGGATTGCTTATCTCAGCTCCTGCGATGGGCGTTACTTCAAAAGCAGGAGTTTTTTTGTCTGAGCAAAGTCATTAGCCTGCAATCGATAGAAATAGACACCGCTGGCCAATTTGCTCGCATTAAACTGCACGCTATATTCCCCGGCCTGCCTGTAATCGTCTACCAGGTTCGCCACTTCCTGGCCGAGGATATTATATATTTTCAAGCTTACCTTTGATCCTTGCGGAACGGAAAACGATATCGTCGTCGACGGATTAAATGGATTTGGATAATTCTGATTCAAAACGAACGATTTCGGAATTGCTGTTGATTGCGGTTGTTGCTGCACCGAAGTAACGCTGTTCAAGGAAAACGATACCGAGCCTACAACAGGATTCCCGTTCGAGTCGTACGACGTTGATGCCGATTGTGTCGACGACGTCGAAAGGCCGACAGCATCAGCAGTCACATTGTATGAACCTGGAGCCAATCCGCTGATGGAGTAGTTTCCAGAGATATCTGTTATACCGTATCCGAGAACGTCGCCCGATACCAGATCGGTGGCGTAAACAATAGCACCGGGAACAACCGCTGCGGACACCGCCGAAGATGAGAGTTTGTTAAGCCTTGAATTGCTCCCTCCCGAATTGCCCGCGACAATGCCTGTGATCCCAGCGTAACCCCTTGCCGATTGCGGTATGGGCTTGGTGATCAATTGCAAACCATCGCTACTAATGCCGTTCACACCCACCGGCGTCGACTGTGCCCAGCTTCGCGACGGCATGACTGCTGAATAAAACGTCGGAACGTATCCGCCAAGCGGAATCGCGAGGATCCGATATGTACCTGGGAGCAAATTCGGTATTTCGAATTGGCCGAGCGAGTCGCTGTCAGCTTCATAAACGCGCGATGTCAACAGGCTATCCTCGAAATACCAACGGTCGCGGAACGCCATGACACGCGAAATTACCGGCGTGTTCGACCCGCCGCTCGTATCGACCACCTGTCCGCTGATTTGGCCAAGAGTATAGGGGGGGAACGGCGTCAGCGTGAAACCGATTGAATCAATCTTCCCCGTTACCCGAATAATCTCTGCCGCCAGCAGGCTACTTTCGTTGTTGTAGAACACACGCGGATATCCATCTGCACGTGCGAAAGCAACATACGATCCTTTCGGCACTTTTGCCGTATAATTGCCGAGCGAGTCGGTGTGGAACAAGAAGACATGTTCAGATATTCCTTCCAGACGCCAATCAACTGATTGATTGTTGTTAAAAAATTCTTTGTAATCATCAGTGTCAAGAGAGTCCGTTGCAGATCCGTTAAGGGCGAATTGAGCACGGACGAAAACGACGTACGATCCCTTGATTCGCAATCCGGCAGTGTCGAGAATCCATCCCTTGACGCTAAAGAGGGGCTGATTTATCACACGGGTCATCAGTACGAAATTCGCGGTGTCGACAGAAGCAGGAGAGATGGAATCAGCAACTGCGAGTATGGTGGCATTTTGCGGGAAGACTTTGTTGCTGTACCAGTCGCCCACATACTTTGGATTGTACGGTACCGCTTGAAGAATATAGTTGCCCGGATCCAGAAGATTCAGTCTATATAATCCGTTCGTGTCAGTCCTGGTAAAGTAGCGAAGATGCCTGACGCCGTCTCGCTGATATGCGAAGATCCCGACATTGTGAATGCCATTGCCCGCGGTGTCTTTTACTGTCCCCGCGATGACACCGTTGCCCGAAGAGACCGTAATGTTGTAAGCGATTCGCAAGTAGCCATGCTTGTCGGACGTTGCCAAAATTTCTACTGAATACCATCCCCGTACGGACGGTGTCCATGTAATGGCACCCGTCGCCGAGTCGATGCTCATTCCGGCCGGATGGACGATCAGGGAGTATTTTAACTTTGCCGAAGTGTCGGTCGACGTAATCATCGGATTGTACGCATACAATTTTCCAGCCTCACCAACGAGAATGGGAGAAACAGCCGCACTCAACGTGTCTCGCACAATAGGTACAAAAAATTCTACTGAAGCATAAGAACTTCGTAACACCGATCCTCCGCTCGAAGAAACGGAAATCTGGTAAATAAATGCATTGACCTCGCCGAGCTCAACGGGAGGTTTGTCTGTAAAAATTGTATCGGTCGTTGAATCGATGACCGTTAGCATGATAGGCACGTCCGTGTAATTGTTTATTCTTCGCCAAATGAAATATTTCCCCTGGATCGTTGTCGGAGGTCTATTCCAGGTTAATTCAACCGAATCTTTGGATTGTGGTTGCGCTTCGAGGGCATATGATCCGACCGACGGTATTCCAGCGATGACCACAACGATCATGTTGCTGGAGAAAACAAGGCCTGAATCAATTCCTCGTTGACCAATGGCCCGCACTTGGTAGAACTCCTGAAGATTTTGGCCCACGAGCGGAGCGGGGTTATCAATATATGAGGTATCGGCAGTAGAATCGATCTTGACAAAATCTGCCGGCGTCGAATCTTTCGAACGGTAAATGTAATACAGCGATCCTTCGGTAGCATTTGTTTGCCGCCAAGTCAGGACGACGCCGTTCTGGTCCACCCATCCCTCCAGCCCAAACCTAGTGTTCGGTTGAGCACTTGATGTCTGCATACCCATCAAGAGGATAAAAACAGGCGCAAAGAAAAGTAAAGCACGTTTCATTGGGTCTCCTTAGCTTAATGTGATAAAAATTGTGATAGGGTATCATTGTTCTTTAAACTTCATCAAGACGTACATCTCGTTTACGGTGCATACAACATGTCTATCATGCCTTCCCCTGAAAAAGCTCTATGGGTTAGATATATAATGGGAGAGATGAGATTAACGCTGTCCACGATCAATTGACATGCATCACATTTATCTCCAAGTAATTGATAAATGAATGGCATGAGATACAGATTTTCATTATTGACCGCAGTCCATCGTCGACTCTCCTTTCTCCACCCGCTGAAAATTTGCCTGCATCACAGTTGTTAATTAGAAGCTATCTCAAAAATGGTTTCGATGTAGAATGCATTTGTAAATGTCATGCTGATCCCGCCGCATTTTGGCGGGAGAAGCATCCTCGACATTGAAGCCTCGTAGATTCACAATGCATGATTGTCATGGATTCTTCACTCCGCTTCGCTCCGTTCAGAATAACATTTTTAGGAGTTTTTGAGATAGCTTCTAGTGTTGTGTAACAGAAATTCCTTGAATAAGTGTGGCCAGCTAAATCCATGATTCCTGACGGATTTCGGACGTCGATGGCTTCAGACATTCTTAACTTATTTGCGATACGGGATAGAAGTAACGCTTGAAAATAAATGCTCCTCTTTGTGAAAGTGAGGCTCATAGGAGCGTGAATTTGTTCTCCTGAATGCTATGGGAAAAGCGTAATAGTCCTATGTATTTCAATAAAAGCAATTACGATGCCAGTGATTTTTTGGCGTTTCTATGTCGATGAGGGGAATTTCATTAATCTCGTTGCGCAAAATTTGCGCACATCACGCACCGATTGCGCATGCATTCATAAATGTCGGACACTTTATCCGAGAAATCGAGTAGTGTCTTAATGAGAACAAAGTCCAAGGGGCTTTTTACGGAGAGCTGAAAATATCACGCTCAGCCGCAATGGAAACATATCCATTTTCTTTGCGGCTCAGCGACTTTGCGTGAGCAAGCTTCACACCTATCCTAAATTAAGACTTTAGTCGAGTTTTTCTATTCTTGACTTCCCCGCCGATTAAGCCTACATTTCCTCAGCGTTGACGACGGAGTTCAGAGGGGCGACGGTATAAACCTACCGACTCGATATATGATAATGGGGGTGTTGCGAAGTAGGGCAATTCTCTTTCATTCCAAAAGGATCGTGCATGCCATGGAAAAGACACTCAAACCCCCTTATCTCAAAAACATAGGCCAACGAGGCAAGATTACTATCTGGACTGTCGATGGCACGTACGTCCGTACGCATTTGGACGAAGAGTTCACAAACTACGGCCAGCATTATGCCTTCGCGTGCATACCGGAAAATGAGTTCTGGCTTGATAAGGAAGCAGAGAATAATGAACAACAATTCTTCATCGATCATCTGCTCGCAGAGCACAAACTCATGTCGAAAGGAGTCCCCTACGACGATGCTCTGGAAGCTGCTGATAGGATTGAAATGGCTGAAAGGAAAAAATCAGGCGATGTCCGCAAGCTGGCAAAAGGCGGGAACCTCCCTGATCCCGAGAAAGTACATGTTCGGCTTTGGAAGAAGCTTGAGTCGGGTTTGAGTGTCTGGATTATAAATGGCCGTCTCGTAAGAAGTGGTTTTGACGATGACTTTACGGAAGGGGGACACGACTACGTTTACGAATTTGTTCCGCGTGATGAAATTTGGATCGATAACGATCTTGAGGAAGTGGAACGGCCGTATGTTCTCCTGCACGAATTACACGAACGGAACCTGATGGCAAAGGGATGGACATACAGCAAAGCACACGAAGATTCGAGCAAGCTTGAGTATCATTACAGACACCATCCCAATGAATTACATACGGCGTTAGCTGCAGAGGGTTGGGAATAATAGTAGCTGATTCTGCGGCCATACCCCTTCTGGAATCCCATTGAACAACGTGCACGCCACCGCTCTTTGAATCTGTCAACGATTCCCTCTAAATGTCAGCCTGCAGAGGCCGCCATGAAACGCTCTATAATATGTGGATTGCCTCTTCTCTTTTCAGCGATCGCCTGAATTGAGAGGAAGGCGGATGGTGCGGCCCATCGCCGCCGACTGCCGCGCCGCTTCCAGAATCTCGTTCACAATCAGATTGTTCTCCAGAGACGATAGTCCTGAGGGATGCAGCCGGCCCCGGACAACCGCAACGAGGTAAGAGAGAGGATCATCTTCCGGAGGATTCAATGGCACAGATGTCATCTCCTTTTCAGGTTCGTCTCCAACCCGGAAGCGCACGAGATCTTTCCCGACAGTACAAGCAGATGCGGTCGCACCGTAGATTTCAAGGTCCTTTCTCCCGGCCGGCCAGTTCCAGGAGGCCTGGATGATTCCCTGTGCGTGGGGGTACGTGAGAATTATCGTCGCTTCATCATCGACGTGAGAATATATCTGCGGCTTGAGCTGCTGTGTTATTGCCGTAACGGTAAGCGGCCGCTGGTTGTCCATCAGATACGTGAACAGGTTCGCCCCGTAGCACCCGAAATCCATCAACGCCCCTCCGCCATCGAGCACTGGATCGGTAAGCCAGGAAAGAAATTCCGGGCCGACGCCGATTTCTTTGGGCCCCCGATGCCCGTCGTGAGCGACCATCTTCCGGATTTCTCCGAGTCTGTTTTGATGTGTGATGACGTAAACATCTTTTGTATTCCTGTACCATGTTGTCTCATAGTTCACAAGAACTGCGACATTGTTCACCTTTGCCGCCTTCGCGATAGCCTGTGCGTCTTCAAAACTCACTGCCAGCGGCTTCTCCATCATCACAGGGACTCCACGCCTGCTGCAGAGTTCCACCACAGACCGGTGGTCGAACGTGTTGGAAAAGACGACTACAGCTTCCGGCCGCTGCTTCTTAAGCATCTTCTCCAATGATCCAAACATCTCCACTTCTTCGAGATGATAGCGCCTCCGGTAATCCCCCGCCACTGCAGTGTCGGCCTCTGCGATGCCGACAATTTTTATGTCCGTCCGGTGCAACGCGGCATCCAGAAAGCCGGCCACGTGGCCATGGACCAACCCCGCAACACCTACCCGCAGCGGCTGAGTCTGTGCTCTGCTTTCAGAATGCATCAAGATCAAGCAACCTCCAATGCACCACGCAGCGCGCAGCAAAAGAATATTCATTACAGACGTTATAGGCATAATCCATCCTTTTCTTGATTAGGGCATAAACTCCTTTCAAATATACACAGCACAGGTGAGCTTCACAATACGCTATCTGATTTCTTGAACTCCCGCACTTCGGATAATTTGCTTCCTCATCATCCATTTAATCCATCAACGAATATACAGTTCACTGTGCCCAGTGAAGGACGGGCGACGTTGAAGATTTTTAACACACTCGGCCAGGAAGTAGCAACGTTGTTCGATGGAGCAACAACGGCAGGTGAATATCACCAGTCGACGTTCGATGCATCTCATCTGGCGAGCGGAATATATTTCGCCCGGTTGGAGTTCGGCGAGACAATGCAGATGAAGAAGATGCTGCTGTTGAAGTAACTATCACAAGTTTCTCGCAATCACATTCAGCCCGGACTTACTATCCGGGCTGTCTTATTCAAGCTCGACAATTCTGTAGCTCACTCTCGTGTCATTTTTCAAACTGATGCCTTTAAGCAAGCCTTAGAAAAGGTCGTAGCTGATTCCGAGGGCAACGCCCTGTTTGATTTGAGTACGCGGTGAAATTGCTTTCTCCTGAATTAATTGCACGTCGATATTGGTGGAAAAATATTTGGTGATTTTCGCCGTGAGCGTGTTGTCGCTTCGTACAACGACCTCGTCCATCTTTTTAAAAGCTGAAAACAGTTCAAGCTTAGCATGGAAAAGAAGATTCTCTTGGAAATGCGCTTCGACCTCGGTCACCGACTCTAGACCTCCCTCAGTCTCCGTTTTTTCAGCGCTGGCATATTGCGTGTACATGTTTGCTATAATTTCACGAAGTGCTAAACCGATTCTTGTTTTCACCTGCGGAATAGGCTGATAACTTCCTCCCGCGCTTTGTATGAGAAATGCCGGATCAAAGAAATCAGAATTCGCAGTTTTATTTCCCAGTGCATCGTACGTATAACCGGTCGCAAACTGCGTCTTGAAGGTTGCCGAGGCATAGGGATTAACATACGCATCGACTTTATACTTTAATTCAGAGGCAATATCGATCTTATCGTCCGTATTTCTGGTACCCTCGGCTCCCAATCGCGTATTCCCATAGCCAAAATCGTACGTGGTGGTCCAGACATACGTCGGGAGTACATAGATAGATTTTCCATCTAATGCCGCATCCCAGGCAATCGCATTTTCGCCTCCCTGAACCCAGTCGCTGTATGCTACCTGCGTCCCCGTAAAACCGGCAACGACGATATGTTTCCAGTGTGAAGTGTCGGCAGATTGTTCGGCATTAGCTGTAACGGTTTTTGAGGTGTCATCGATTTGTTGGGCATGAGCCGCAACGGTTAACGATATTAGCATCCATCCAAGCATTTTCATTTTTTTGCCTTAAGTTTATAAATGTTTAACGGATTATTTCAGAACGCTTGTACAATGACCGCAGCGACGTGCTTCAATGGGGATGCTCATAAAGCATTCCGGGCAGAGTTTCGTTGTTGCCGCCGCCAGCGCAGTTTTCACCTCATCTCCTCGCTTCATGCGATTCACTCCTTTGATAAGAAGAAAAATCGCGAAAGTGACTATTGTGAAATTAATTAAGTTATTGATAAAGACTCCGTAGCGAAAGACGGCCGCCGGATGTGCCGCCGTGGCCTCGCGGATCGTTATGCCAAGAAAGCTGAAATCGACGCCTCCCATAATCACTCCCAGGGGGGGCATCAACATATCATTGACCATTGAGCTGACGACCTTGCCGAATGCTCCGCCGATGATAATGCCAATCGCCAAATCGAGAACGCTCCCCCGCATAGCGAATTCTTTGAACTCCTTGATGATCTTCATTAGGCTGCTCCTCTCGTGTGGTAGGGAAAAATGGCTTTAAATATAAAAGAATTCATGGTAATAGGCAATTTGGTGGTGGGGGCTTTTGAAGTGGAATTACGGAGCGAAGGATGCCAAGCACACCGTGACCCTTCGACTTCGCTGCGACGGCTCATCCTGAGCAAGCGGAGCGCGTCGAAGGAGAGCGTCGCGTCCAGCCGTTTTTCGGCGGGATCAGGATGAACATCCTTGCACAAATACAACTTTATTTAATTGAAACAGCACGAGTGTTGAAGATGATTACAGTACCCGAGCAAAATAAATAATCCTCGCCGCAAACAGCGAGGATTGTTTATTCACGGGATTATCAACAATTTTGATGCCCGTCAAATTGGAGTGGAATCTCTCTCGGTGGTTTACTTCATCAAGTCCATTTTTTCCGTGTCGATAAATCTTCCCCCGTCCGGCCTCACTGCTACAAGCCGATAAAAATACACCCCGCTTGCAAATCTGCTTCCGTCAAACTTCACAGTGTATGCGCCTGCGTTCTGCATCCCGTTCGCGAGGAGAGCTACTTCTCTGCCAAGTATGTCATACACTTTCAACGTAACCTGGCTCGCTGATTGAAGGGAATAGCGTATTGCTGTGCTCGGGTTGAATGGGTTCGGATAGTTCTGACTGAGTGCAAACTTGTTGGGGACGGTATTTTTTTCAGCGACATCCGTCGTTGTAGATGTCTGTAACACGATGTGATAAACGGATGCAGGCGCAATCTGATATGAGAATGAGTTATTGGAAATAACCCCCACGGTGTCAGCTACTTTTATTGCGGGGCTGCTCTGGTTGAGTTCCCAGACTTTGCCGCTTACGATTGAATGAGAAGATGATACCTGAAAATTCCCGCTGAGGCTTGTGTTATAGTTCTTGTTAATAACGATAAGATGGATCTCGTTCGTTCCCGGCGTCGTGGAGCCGTACACCGAACAATTGACGCTGTCGCTCGTTTGCGACGGAACGTAATAATTGCCGAATGTCGAATTTGCACCGTCATAGTTTCTGTACATCTGGTACGCCCCCGATATGTATTGAGACGGGCTGTTGCGCGGCCAGATTGTGGCAAAATAGACCCCGTATTTTGCGAAGATCCCTAAAACGTCATCAACCGCTATCGCACCGGAGATATCGTTTTCGCCCCCATAGTTGTATTCAGAAAATGACAATTTTGTCCCGGGATAATATCTATTGATCGAATTCATCAGCTTAGGGATCAGCGGAAGATAGGGTGAATACCACTCAGCGATCCAGCTATTCTCTACATAACTTTTGTCCCAAAGAGAGCGCGGCGCCTGGACTCGCGCTAAATTATCCGCAGTACCTGGTAGCGGCCGGGTCGCTTACTCCGTTGGCATCGTCGCCTACAGCTGCCGAATACCAGTGCAAATCGAGGACATCAAGAAGTCTTTTTCCGGTCGTGTCGCTGGCCTTCTTCATTTGATCGAGGTAATAATCGAGGAACCAAGTATAGAGTTTGCCTTTACTGACGGTGCCCCAATCAGGAGCAGTTTGTAAATCATAATAACCGCTGAAGCCGTATGAGACTGGTCCGAAAAGTTCGGCAGATGGGTCAATATTTTTCACCGATCTCGCTAATGCGACTGACTTTTGAATAAGTTCCTGGCAGGTTGTTTGTACAGGGTGAAGCAATGGGTGAGATGTATTCCATAGATCCGGTTCATTATCAAGGTCATAACCCTGAATACCTGTCGCCGAACTTCCTATGCCATTCTTGTTTACCAGGAAGTTTACATATTCGTCCATGAAAACCGTATCGACGCTTGTATTTGGCGTAAGCGACAACGGGCTTCCTTTTATAAACTTCACGTAGTCCCATCGCGAAGAGGGAGCGATTTGAGTCGGATCGACCGGCCCGCTTTTGTCCGCTGCAACAAAGCCCGCCATCTGAAGTGTGGCAAGAGTATAAGCGCCTAATTGGAGCGCCTGATTATGAAACACCTGCGTGACAACTCCAGGGATCGACGAGCTGTCCGGAGGAATACCAAGCGTTTGTGCAAGATAATCATCGCTGTAATTCAGGTAGTCGGCGCCAGCATTTGATGCGTTATTCTCCCAGTTGTATCCTGTCAGCCTGTCGCCGCCGAGCCGGAGAGCGGACCAGTTTTCGCCGCCGTTAAGCAATTGATTTGTCCCGTAAATGTGCGGGCTGATCGGACTGAGTGAATCCACCACATCGACAGTGAAATTGACACTCTGAGAATATAGACCGGCATACATAAAAAACAGGACTATAAAAGGTCGCAATATTTTCATTTTGTCTCCTTCATTTGTTCAGAATGCAATTCTGATCTTTTTCCGTTGGCCTTGATGACGCGGTCGGGAATCAGCAATAGTTCGGGACCAGTGGTGGGCTAAGAAAACTCTCAGCGTTACTCGCACGCTTCTTTTCTAACTCTAATCTACCTTACCACCATGAGAAATGCAAACGCCCGGGCGACGATGAAGAAGAAACGTTGAAGGAGAAAATCGGATTAGCTGATGATGTGCGCTGTTTGACAGAGCGACCCCGGCGAGCCTAAAAGAATCTCTTCCTTGTGCCGATAGCGAGCACAGCGGGTCAGAAGCTTGCATTCAGTATAGACTCTTCCCGGTGCCAATTACAAGGCGTTAACATTGTTTGTTCTTGAAGCCGCGCGTCCTTCTTGACAATGAAAATACTATATCGAGACATCTGAAAGATTGTCTCACGCGAAGCCGCAAAGGCGCGAAAAATCTGTTTTAGAATCAACTTGCGTCTTTGCGCGAGCCGTGCTTTTTGGATTATTCAGAAGTCTCATATCCTAAGTTACGCCTCGGAGAAGTCTAGACCAAGCGGAGCATTCTCAGTATAACATTTTTTCGAAAGGAGCGGTTGTTTAATGAAACGTCCGTGCAGTTTATTGCTGGCTCTGGCCTTCGCTTTTTCATTGTCGTTTGCCCAGGATACAACGAAACAGCAGAGGGCGCAAAATCTGTTTGAAAAGAAAGAGATGAAAACGTCAGCAGACCAGAAGAACATGGCGAAAGATAAGATGAAGGCAGCAGCAGATCAGAAAAATGCTGCGAAAGATAAGACGAATGCAGCAACAGATCAGAAGAACATGGCGAAAGACAAGATGAAGAAGGTAACAGATCAGAAAAAAGTGGTCAACGACAAGATTATGAAAAAAAACGAGACGACGAAAAAGGACGGTACGAAATAAATCCACCGGCAGCATTAAGATAAAATAAGGGACCAACTTCGCGATTCAAATCTCTGAGAAGTTGGTCCCGTGTCAAATCACATATTTCTTCAAGACCGCGTTAAAGCCCCTTTCCTAGTCTAACTTCTTTGTGCAGAAAACCGGGTCGCAGCATAGTCCATCTCTCTGTTTGTTCTCCATGCGATCTTCTGCGACACCAGTCGACTCGGCAGTAAACACAACAACCTCGTCCCCTACGTATTATTCCTTCCATTCAACGGCGATGATCCGCTGCCCGTTGATCCCGCTTGCGTCATCAGACGCCAGATAAACCGCAGGCGGTCCCATGATGGACGGATCGATGAGCTCTCTTCTTTTCTCTTCAGGAAATGTATCCGGAATCATTCCGGTGTTTGTCGCTCCGCCGGGGAGCAAGACGTTGAGAGTTATTCCCATCCCCTCCAATTCCTGGGCCCAGATCGGTACTCATCGATTCGAGCGCCGCCTTAGACGGACCGTACGGGGTGAATCCTTTGCGCTTCATCGTTTCATGATTAATCGAGATATTAATGATCCTTCCGAACCTTTGCGCAAGCATGTGAGGAATTACTGCGCGAGTCATCAGAAAGACGCCACTGATATTTGTGTCTATGACCATCCGCCACATGTCGGGATCCGCTTCCCAGAAAGGCTTCGGCGCCGTCATGAAACTCTCGTTGACGAATTTCATCCCTCGTGCAGCATTGTTGACTAGTATGTCGATTCTGCCGAAGTCCGAGATAACAGAATCGACCAGCTTCTGAACAACGTCCTTCTTCGAAACATCCGCGAGCATGGCAGTGCCGCCAATGTCCGACGCGGCCTGTTCGATTTCGTTTCTGTGCCGAGCTGAGGTAACGACGACTTTCGCTCCTTCTCGGGCAAAAGCCCCGGCGATCGCTTTTCCGATACCGCGCCCGCCGCCGGTTACGATTGCAACTTTATTCTTCAGCTTCAATGACGAGCTCATCTGTCCAGCGACATCCTTTCCAGCATCCAGTATGGATACACTCTCGGCGGCTTGCTCAACTCATCGAGCCGGGCGACCTCCTCGGCGGTCATTTCCCAATCAACAGTCTTAAGATTATCGGTGAGTTGTTCTTTATTTCTCGCGCCGATGATCACGGAAGTAACGCCGGGTTTTCTGAGCAGATAGTTCAGCGCTGCCTGGGTAATTGTCGCGTTATGGTTGCGCGCGGTTTTCTCCAGCTCATCCACAATGTCAAACCCTTTTTCCTCGTCGAATTGGAGGAACTGATCGGTCGGGTTGGATCTTCGCGCCCCTTCCGGACGCGGTTTGCCCCGTCGGTACTTTCCTGTGAGAAACCCTCCGCCCAACGGACTCCAGGTAAGAATTCCAAGTTTTTGATCGAGCGAAAGCGGGACGAGTTCGTTCTCAAGATCGCGGGCGATCAGAGAGTACAACGCCTGAAGCGTGACGAATCTTTCAAGGTTTTGTTTTTCGGAAATAGCAAGCGCTTTCATCAATTGCCAGCCCGTAAAATTAGACGCCCCGATGTATCGCACTTTCCCTTCCCTTATCAAATCATCGAGGACCCGGAGTGTTTCATCAAGAGGAGTCCGCGGGTCGAAACTGTGAACCTGGTACAGGTCTATGTACTCAGTGCCGAGCCTCTTGAGGCTCGCGTTGCAGGAATCGATGATGTGCTTTCGCGACAAGCCGATATCGTTCGGTCCGGTTCCGATTCTCCCTCTGACCTTGGTTGCAAGGACAATATCTTTCCGCTTGTTGCCGAGCGCTCTGCCAAGGATCTCTTCCGACCGTCCTTCAGAATACACATTTGCAGTGTCAAAGAAATTTATTCCCCCCTCTATCGCCCTGTTCACCAGTTCGTCGGCTTCTTTCTGTTCTACCTGTCCAATATTCTTCCAGTACCCTTTGCCGCCGAACGTCATAGCGCCGAAACAAAGTTCGGAGACTCTGACTCCGGTATTGCCAAGAAATCGTGTTTTCATGTATTGCATCTCCTTCTAAGAATTAATATCACACCTTGCCGCAAAAATAACAGTTAATCCAAACCCTTATTTTTAAATCCATTATGATGCGTAAAGTCCGCCACATCACGACGAACCCGTACATAATTAACCGGCGCGACTGGATAACCTAAACGCATCGTAAAACCTATTATAAAATTATCGGGAATGTTGAGCATCCTCATAATCTTTTCTCCCACTTCATTTCCAGACAACGAGCTTACGATCTGGACGCCTATGCCAAGAGAATGAGCCATCAGCCACATATTTTCCATAGCGCAGCCAAGACTGATGACGCCCAAAAAATCATTTTCTGAAGCCGGTGCCCGGCGGGCCGGATCATAAAGGACAAAAAGGAGAGCCGAGCTCGAAATAATCAGTCGAGACATAAATGAACTCCGCTCTTCATTCTCTACGTCTTCTAATTTTGGATCTGGCGTTTGCCAGGACTTCGGAAACATCGTGCCGAGAATTCCGACTTTCTTCCGGCGAAGCTCCTCTTCGGAGAAAGATAATTGTTGATAATTCTCTCTAATAAAGGTCAAATTGGGAGGTTGCTTTATCCCGCTCATTGCGGTAAGCAATTTTTTATCATCGACCACCACTATTTCGAAATTCTGCATATTGTGCGCACTAGGCGTCCAACGCGCCGCATTCAGAATTTTCTGCAGATCTTCTTGGGGGATTGCCCGTTTCGGGTCAAAAAATCCTCTTGCCGAATACCTGGTTTCGATAAGTTCTGTAAATTCTCGCATATGCTTGGCCTCCGTTCTTCTTTTTGCGTAATAAGTTTGCATCTAAAAGAGGCTATAATATTCTTTACGGTCTTAACTTATTTTCAGCACTGCTCTGAAGCGTACTTTGGCTCTCATCATTTTCTCAAAAGCTGCCGCCGCCTGTTCAAGCGGAAAAACTTCAATCGATGGGACTATTCGGCATAGCATGCTGAAATTGATTGCTTCTTCGATATTCCCGCCGACCGAGGCGCTAATCGAGCGGCTTCCTTTCATTAATAGTCCCGGTTGGACCTGCATCATTTCCTGAGGGGCTGCTACGATTATAATCTGGCCGTTTTTGCTCAGACCATCGATGAGTTCTGTAATAGCCTGACTGTTCGGAGCCGTGCAGAGTATTACCCGTGCGCCCCCCATTTTCGAAAGTTCCTTGGCTGCTTCGCCAGTGCTGGTGTCAAGATACGCGTGTGCACCTAACTTCAACGATAAATCTTTCTTGTCAGTCCCCCGCGATAAAGCTACGGTTTTAAAACCAAGCTTAAGGGAGGACTGTACAGCTAAGTGTCCCAATCCGCCAATGCCGAGGATAGCCACCACATCGCCGCCGCGAGCGCTGCTGTTCTTCAAGGCGCCAAACACAGTGCGTCCGGCACAAAGCAGAGGAGCGCTTTCATAGCTGTCAAGCTCTTGAGGGATTTTTACCAAAACTTCGCTACGTGCAATCATATACTCGGCGTAGCCGCCGTCTATTGTAATGCCAGTTATCAATGATTTCTCACAGGACCAAAAATCGCCCCGCCGGCAAGCTGGACACTTGAAACAATGGCCGCCGTGCCAGCCTACGCCTATTCTTTGTCCGGCTTGCCAATCGTTTACACCCAGACCCAATTTGTCAATTATCCCAATCACCTCATGCCCCGGTATTTTTGGATATGTAAGACCGGGAAAATGTCCTCCTTTAATAACCGCTTCGCCGTGGCAGACGCCGCACGCTTGCACTTTTACTAGAACCTCTCCCTCTTTCGGCTCCGGAATTTCTCGATTGACCAATTCAAAGTTGCCTCCCGGTGCACTTACTTGGATTGCTTTCATTGTTGCCATAGAACCATCTTTCAAATGTAATTTGTATTAACGTTAATGCCATTTTTCGAGGAATAACAAAATCTGAAATAGCCGCACATGGAGTAACGAGCTAAATGACTTTTTGCCTATATCCCTTGCAGGCTTTTCTCCCGATATCGTCCTTTCGACTATATTGGTAAAATAGTCGAAAAAATCCGTAAGGTCAACTGACGTAGCGTATTTCAGAACATTGATCTCTCATTACAATTCATGCGCCAATGAGGGATGAGTAGTTACGTCCGGATCGCTTGACATTGAGTGCTTTTTCGGGTACCATTGCCCAAATACCCGAGCGAGACAGAAGCCAGGATGAAATTGTGAAAACGGATTGTGAGAAACCTCTGGATTTTTAAAGATAGTTTTTCATGCTCATCAATAAGCGCATCAGGCTTATTACGATAAGTCAGTGAAGGAGGAAAAGAACATGGACACTTCAACGACCACAGCCCGCCGCGATTACGTTCAAACAACTCTTTCAATTCTTCAACAAGTTTTCAGCAGCAATCATCCCCGCAATTTTGCCGTCCGCCTCTGGGATGGAACAATTTGGGACGCCGAACCGGGTCAACAACCGCTCTTCACTATGGTGCTGCAGCACCCGGGCGCTTTGCGAAGGATGCTGTTGCACGTTAATGACATTGCACTTGGCGAGGCATACGTCTACGATGACTTCGACATAGAGGGAGACATCGAAGCGGCGTTCGGCATGGCGAGCCACCTTTTCGCAATGCGATTATCGCTCGCGAAAAAAGTTCACCTTGGCAGGCAGCTGTTGAAGCTCCCTTCAGCCGGAAAGCCGCGCACCGGTCGGGGAGCAGCACAGCTAGACGGCGCACTTCACTCAAAAGAACGCGACATGCAAGCTGTGACATACCACTATAACGCATCGAACGATTTCTTCGCATTGTGGTTAGACCGATGGATGGTCTACTCGTGCGCTTATTTCAATTCGACGGATGAGGACTTGGACATTGCGCAGGAGCGTAAGCTCGACTATATCTGCCGCAAGTTGAGATTGCGGCGAGGTGAGCGACTTCTCGATATCGGTTGCGGATGGGGAGGTTTGATTATTCACGCCGCGAAAAAATACGGCGTTACTGCGGTCGGCATAACTCTCAGCGAACCTCAAGTCCAGTTGGCAAACGAGCGCATCCGCCAGGAAGGTTTGACCGGTCAATGCATCGCGAAGCTTTGTGATTACCGCGACGTCGATGAGCCTCATGGATACGACAAGATTGTCAGTGTTGGGATGTTTGAACACGTCGGAGAATCGATGCTGTCAGAATTTTTCGGAAGGGCTTGGAAGTTATTGAAACCCGGCGGAGTTTTTCTCAACCACGGCCTCGCTACCGGACCAAATGATTTGAAAAGCGGGGGGGACACGTTTTCCAACCGCTACATTTTCCCCGACGGCCAAGTTCTACCGATAAGCACTACCTTGCGCATCGCAGAGACGAGCGGATTTGAGGTCCGTGATGTCGAAAGCCTCCGTGAACACTACGCACTGACGCTCGGCCACTGGCTGCGACGCCTGGAAGCGCATCATGATGAGGCGCGGAAGTTGACCGATGAGCCGACCTACCGCATCTGGCGGTTGAATCACGCCGGCGCGGCAAATGGATTCAAAACGAACCGACATACGATCTACCAAGTGCTTTTTCTAAAACCCGATCGCGACGAGAGCAAGCTGCCATTGACACGAGCAGAGTGGTACAAGAAAGTGGATTAAGGAACCTGACCGACAACCGACTTGAATGTTGGCGTTGCACTCCTATCCGTACGTTTTCCAATCGTCCGTACAGGCATTTAATGTTGTCTTTGCTTTATCAACCATTCCATGTATCGTGATTTCATCTGGCTGCTCGCCATCGCCTGCTTGAGCGGGGGAAGTGAAAGGATAACCCCGCAAATCGCAGCCATCGCCCGGTGGTTCCACAATGTCCTGTTATCGAAAATCAGGTTTTGCAGCATATCCCCGTTCGATCGCCATCATCACTGCTTTGTGAGCGGAGTTGAGTGGAGTGATGACACGCCTCTTTCGTTCTTCCATCGTCATCGCATTTTTCGAGCACACCTTGACGCATAATCCGCATCCCAGGCAAATCTCTTCGTTGACACGGGCCTTTTTCCTCTTCGGTTTGTGCGGGTCTCCCGCATTCACCAATCCCATCGCCTCGACAGGACAAACATCGATGCACTTCGCACAACCAGTGCATTGGTCATCAAGGACAACGGGAAGATAATTGGTAGTTTGTACGGGGTTGAGCAATGCAAAGCGTTTTGCAGCAAGCATCGCCTCACAGCAGCATCCGCAGCAATTGCAAATGAAGTTCACTTCCTCCCGCACATTCTCACCGAACTGAACGAGATTACGGTCGTACGCCCGATGGAGCAAGTCTGTGCATTCCGACGAATCAATGCTCCGGGCAATCTTATGTCTGATAAGCGATTCTGCAGGTACTATTAAACGTCATGCAGATGTCCATCGGGGCCTCACAGGCTTTCCCGACGTGGCTCATCTTATGTCTGCAGTAACACACACCCACGGCTCGATGCGTTGCGGTCTTAATCACTTCCGTCACGCGTTCGTGATCGAGGACATGAAGTGCAAGCGTTTTCGGCAGAGAAGGTTCGCGAACAAATGTTCTGCCAAGGCGGGTCTCTCCTTCGCAGAAAAGACCTTTAATGAAATCCTCCTCCACATTCATGTACTGGTAGAATAATTCGGAGAGTACTTTTTGGTCGACGTCTTCCCGCACGCGCATCAACGAGAATTCGAAAAAACCGGCCATCGGCGGAGGAAGTGAATATTCCATTTCACCATGTACGTCTTCCACATCCAATAGTATTCCGCGCGATGCGAGAGTTTCGAGGATCTTCCGTGCTTCGGACCTCGATATGCGCCATGCTTTTGCGGCGGTCGCGGTATCAAATGGTTTTATCGGAAGGAGCGAAACATACCCTGCTTCCTTTTCGGACATCAGCAATTGGAGAATTTTGAAGAGAGTTGGAGTCGGTGCCGCGCCCTGTGGAAAACGGTTGATGCGTTCAACAAGACTTGTATATCCCGATCGTACTGTGAGATGAGCCATAAGCACCCGAAATGAATCGCGAAGATCGTACTGCGGCAATGTACCTGAATTAATTCCTGGGAGCAAGAAACGAATGGGTTTTTCGCGTATGAGTGGATGCTGTCAGCGCGAGTTTTTGATTCTCCGCAGGAAGTGATAAGGCTCAATTCACGGGGAGAAGTGATAAAATAAATAGCACGGACGAACATCATCGATTTGCCCCGGTTGTCGCCAGGAGCGTCGCATCGAAGCAGGGGTAGTCTCATTGGCTGCCCGAAACAGTATATTATCGGTTGTTTATTATCAGGATTCGCTTGCTTTTTATGGTCTTTAGTTCTAATATGCGCTCACCGCATCGGACGTCGGCAAATGTTGTTAATACCCTCCATCCCTTCGTCCATGCGGCGAGAGAAAAAGGTCTGGAGACTTCTCCACGCTGAATTGCATTGTAGGCGATCGTCGTTTGCAAAGCAGCGTACGCCAGGAGTTTGATATCAGAAAGAGCCTCGGGATTCTTCCGTCATCAGGAAGATGAGCGAGGCTTTTACATTTTATTGACATCCCTCAATCGAATTTCTGATAACGGATTTGCAATGCACAGAAGAAGGATTTATGGAATTCACATCGCGATTACGACGCCATCTTGGAGAATCCGCAGTCTCTCGTCGAGCTCCATCCGAAAACCGACCGCCGCGCGCATTTGGTTGATTTCACTAAAACGCGCCAGGGCGAAGAAATCACATTGATAGAAGTGGGAGAACATGGCATCACTGTCGAGTATGCCGTTTCAGGACATAAACACATTTTCACATTCGACGAGATCCAAGTGAAAGAACGTATTTCGGGAAGGATGCGGCTTTCGAGAAGCGGCTACCATATTTCCGGCAAGTCTGCCTGAAATGGATGGCAACAATCTCAGCACGCTCATCGAAATTGCCTGCTCGCAGAACGAGCTGTTGCCCAACTAAAGCACTTACCAATTGACGAAAGGAGTTTTTCCGCCATGGCCGATAAGAAAGCAGATCTCGCAGGACCGGGTATCGGTAATTATGAAGAGTTGGAGACAATCCTGCCGCAAAACTATCGTTCGCTGTTAGACCCCAAGCAAACACAAAAAGCACTGTATGACCTCAAAGAGTACATTGAAGACCACCTCTGCAAAGAACTCAACCTTATGATGGTCCAGGTCCCGCTCATCGTCGATGTCGAAAGCGGCGTGAACGATCTCCTTGACCGGGACGGCTCGCGCACACCGATTCAATTTCACATCTCCAACGACTATGACAAGAACCCCATCGACGCTCAGGTGGTGCAGGCGGCGACGAAGTGGAAGCGCGTCGCACTCAAACAATTCGGGATGAAAGTTGGCGAAGGACTATGCACCGACATGAGAGCGGTCCGCAAAGATTATTTTCTCGATCACGATCACAGTGTCTACGTCGACCAATGGGATTGGGAGAAAGTCATCACGGCGAAGCAAAGAAATCTCACGTATCTTGAAGGAGTGGTCAGGAAAATATGGAAAGTTCTTACAGGGGCGGAACGGTATATCCAGCGGCAGTATCCAAAGCTTCGCAACAAAAAATATCCCAACCTGCCCGACGAACTGACGTTTTTTCACGCCGAGGATATTCTTGAGATGTATCCGGATCTGCCGAGGAAGGCTCGCGAAACTGCAATCCTTCAGAAATATCCTGCCATCTTCATCATCGGGATCGGCTGGCCGCTGAAAGATGGTTTCCCGCATGAAAATCGGGCAGCCGACTACGACGACTGGGTAACAGAAAACAAATCGAAGAATGGCACGAAAACGCATGGATTGAACGGCGACATCCTCGTCTGGAATCATGTGACGAAGCGCCGGCATGAACTGACATCGATGGGAATCAGAGTCAATGCCGAGACTCTTAAAACGCAGCTTGAGATGTCGGGACAGCTCGATTTCTTAAAGCAATCATACCATCAGGGAATCATTGCTAATGAACTCCCTCTGAGCATTGGCGGAGGCATCGGTCAATCCCGCACGTACATGCTTCTTTTGAAAAAGGCTCACCTGGGCGAAGTAAGCGTTACCGTCTGGCCAAAGATCCTCAGGGAGATGTGCGCGAAGAAGAATATCCATGTGCTCTAGGTGCCGTTTCTCAAAACAAATAGTGCATGTTCCAATAACTCATTCACCGCAAAAGTCGCTACGGACGCGAGGATTTCTTGATACTTTGTCAAAAACTTCTTTGCGACCTTAGCGTCCTTTGCGGTTATAATACAAGATTTAATATCGTAAACTGCACTAGGTGCTCTGAACAGGAAACACCATGATGCGATATGCAGCCGAGTGAAGCCATCACTTTGTAGGCCTATAGTCTAAAAGCCAAAAGTGATGGCCTTACTCACCTCACCGTACCATAATAAAAGAAAGGTTGATGGTGAAATTAACACACACAGCGACGCACGCACACATCCCTCTCTACAGATAAGAACATGAAAACGGATGGATCGAACAAAGACACAAAATCATAAATCCGAATACTCTGTCACGTTCCATCTCACTGAACTACTTATAGATACGCAGCAATCATATTTGACGAATTTCAAGGAAGCCTACTATGCGCACATATTGTATCGTCACAATCATCGTACTCATATTTCTTGCAGCGCTGCCGCGTTGCTGGTCGCAGGAACAAAAACCATCATTACCACCGAAGCTGAGCGAGGAAACACAAGCATGTATCGAATGCCACAAGAGTGTGACGCCTGGTATCGTCGAGGATTGGCTGAAGAGCCGCCATGCCGTGACCTCGCCGCTCGACGGGTTGGCAAAGCCAATTCTGGAACGTCGGATTTCCAATGAAGAGGTTCCGGCATCCCTGCGCTCTGTCGCCGTTGGATGTTTTGAGTGCCACAGTCAGAATCCTACCATCCACAAAGATAATTTTGATCATTTTGGCTATAAGATCCACGTCGTGGTTTCGCCGAATGACTGCAAGACGTGCCACAAAACTGAGGATGAACAATATGGGGAAGGAAAAAAGGCTCACGCCCTCGGAAATTTAAGAGACAATGCGGTATATCAAGCCCTTCTTCAAGTCATCGACGGCGTAGAATTCGTTGAAGGATCGGCCATGCGTCATGTTGATGCTTCCCCCGCGACGAAACACGAGACCTGCTACGCTTGTCATGGAACAGAAGTGGAGGTACAGGGAGTAAAGACCGTGGCAACAAGTGTCGGGGATGTCGAAGTGCCCAATCTTGTCAACTGGCCAAATCAAGGAGTGGGACGGCAGAATCCGGACGGAAGTCTCGGCGCATGCACAGCATGCCACCCACGCCATAGTTTCTCGATCGAAATTGCGCGAAAGCCGTTCACATGTGCGCAGTGCCATCTTAAGCCCGATGTGCCTGCCTGGGATGTATACACAGAAAGCAAACATGGGAATATTATACTGTCGCGGGAAAAAGAACAGACATGGGACGCGGTTCCGTGGAGAGTAGGAACAGACTTTCGGGCACCGACGTGCGCAACGTGCCACAATAGCCTTATAGCCACGCCCGATGGAGAAATTGTTGCACAGCGATCTCATAATTTTGGAAGCCGATTATGGGTCCGGATATTCGGGGTGGTATATTCGCACCCGCAGCCAAAAAACGGAAACACCTCAATAATCAAGAACGGCGACGGTCTGCCCCTGGCGACGACATTCACCGACCAACCTGCCAGTGATTACCTCATCGACTCGGCAGAGCAAGGACGGCGTCAGACAGAGATGAAAAAGGTGTGTTTGTCATGCCATAGCACGAACTGGGCAAACGGTCATTTTGCAAAATTCGAAAAATCCAACGCCGAAACGGATTCGATGGTACTCTGCATCGACAAAACTTCTTCTCCAGGCATGGCACAAGAAGCTCGCCGACAAATCGAACCCCTTTGATGAAGCCTTCGAGCAGAAGTGGATCAAGGAATGGCTGTTCTATGCGAACTCGGTGAGATACGCTTCGGCAATGGCCGGTCCCGATTATGCGACATTTGAGAATGGATGGTGGAATCTCACGGAGAACCTCGAAGAAATGCGATACCAGCTGCAACACTATTCGGCTAAAAAGTAGATCGCGTGGCAATGTTGCAACTGACAAAGGGATGGATGATTCAACAACTCGATAATAGCTGAAAAAAAAGAGGAGATCACGCTGATTCCTAAGAGATGCGCACGGCAGCGTGCTTCCGATGACAGGGGATTGACCGGATGCAAATGTATGGAAATAAAATTCCACACCGTCGCACGACGGATGTTCGCATGATTCCGAATTCCCCGCAGAACACAATCCCGATTTTTCGGCATTCTTTATTTATGAATAAAAATTCATAAATAATCTCTTGACATTAAAACAAAAATGGATTATTATTGAATCGTAGTTCATTAATAACCGGACGGCACAATGCGTACGAAAGAAGGAAACAAGGAAAAGGACATCATCGAAGCCGCAGTGGAGGTCTTCGCACAAAGAGGATACCATAATGCAAAGATTGCCGAAATAGCAAAAGCGGCGGACGTCTCCACGGGAACAGTCTATCTCTATTTTGAGAGCAAAGAGAAAATCCTCAAGGAAATTTTCAAGCAGCTCTGGCTCGATCTCACGACAAAAACGCGCATTCTCGTACAACGGTCCGATATCGACGCCATAACGAAATTCGAAGGAATGATTGATCTCGTCCTCGACCTTTTTGGCAGCAATCCGTCGCTTGCAATGGTATTCGTCAACGAGCAAAACCAGCTTATGCGCCACAATCAGGGGGAATTCGCGGCTCTGTATGGGAAATACCTGGATCTCGGGCAGAAGGTCCTGAGCGACGGCATTCGCGAAAGAATGTTCAACGAACACCTCGACGTCAACGTGATCCGTCAATTTGTCTTCGGGGGAGTACGGAACCTCGTTCACCAGTGGGCGGAAGATCCGCGCGAGTTTTCCTTGAACACCATCCGCGTCAATGTCAAACAACTCATGAAGGATGGAATACTCCGCCGAGGGAAAAAATGACAATCATGAAAACAATGCGGTGCGGGGGACCCGTTGGCGGAACTTTATGGAGGTTTTTTTATGCCAATAAATGAATTATGGTTCATTTTACAAGAGTTTGCTATGAAACGAAAATCCTGGCCGGTTTTTTTTCGAGCTGCAGTATGCGGATTTCTCTTTTTTCCGTTCCCTGCTGCCGCGCAATCAATCACTCTCGATGATGCCGTCGCCATCACACTTCAGAATAACGAACGCGTGAAGCAATATCAGGAAAAAGTGGAACAGAAAATTCGCGGCAATAACGAAGCATGGGGAAATTTTCTCCCCTCGGTGCAATTGCAGGCGAGCGCCAATCATATGAACGATCCGTTGACCTTCGACCTCGACCCGATCCGCCAGGCAATGATTCAACTCCAGGCGAACAATCAGGTCAATTTTGCGAAAATGCAAAACCCGGGACTTACGCCCGCCCAGCTCGCCGCAGTCTACGGTCAAGCCTCCGCGCAATTGAACGGCGCGCTCCCCCTGTTTGTAGAGACATTCAAGAAACAAGATTATCCGGACGCTGCCTTTGTAGGAATTCAACCTCTCTTCGTCGGGGGAAAACTTATTGCCGCGAAGAAATTCGCATCGTCGGAACTCCGCGCCTCAGAAGCGGAACTTCGGCAGATACGGGATGAGGCCACGCGCGATGCAATCAATGCGTATCTCTCTGTTGTCCTGTTGAATCATGCCATCGCCGTCCGCAGCGATGTGCTTGCTGGAATGAAACGTCACGCACAGGATGCAGCGCGCCTGGCCCAAGAAGGACTTATCGCCCCGCATCACAGACTTCGGGCCGAGGTGGCCGTGGCCGATGCAGAACAAAATCTCTTCCAGGATATAAACCGCCGCGATATTGCCCTCTTTGCTCTTCGCAATGTGATGGGTATGCCCGATGACGCACCGATTGCAGTGAATGATACGCTCGCATATCATCCATATGCCGATTCGGCGGAAATATCCCTCGCGGAAGCGTTTGAACGGCAGCCGATCCTTACAATGATTGGTGAGAAAAAAATTGCGGCGGAACAGAACTACAATGTCGAGCGGGCCGCATTTCTCCCGCAAATTGCGGCATTCGGCAAATACGAATTGTACCCGCAGTATCTTTCGAGCCTGGAACCGCGATGGATCATCGGCGTGCAGCTTCAGTATCCCCTTTTTACCGGCCTTGCTCGGGTCAACGCGCTGCAATCGGCGAGCCACCTGGAACGCGAGGTCGGCTATATGGACGACCAGGCGCACCGCCAGGTCGACCTCTGGGTGAACAAATCGTACCGCGAAATGCGCAATGCAGCGATGCTTTACGAAAAACTCGGTGCGAGCGTTATTCTTGGCGAAGAAAACTACCGGGTAAATGAAAAACGGTTCCAGACCGGGCTGGGCACTTCGCTCGAGGTGATCGATGCCAGTCTCGCTCTCGAGAAAAATCAGATCGACCGTTTGACCGCACTGTACGACTACTACAAATCTCTCACCGACCTCTGCGTTGCTTCAGGGAACCCTGAGAGAGTTCTTTCAATTTGGAAAGGCAAGGAAGAGCATCCATGAAACTCACGAGAACTAAAATCATTTTTATCGTCCCAGCACTCATCGCCCTCATTGCGCTTATTGTATTGATCGTACAGGCAGCATTACCGGAGAGACAGATCGTGACCGGCATGGTCGAGGCTGCAGAAATCGATGTTGCCTCGAAAGTCCCCGGGCGGCTCGACTCTCTTTTCGTTGCCGAAGGCGAGAGTGTCCACAGCGGAGAAATCCTCGCTGTCATCGGGAGCAGGGAGATCGATGCGAAGGTCGAACAGGCGCGCGGTGCACGCGATGCGGCGCGGGCGCGGCTTGAGATGGCGCGGAACGGGGCGCGCCCGGAAGAGCGCGAAGGTGCGGCGAAACTCCTTGCCCAGGCCGAACACCAGTTCGCTCTCGCCTCCAAAACATGGAAACGGATCCAGGACGTGTTCCGGGACAGCGTTATCTCGACGCAAGAATATGACCAGGCCGAATTTCAATACAAGGCGGCCAAGGAACAACGCGATGGAGCCCAAGCACGTTACCACATGGTTGAACTGGGAACACGGAATGAGGAACTTCGGGGCGCCGAAGCATTGGCGTATCAGGCTGAGAATGCCTACAACGAGGCTGTTGCTTACCAACAAGAGACACGCATCGTCTCTCCCATCGATGGAGAAATTTGCAAAAAGATCGTGGATGCCGGTGAAATCGTCGCAAGCGGCTATCCTGTGCTGACAGTGCTGAACCCGAACGATACATGGATTGTGCTCCAGCTTCGCGAGGACCAAATGGCCTCCGTCCGGAAAGACATGGCGCTCCCCGTTGTCATTCCGTCGCTTGGCAAAGAGAGCCATTCATTCCGCGTTGCCTATATTGCCGCCATGGCAGATTTCGCGACATGGCGGGCGACAAATCAAAAAGGAGATTTTGACTTGAAGACCTTTGAACTGCATCTCCGGTCGGAATCTCCGCTACCCGGACTGCGACCCGGCATGACTGCCCATGTCGAACTTCCGCAGTAACCACCAAAGAGAAAACCGATGCCAACGACAAGACGAGTCTATATGGAAAGGATGAAGATCGGCATGAGATTATTTCACGACCGTCCTTTCACACGCGTCGTGCGGAGAGAATGCGCCCGGATCGCGGCAAGAAAATCTCTCTTTCTGCTGATGATCCCGCTTCCCATTGTCCTTTTCTTTCTCCTCGCGCTTATGTATCGCAATCAAGTCGTGGTCGGCATTCCTGTCGCAGTCTACGATGCCGACCACAGCGAACTCTCCAGAATCGTGATCCGGTCGGTCGAATCGACGCGATCGATGAAAATTGTCGCCTCACTTCAGTCGATCGATGAGATCACGGAAGAGTTCCGGAAAGGAAATATCCAGGGAGCGGTCTACATCCCCGGCGGCTTCGAGGGAGATGTAAAGCACGGACGGCAGGCGCGGATCATTTTTTATAAGAACTCGTTCAATCTCATCCTCGGCAACTCTCTTTTGAAGGACGGGACGGCGATCGCGAAAACCATTTCGGCGGGTGTGCTCATAAAAAAATTCAGGTCGGCCGGAATGTCATACCAAGGAGCGCTGGATCTCGCAAACCCCGTCCGCCTCGAATCGTATTCGCTTTTCAATCCCAATTACAATTATGAAAACTACTTTGTCCCGTGCCTTGTCACCGCAGTGCTTCAGATGGTTGTGATGATCGGCGCCGTCCTCCTTGTGAGCACCGAGTACCATGAGGGGACGATGGCTGAACTCTTCAACGCCGCCGGCGGAAAAGTCTCTGCCGTCATTGCAGGAAAAGCAATCCCGCATCTCTTCATTCACTCCGCCAGTGCATTGTGCCTCATCGGAATTCTCTTCCCGCTTTTCGGCATTCCTCTTGCCGGATCTGTACTATTGATACTGGCATACATGGGGGTCGGAATTCTTGCATCGTTTTTCCTTGGATTCTTCGTCTCGTGCCTGTTTCACGACCAACTTTTTGCAACAGAGCTGGGAGTTTTCTTGAACGCGCCCGCCGTCATCTTCAGCGGATATACGTTTCCCTTGGCCGGTATGCCGGCGGTCCATGGTGCATTCGCTCGCATTCTTCCGTTCACGCACTTCTTCTCCGGTTTCATCAAGCTCTATCAATTCGGCACACCGTTGAAATACCTCGCCCCGGAACTTCTCGTGCTGGGCGGTTTCGTGGGTGTCTCGCTCGCGGGTTCGGCAGCAATCCTCACAGTCAGAAAACGTACCGGTGCGATGAAAGCGGAGAGGCGTAAGGAGATCGGCGATGAAGAGTAGAATGCTTAATTTCGTTGAAGCGGTCCGGCGTGAAGCAGGCATCATCGCTCACGATAAGGACCTCATCGTTATCCTCCTTCTCGCGCCGATGTTCTACGCGTTCTTCTACGGTTCGATTTATTGGTACAAGTCGGAGCGTGATATCCCAATCGTCGTCGTGGATCAAGACCACTCGTCGGCCTCACGCGAATTCATACGCCGCCTCGATGCGCATCCGCTTCTCCACGTCGAGTATGCTTCTCCGGAAATGGGGGAAGCGGAAAAACAGATTTACAGCCGTGCTGCCGAGGCTATCGTTTATATTCCCTCCGGGTTTGAAGAGCGAATAAAGAAACGCCGGGGAGGCGACGTCCGTGCCTTCGTCAACAACAGCCGTTTTCTTGTCGGGAACGATATCACGAAAGCGTTAAATGAGGTCGCTTTTTCCTACGGCGGGGAAATCCGTGCGATTGCGTTTGAGGCATCCGGAATAGACAAACCGCAGACAGCACCGATGATCAATCCGATCGAACCGGAAATGAAACCTCTTTTCAGCACGACCGAGAGTTACGGCGATTTTCTTATTCCGGGATTGCTCATCATCATTTTACACCAAACCCTTTTTATGGGATTGTCGGAAAGCATCGCTAAAGAACGCCATAACAGATCACTCGGTGAACTCTCTGCCAAATCGAAAAAGAGTCTTGCATCTGCATTGATTGGAAAGGGAACATTCTATCTTCTATTATACACTGCCTATACGCTCTTCTTTTTTGTCGTTCACTTTTCTCTTTTCCATGTAAATCTCAAAGGCAACCTTGTCGCACTCGGCGTTCTCACCATGCTCATGTATCTTTCGGCAATTCTCATCGGAGGATTCTTTGCCTCCTTTTTTCCGAGCAAGATTGTCGCGCTTCAGTTCACGATCTTTACAACATATCCGATTTTTCTTCTCTCCGGTTACAGCTGGCCGTTGGCGTCAATGCCTCTTCTTGTCCGTTCACTGGCGTACCTCCTTCCGACTACTCCCTACCTGCAGGCCTTTGTTCGGATCACACAAATGGGCGCGGGATGGCATCACATCCTTCCCGAATTTTTTCAACTACTTGGATTATTCGCCGCTGGATTGTTTCTCGTTTTCATGAGAATCCGCAGTGTGTGCGCGAAGATTCCGACAGATAGCCGCTAAATCTAATTTTACATTTAGGTTTTGAGACATCTGAAAAATTGTTTCCCGCGAACCCGCTGGCTAAGCCACCCCTTGGGAAAAGGCGCGACAAATCTGTTTTAGAATAAATTTGCGACTTTGTGTTTTTGCGCAAGACGTATTTTTGGAATTATTCAGAAGTCTCAGTATCTTATTTTTGTCCCCTTTAAAACATTTCAACCCTCTAAAAAGGAGCATGCGGAAAATGCATAAGAACATTTTAGCAATCCTAATGCTGAGCATGGTTTTGTCAGGCTGCGCTTCCTCTTCTCTTTCTGCACAGACAAACTTGAATGACCGTACACAAAGCCGTTACGAATTAAATTCCGGCTGGTTGTGCATGAATATCGAAAAGGTAAAATCATCGGGAGAAGAGTTGTCCTCTCCATCGTTCCCGATCTCGAACTGGATGCCCGCGACGGTACCGGGAACGGTCTTGACTACCTTATTGAATAACAAACTGGTTCCCGACCCATTGTACGGGATGAATAACAAGAAAATCCCCGATATTTATGAGACGGGAGGCGATTATTATACCTACTGGTTTGTAAAAAATTTCCGGGAAAAAGCGCCTGCCGGCAATGGCCAAGTTTGGCTCAACTTCAGGGGAATCAACTACGGTTGCGATGTTTTTCTAAACGGGCACAAACTCAACACGGAAACTCATCATGGAATGTTCTTACGCCAATCCTACAAGATTACATCCTTCCTCTCGGCGAATGGGAAGAACCGGCTCGCAGTGTTGGTCTATCCCCCCGACCCTGTGGGAAATCCCAACGGAGGTCAAGGGGGGGATGGTACAATTGGGCGCAATGTCTCTAACCAGTACGTAGCGGGGTGGGATTGGATTCAGCCCGTCCGCGACCGGAATACCGGGATTTGGGATAAAGTGACGATTGAAAAAACGAACACCATCCGTCTGAAAGATCCGTATGTCATCACGATCGTGCCGGGAAAAAGATTTCCGGGTCAGCCGCAGGCTCCGGCCATCATCAGGGCGAGTGCTGCAATTGAAAATCCAACCGACAATGCGGTCCGGGGCTCGCTGCAGTATCTGATCGAAGGAAACATCGTAAATAAAGACGTGACACTCCAGCCTGGCTCGTCAACGAAAATAGAACTGCCCGATGACACATTGAAGAATCCGAAACTATGGTGGCCCAACGGATACGGTGAACAATCGTTGTATACGTGTGAGTTTCAATTTATGAGCAGCGATAAGCAATTGCTGGATGAACAGAGTATTACCATCGGTGTACGAGAAATTCAAACCGAATGGAATGACCGGACAAACAGCCGGGAAGTGCTGGTCAACGGCCAGAGAGTTTTTATTAAAGGAGGCGACTGGATCATTTCGGACGCCATGCTTCGGTTCTCACGCGAGCGATATGATGCTGAAATACGCTTTCATCGCGACATGAATGTGAATTTGATTCGCATATGGGGAGGGGCAATTACCGAAAGGCCGGAGTTTTATGACGCATGCGACAAATACGGAATACTTGTGTTCCAGGATTTGTGGATTTCGGGCGATTGCAACGGCAAATGGTTCGATCCCACAAAAAAGGACGACCAGTGGACGAGGCGCGCATATCCCGACGACCACAAACTGTTCCTCGCATCGTTCGCCGATCAAGTGAAAATGAATCGCAATCATCCTTCACTTGCATTCTATTGCGGCGGAAACGAAATACCCCCGCCTGAAGATATTTTGTTTGCTATGAAGGATTCGCTGCTGCCGGTGTTAGACAGTGCTCGTTACTTTTTCCAGTATTCGAATGTCGACAGCATGTCGTATAATTCCATCGGCGGAAACGGAGACGGACCGTATCGTATCGAGCCGGTTAATTTCTTCTGGGAAAATCATTTCTTCCCCTTCAATTCTGAAATAGGATCGGTGGGTATGGGAGACTATGAATCGCTTGAACGTTTTATTCCTCCGGAAAATATGGTCTTACCAGATTATGCAAATAACAAGATTGACTCGGTGTGGAGATACCATAAATTCAGCGGCTATGGGAAATACATCGATGCATACGGAAAACCTGCGAATGTGAGAGACTACGCCGCTAAAGCGCAATTGGTCAATTACAATCAATACAGGGCTCTTATGGAAGGACATATCAATCACATGTGGGATTGGTATACCGGGGTCATCATCTGGAAGACTCAAAATCCGTGGACAGCATTCCGCGGCCAGATGTACGATTATTACCTCGACCCCAATGCCTGTCTCTACGGTCTGCATCATGCGAACGAGCCGCTGCACCCGATGTACAATCCTTCAGACGGAATGCTCGTGGTGGCGAATCATACCTATTCCCCCTACCACGATCTTCTGTTGCAAGCAAAGGCGTATGATATGGCGGGAAGAGATTCATTGGTCTTCCAATGGTTCATTCAAGTCAGCCCTGCATCAATTCAGAAAATTAATTCTGTAAAAGAAAGCGTCGATAAATTATTCTCTGCTCAGGGAGGTTTTTTGTCCTTGCGCTTGATAAATACTTCCCGCAAGATTCTGAGTGAAAACTTCTACTGGCTGCCGGATTCAACCGGCAATTACACCGGCCTGCAAAAAATTTTGAAGGCAGATGTGAAAATAGAAGCCAGGAAAGCAAGCGAAGGAAGGATTGAGGTAAAAATAGAAAATACAGCGGGGAACCCGGTAGCGTTTTTTAACCGTATTTCACTGGTCGATTCCAAACGGAAGAAAAGAATTTTGCCGGTTTTTTACAGCGACAATTACATTTCAGTCCTACCCGGCGAAGAAAAGAGTGTCTTCATTGACTTTACACCCGACGCAAACAATGCGGACATAATGGTATCTGTCAACGGCTGGAATGTGGATGAACGGTATGTAGAGATAAAATGAAACTGCCTTTATTATCCTTTGTCGCAGCCGCGATGCGTCAAGGCGTCAACTGACGAAATCGGAATGATTGAATTCAAGTTGAAGCGCAGAGCCAAAGGCGACGCGCTGAAATCCCCCAATCTTTATGGGGGATCCTGTCCACGCCACAAAGACAAAACGCCTGACCGTGAAGTCAGGCGTTTTTGTTTTGGCTGTCATCTACGGCACTGCTTATCCTTTATCTTTTCAACGCCGCCTTGGAAAAGAGATAATCCGGGATGTCGGCATCAAGAACAATGGAGTCGACAAGAAACTCCGTTCCCTCTCCATCTTTGAGGACATCTTTGTACAAAACTGACTTTGCCAGCCACCTCCCCTGAACCCTCATCACTTCGCGCACATCCATGGTTTTCAACAGTTTTCCGCTTTCCGCATAGAGATTCTCTCGCAGCAAAACATACCGGTCTTTATCGACCCACACACGGCGGTGGTGATAGGCAATATCCTCCTTCTTCGCTATGAGGTCGAGTATCCAACAATCACGTCCGAAGAGGGTATCTTCGGACATCACTTTGGCCGAATAGATATTCGGGAGGTGTGGGTCTTCCATCATATCTTCATAGGAAAGGTCTGAACCCATCACCGATTGCCGGAGCAAACTTCCCGAGATCATAATCGTTCGGTCGGTAGACGGAGAATAATCCCACAGCATATCCTTGAGCTTCAGCATCTTCGTTCCCTTTTCCCTGGCCGGCGCAAGGAACTCCGTGTACGATTCGCTTGTGCCGCGCTGCCACGACTTCGATTCCACCGTTCTCGTGTCGCGGCGCCCATGAATGATCATGCGCGAAACTGAAATCTTGTTCTCCGAAAACATGTTCTCGTCCACTTTTTTCAGAATATCATCTCCGGACGGAGGCTGCAAAAAAAATGAAAACGCGAGCAGAGTGACCAGCAGGGATATTACACGAATCATGTTTCAAGCTCCTTAAACAGTTCCGATGTTTGTCGTTTGTAAATGCCGATCCCGGAAATCGCCGTGCCGAAGAACGTCGCGAGCATGCCCGGCAGAAAACCTATCACAAAAGTGAACGGCGTTATGCGTGCCCGAATAATGCTGGGAAGCATCATCGAACTATCCTTCAATACCGACCCGATGTCAAGCCCCTTTACCTGGCTATAATAAGCGATTGCCAATCCGACCGCTGTACCCGCGAGAGATCCGATGAAGCCGATCATCAGCGACTCGGCGAGCAATGAGAGATAGATATGCCTTTTGTCTTCCCCCACCGCCAGACGGACGCCGATCTCTCCGTACCGGCGCAGACTTCCCGTCAACCCCGCGTTCCAGAGAACAATGGACATCGCGAACACGAAAACTCCAATAATTACGTCAGAGAACACTCCAACTAAATTGAGATATTCATCGAGCCCGCTTGTAGTACGAAGCGTTCCCATAACGGGCAAAAATTGATTGCCGTCTTTTGCCGCAGACTCAGTTGGTGTCTTGCTGCGGAGATTGAAATCTGCGGCCACCGCGTTTGCCCGTTCTTCATGATAAACATCGTCCGCAAAAAATCCCAGAATTTCTCCGGCACCCTTCTGAATATCCAACGCTTGTTGAATGTCCGAGACATCCGCAATCACCATCCCCTTGTCCATTGCGACGATTCCAAATCGAACCATGCCGACGACGACAAAGTTGGTGATGCTCATACTCCCGTACATCGTCGAGCTGATAAGGGTTGCGGTATCGCCCGGCTGAATTCGGAGCTTGTCGGCAAGTTCTTCGCCCACCAGCATCTCCCCGGATTTTTGCGGCACGCGTCCTTTCACGATCGCTTTTCTAACGTTGAGAATTTTCTGTTCGGGGCTGTCGGCGGTGAGAAGATCAACCGCCAGTCCGCTGACCGGGGCCTGATCCCTGGTTTCCCCTTTCTCGTCCGGAATATCAAGGAGTCCTCCGAACCTGATGCGGGGTGTCCACCGAAGATCGGGATAATCATGCTTCAGTTCGGCTATAAGCGAATCGACCCCCAGGAGCGCCAGATCGTTGGGGATTTGATCGGCTTCTTTCGCATATGCCCGCGTCGTCACGCAGACATGTCCCGTGCTGTAGTGCGCCGTCGATTGAATCATTGATGAGACCATCCCGTTTAACCAGGCATGGAGAAATACGGTGAGGACGACACCGGCGAAAACTGTTACAAACGGGAACAGGGATCGGGAGCGATCACGCAAGAGACCTTTGAAGAGAAAAGAAATCATGAGAGCTTCCCCCGCAGAGCGTCAGTCGGTTTAAGGTGCGCGATTTTCCTCGTCGGCAGAAAACTGACGATCGTCGTAACAAAACATACCAAAAGCGTAGTGCCGGCGACAAGCGCGGGAGAGTACGTAGGGAAGAGTTTTTCGCCGATGGCAAAGCCGAAGCTATCAGCTTTTGCGGGGATTGCGAATCCTTTGTTCGCAATGTACGCCAGCAGTGGAATTCCATAGAACGCACCAACAAGCGCGGCAAGAAGACTGTGAAGAGCTCCTTCCAGCGTGAACAATTCAATAATTTTTGTCCTCGTCATTCCAAGTGCCATCAACGTTCCCATTTCTTTTCTTCGGCGCCAAATTGAGAGGACCTGTGTATCGAAGATTGCCAGCATCGCGAGAAATAAAAGGAGAAGGTACATGATGCTCCCTTGAATGCTTTTCATTCTCACCATCGCGTGGAGATCCTGCAGAAGAAACCCAAGATTCTTGAAATCCCATCCAGGGATATTGTCGACCGGGGCAATACCTTTCTTCAACACCACGATTGTCGCCTGGTTTGTCATGTGCGTAAATTGCTGCAGCTGGTCGAGAGGAATCCAAATCTGTTCATTGTCAATATCCTGCACAGTGGTGCTGAAGACTTCCACAATTCTGACATCGCGCGCATCAAACGTACCATGAACGTCCCTCCACTGAACTGTGACCAGATCCCCTTTTTTCAAACCGGCATTCTTCGCCATTCTGCTGCCGATGAGACCGGGAATACCGTCGGGGCCGGTTCTCAACAGCGATGAAGGAATTGAAAGTATTGTTTGATCTGGATCGATCCCCTTGAGAATGATGGAGCGAAATCGTCCCTGGGGATAGATCGTCGCTGTCCGTATGAGGATCGGCGTTGCCATTTTCTCGCCGATGAGTGTTTGTAGCTGCGGATGAATCGGCGCATGAGCATCTTCCAGCGACAACGGATCGTACGGATCGTATCCCTTTTGCCAATATTGACCGCCGCCGTACAGGGCATCGATAGTTGCATGTTCCACCTGATCATTCAATCCGTCATAAAATCCCTGGAGGGAAATGATGGCCACAAACGCGAAAGAGAGCGCTATAACATTGAGCCAGGTTCGAAGACCTGCACTGAGAATATTTCTAAGGGCAAGTTTAAGTATAAGCATAGTCTGTCTTACCTTGGAGGATTATTTTCAACGATTTCGTCTTTGGAGATTTTCCCGTCGACCAGCGTGATTTTGCGCTTCAGGTAGCCGATGACTTTCTCGTCGTGAGTTGCAAAGACAAACGTTGTTTTAAGCTCTTCGTTCAACTTTACCATTGTTTTCATAATGTGGTGAGAATTCGCCGCGTCGAGATTGGCGGTGGGTTCATCCGCCAGCACGATCTCCGGCTTCTTGACAATCGCTCTTGCAATCGCAACACGCTGGCTTTGTCCTCCCGAAAGCTGCGACGGCTTGGAATTTGCGCGATCGGAAAGCCCCACCCATTCCAGCGCCTCCTCGACGAGCTTCTTCCTGCGAGACGATTCCATTCCCTGCAGCAACAAAGGAAATTCGACGTTTTCATACACCGTGTAGACCGGAAGCAAATTGAACGTCTGAAAAATGAAGCCGATATGATTGTTTCGCAGGCTTGCGGCCTCTCTTTGCGAAAGCGATTCTATTTTTCGCCCCAGCACTTCTGCAGTGCCGTCCGTTGGCGCGTCAAGAGACCCCATAATGTTGAGAAGCGTCGTCTTTCCGGAACCGCTGGGCCCGACGAGGCCAAGAAATTCTCCCCGCATCACAGTAAGATTGATATGATCCAGGGCGTTGAGAGTTGTCGCACCAAGTGAATAAATCTTGTTAAGGTTTTTGATTGTTATCAAAGCTGAGTTCTGCATAAGTCCTTCTACTTCTAATTCGAGGTTTCTGAATAATCCTGAAAGTACGTCTCGCGCAAATCCCAAGGGGATGGCTTCGCCAGCGGCTTAGCGCGAAACAATTTTTCAGATGTTTCAATTCAGTTTCATGAAGATGTCGGACATCTTGCGAAAACGTGCCGCTTTCTTAGTGATTGAATACGACCATGATCTGAAGTCCCGTGCCTGCAAAGGGATTTGACCCCGTCTGATTGCTATAGAGCTGGATGTTCTCCGGATCCCAGAAGCCAATGAGATAAAAACTCCAGTTATCGTACGTCCGCTGCCATGTCATCAAACGATACCAGTCATTATTCTTCCAGTCACGATAGAGCATCGCTGACACCTGATCGACAACGCCAAGCGGGTAATTGAGCGATAAGGCGGAAAATCCGTAACCCTGAGAAGAGGCGAACGGCTCACTTGGGTTGTCTGACCTGAAATACTCCGTCGCGGCATATAAACCGCTTCCAACAGCGAAAGTATAATCAGCCCCGACCGTCCACTGGCGCTGATATTTCACCGGAAGAAGATCGCTCTCTTGACGAGTCAGCACCGATTCAAACCAGACACCGATGCCGACATCCCATTTTCCATCCAGGCCCAACCGGTCTTCCGGAGCGATAAAACTGCTCGTGTCCTTCGGCAGCGGTATCAATGAGCTCAAGTCCGCACGGCGGTGATGATATGAGATGCCTATTTCTCCGCTCCATAAAGGCGACTGCACCCTGCCGCCTGTACTCAGACGTCTTCTTTTCTGTCGGCGACAACTCCCAACCTTTTGTATCGTTGTTGCCGTAAAGCCCCCAGAGCCAGATGTTTGCATTATTGAGCAATGTGTATCGTGCGAGCATGGCGTAGACTCCATCCGTCAGCTGCAACGGATCGCGCGGGTCAACCCTGTCAAACCACATCAGCGGCCGAAAAATCATCGCGGAACCAAAATTGATTTTCTGCAGCCCAATCCGTACTTCAAACTTCTCTGTCGAAAGCCTGACCCATCCACGATAGAGTTTTACTTCTTCATCGTACGATGGGGATTCATTGTTCGCGTATTGTGCTGTCGCAAAGGTGTTCAATGAAATATCCACGTTAGCATCGAACTGCTCGTTGAGTTTTTTTTCTAGCAGAAGGTCTGGAATATAGCGAAGATCGCCTACAGAACCCGCAACACTATCATGGTTAGCACTGATCCACCCAGACGCCTGACCGTGAAACTCTTCAGTTTGCGATACGGCACTCTGACTCATACACAAGAGAAGCAGACAATACATGAAACATTTGATTTCTGATGACACCGTTCATTCTTTCTCAGAGTATGCCGCGGCGATGTGCCGCAGTAATGTTTTTGAAACTCAATCGCTCGATTTTTCCCACCTCGAAAGAAGCGTCTCGATAAGGTGATCTTTGATTTCATCGACTGGAAACAACTCGGGAGCTACAGTATAGTTCGCGACAAACCCATCGAATACAAACATGAGAAGAAAGCAATCAAGCTCAGGTTTATCGGATCCCAATTGTCCGATAAGCTTGCTAAGCCGCACGAAAGCGAGCTCGAAGTACTGTTTTCCTTTCTTTTTCATGAGCTTCCGGTATTCTTCGTCGAGACTCAGCTGGAGCGAAAGCCTCACAAGAAAAGGTTTGGTTTTGATCAAATCGAGCCACGAATTGATAAGTGAAACAAACCTTTCTTTGGCAGGCCGCGGATCATCCTCCTTGAAAATCTCAGGGAGGATGTGTGCAATTTCCTCATCGAAAATCGCGAACAGAATGTCTTGTTTCGTAGAAAAATGAGTGAAGATGAGGCCCTTTGAAATGCGGGCTTTCTTCGCAATTTCTTCTGTCGTAGTCGCAGAGTAACCGTGCTCTGTCTGACTACGAGAGAGAAATTGCGAAGAAAGCCCGCATTTCAAAGGGCCTCATCTTCACTGATTTTTCCGGAACCAACAGTATTCCGCTCCGCGATTTTCGATGAGGAAATTGCACACATCCTCCCTGAGATTTTCAAGGAGGATTATCCGCGGCCTGCCGAAGAAAGGTTTGTTTCACTTATCAATTCGTTTCTTGATCTAATCAAAACCAAAATTTTTCTCTGCGTTGCTTCCGTCTTGAGCTGAGTCTCGACGAAGAATACCGGAAGCTCATGAAAAAGAAAGGAAAACAGTACTTTCAGGCCCGCTTTCGTGCGGCTTAGCAAGCTTATCCCCCGATCGGGATCCGATAAACCTGAGCTTGATTGCTTTTTCTTCCCATGTTTGTATTCGATGGGTTTGTCGCGAACTATACTGTAGCTCCCGAGTTGTTTCCAGTCGATGAAATCAAAGATCACCTTATCGAGACGCTTCTTTCGAGGTGGGAAAAATCGAGCGATTGAGTTTCAAAAACATTACTGCGGCACATCGCCGCGGCATACTCTGAGAAAGAATGAACGGTGTCATCAGAAATCAAATGTTTCATGTATTGTCTGCTTCTCTTGTGTACGCAGTCGAGAGTGCCGTATCGCAAACTGAAGAGTTTCACGGTCCCTCGTCTGGGTGGATCAGTGCTAACCATGATAGTGTTGCGGGTTCTGTAGGCGATCTTCGCTATATTCCAGACCTTCTGTGAGAGAAAAAAACTCAACGAGCAGTTCGATGCTAACTGGGATATTTCATTGAACACCTTTGTGACAGGGCAATACGCGAACAATGAATCCCCATCTGGACGATGAAGAAGAAAAACTCTATCGTGGATGGGTCAGGCTTTCGACAGAGAAGTTTGAGGTACGGATTGGGCGAACAAAATTAATTTTGGTTCCGAGGATGATTTTTCGGCGGCCGACGTGGTTTGACAGGGTCGACCCGCGCGATCCGTTGCAGCTACGGATTAAGTTATGCGATGCTCGCACGATACACATTGCTCAATAATGCAAACATCTGGCTCTGGGGGTTTTATGGCAACAACGATACAAAAGGTTGGGAGTTGTCGCCGACAGAAAAGAAGACGTCTGAGTACGGCGGCAGGGTGAGTCGCCTTATGGAGCGGAGAAATAGGCATCTCATATCATCACCGCCGTGCGGACTTGAGCTCATTGATACCGCTGCCGAAGGACACGAGCAGTTTTATCGCTCCGGAAGACCGGTTGGGCCTGGATGGAAAATGGGATGTCGGCATCGGTGTCTGGTTTGAATCGGTGCTGACTTGTCAAGAGAGCGATCTTCTTCCGGTGAAATATCAGCGCCAGTGGACGGTCGGGGCTGATTATACTTTCGCTGTTGAAGCGGTTTATATGCCGCGACGGAGTATTTCAGGTCAGACAACCCAAGTGAGCCGTTCGCCTCTTCTCAGGGTCTACGGATTTTCCGCCTTATCCCTCAATTACCCGCTTGGCGTTGTCGATCAGGTGTCAGCGATGCTCTATCGTGACTGGAAGAATAATGACTGGGTATCGTTTGATGACATGGGGGCAGGGCGTTACCATAACTGGAGTTTTTATCCTCATTGGCTTCGGAGGTATCTGGATATATTGAGCTCATAGCAATCAGACGGGGTCAAATCCCTTTGCAGGCACGGGACTTCAGATCATATGGTCGTATTGGATCACTTAGAAAGCGGCACGTTTTCGCAAGATGTCCACACACATCTTCATGAAAACGGAATTGAAACATCTGGCGAAAAATTGTTTGAGCGCTAAGCCGCTGGCGAAGCCATCCCCTTAG
>CAWJKX010000071.1:0-13838 GCA_963843065.1 uncultured Bacteroidota bacterium
GGTTAATGTATAACAATGTATTGCTAAGAGTATCCCGCAGGCGCGGTTCGCTTTGGCTGTAAGAATCATTGTGGTTCATGGTGTCGTTGTACTATTAGTTCCACTAATCAATACGATAATTTCGGGTAAAAGTTGTGCCGACAAGCGCCGGGAGGGCTTCCGAAGCCGGTCTTAAAACTAAAAAATCGTCAGACGCTGCGCCATTATTCCCTTCACTGCGGCGAATACAGAAAGGATATGACGAGAAGAATCAAGGCGAGAATGTGGCTGACGTTCAAGTCTACTCAAAACCAATGTAGATGCCAACGGCAAGGTTCGAGTCCTTCCCGGACATTTTCCCAAAAGAATAATCGTCGCACCAAATTCTCCGAGCGCGCGGGCGCGCTCTTTTGGAGAGAACCAACAAGCGATAGGACAAAACAATTCAAAAGGACTTTGTCGGTCAAACGTTTTCGCTTCTCAATAAACAAAGGGTATCAACCTCTTCACGTGTGTTCGGTATTCGGCGTATTCCTTGAAGTGAGTTTCAAGAAGAGCTTCTTCCTCTTCAATCTTTTTCAATAATGCATAAAACACCAGAAACACTCCAAAGAAGCCCCGTAGTTCCGCCGTCGTCGTCGCCGAGCCGGTAAGCGAGACCAGCGACCCAAAATAGATTGGATGGCGGACAATTGCATACGGACCATTCCGGATAAGATCGTGGTCCTTTTTCAGGGTAACAGGCCCGCTCCAATTTTTCCCCAGAGTTCTGCGGGACCAAATCGAAAAGGAAATTCCCGATCCGCACAAAACGACTCCTACAATTCCAAAGAAATCATTCCGCGGAACTGCACGCAACGCAAACACTCCAACGGAGAAAAACGGAATATAAATGAGGGCAAAAGCAAAATAAATCGCGATGAGTGCAAACGTCCGTACGAATGTTCTCTGTTGATGTACTGTTTCTTTGTTCCCTCGGAAATGAAAGCCCCAATACAATCCAGAAACAAGCCAGAAGCATATTGTTGCTAGCTGATATTTTGTAAACATTGGAACACGATATTAACTATTTTTTACATTACATGAATCGAAACTCGTATTTGACTCCAGTATTTTTTCAGCAATTGAAAAGTATACGTTCCAGACTGGAGAGTCAAGCGAGAATTACCGCTTCCTCCATCCACCACCCCTGACGCTTTGCGTCATCCCCTTCTCAATGAGGAGGGGAGTTATTACTGTTCCTACTCCTCCCTGAGGAGTGAGCTAAAGGATGGTGTGCCTTTTTTTACCTCTTCTCCAATCGCCACCAGCACTCCGTCAAGGTTCTTAACGACGGCGGAATTTGTAAAGCGAAGAAAGTGAATCCCGTACTGCTCAATATGCTCTTCCCGGCGTCGATCATATTCTTTGGCCTCCTTCGTCCAATGCGTTGCGCCGTCAAGCTCGATTGCAAGTTTGCATTCATGGCAATAAAAATCGACAATAAAAGGACCAATGCCATGCTGTCGCCGGAATTTTTGTCCGAGTAGTTGTTTTCCTTTGAGCTTACTCCAGAGAATGCATTCAGCGGTGGTCGCATTGTTGCGGAGATATTGCCTTTTAGGCTTTTGAGATTTGCGATTAAAAATGTTGGACATGCTCCCCCCTTTTCTTCCCACCACCCCTGACGCTTCGCGTCATCCCCTCCTCATGGAGGAGGGGAGTTGTGCCCCACCTTGTGCCTTCCAAGAGGAAGGGTCGTGACTGTTCCCCCTCCTCTCCGAGGAGGGGGCTAGGGGGCGGTGTCTTACATTGTATATATCCACTATAAGAAAGAAATGGAGAACCCCCTCGTTAAATCAAAAAACCGACCGTGGAATTAGCACGATCGGCCTTTATTCTCTTTCACCCCGAAGACAATTTCCCTTTTGCCTTTTATTTACTCAGCCTTCACCCTCCATGCAAGACCAAACGCCGCCACAAGCATCACCATTGCCAACAAAAAAGGAACGCCCGGCAGATGCCAATCACTTTGCACGTCAATAAAGCGGGCAAACGTCAGCGTAAAAATACCAGGGCCGATTACGCCTGCAACTCCCATAATACTGTTGTTTGCGCCTTGCAATTGTCCCTGCTGCGACGGCTGAACATGACGCGTCATGAGACCCTGCGACGAGGGTCCGTACATTCCCATCAAAGAAAATATTGGGATGCCGAGACAGAAGATTATTCCAACCGGAGCTAAACCAAAGATCGCAAATCCCACCATGCCGAAAAGTAAGCCAGCAAGAAGTGTGTGGCGTTCTCCAAAGTCTGCGACGACGCGCTTTACGACTCCCCCTTGCACAATCATGCCGCAAGCTCCCATGATTGCCAGCGCAAGACCCACCGCCTCTTCATTCCATCCGTAGCGAAAACTGGCATACAGGACGAACACACTCGGCAATACCTGATGTGCGAGGTAGAAGAATCCGTTGACAGTCGCGAGCCTGAATAATTCCGGATGCGAGCGCAAAAGCTTCAGCGAGCCAAGAGGATTAGCACGCTTCCACGAAAATTTTTCGCGGTGCTCAACACTTAACGATTCAGGGAGGACAAACAAACCGTACATCGCGTTTAGAAGAGTGAGACCGGCCGCAACCCAAAACGGCAAACGCGTATCGATGCCGCCAAGTATACCGCCAAGAGCAGGCCCTAAAACAAAACCGAGCCCCCACGCAGCGCCGATCATTCCGAATCCGGCGGCACGTTTTTCAGGCGGCGTGACGTCGGCGATGTAGGCACCGGCTGCGGTGAAGCTGGCGCCGGTAATTCCGGAAATAATCCGGCCGATAAAGAGAAGCCACAGCGTCGGTGCGGCCGCCATGAAAATGTAATCGACGCCGAGACCGAAACAAGAAATAAGAATGACCCGGCGGCGGCCGTATTGATCGGAGAGCGCACCGAGCACCGGCGAGAAAATAAATTGCATCAGCGCCCAGACAGTCCCGAAAAGCCCGAACATTTCGGCCGCGCGCGCGGTATCGCCTCCGAGAAATTGTCCGACAAGCTTCGGCAAAACGGGAATGATGATGCCCAAGGCGAGAACATCGAGCACGACGGTAACGAAGATAAACGCAATAGCGGCGGAACGGGGAGATGAAGGGGGGCTCTGATCACTCACAAATGTGATGAGTTGTAAGTTTTAGGTTTTAAGTTTTTAGTTTAAGCCTTTTCCTTATTTCTTTTGTGAGCATCTTGATCAATTTTTTATAAAATCACATTTTGAATTGCATCATACCATGCGATTCTAGATGCACTTGGATCAAAGATTTCTATTATTTCTTTGCCTGTAAGCCTTTTTCAAAATCTCATATTCAATACTTGCCAAATTTATTATTCTATCCTTTCGATCTACTACCTCTCAGAGCGTTTCGGGCGCATCATTATAAGACATTTCAATATTTCTTACTTTGAAATTATGTTCTTCTCTTTCATTCTCCGTAGAAATATCGGTGGGATCCCCGATATAGAATTCTGCATATTGCATTGCTTCATCCCCACTTTCGGCAAGAACATCAACGATATAGCTCCGATGCAACAGGACTTTGTACGCTTTTTTGCGTTTGTTTTTACTTTTTGTAATAAACAGATCTGCTTGTTTCGTTGCGGTTTTCATCTTTATAATCCAATATCTGTTCGTAGTTCCTTTAAATTAATCTCTGCCGAGTACAACTCACCAATTAAATCATTTGCAATGAATTTGTATCTGTCGACATATTCGTGAAAGGATCGGATTACTTGTTTATATTTTTTTCCATCATTCGAAATTACATAGAACCCTACATTTTTGTAATCTAGCAGTGTTGCCATTCTCCCAACCCCAGACCATACACCAGTGGAAAGTTCAACTTCAAACGCAAATTCAGGCACGAAATTGCTACCGCGATTCTTAAACCACAAAACATCAATTTGACGAAGCAGATTATAGTCTGAAAACTGCAATTGTGGACAAATTTCGAGAGTTGCTATTTCCTCTAATTTTCTTTCGTTGAACCTTTTTGATTTGTCAGGACAATAAGTATTAAAGCCCCGAATATTTCCTATTTCTAACAAACGACCCTGGATGATAGAATGCAGACTCTCTTCAACGGTATTTCTTGTTTCTCCTTTTATCTCTGGAGGAGATAAAAACAAATTCCAGTTGTTGATGAAACTACTACAATCAATTCTATTGCTCCTGCCAGCCAATACTATATTAAAATCTTTGTCGATGTTGATTTTATATTCGCCGTTTCTGTCATGACTGATCTGCGGTAAGTATTTGAAAAGAACTTTCGCGGGAATTATTACTGTTTTATCTACAGAACCACATATAAATGCAACAAAAGGATTATCGAGATTTGCTATCTCTTCAACTGTGATATAGTTAATTCCAAAAAAATATCTTCTCTCGCCTTCTGAAGAAGCGCGAACCAATACGTTGCCCTCACCGATGTGATATGTCCTTGACTTTAAAACTTTGATAAGCTGAACGTTTGCCTGAAACTCTTTTGATTTTTTTGAGAAATTGAGATGCTAATAATTCAGAAGGGCTTAATGTTTTACGGTTTGAAACCATATAAACGAGGAAATTTAGTTAAGAGTTAAGACACCACTGATTGGCTCCCACATTAGCCCCCTTTTTGTGATAAGTGTGTTACTTCATCTTTAGCAATTTATGAGAGTTTAGGCCTATAATCAAGTAGTCATCTATTTATTCACCAACTGATCGAGGTTGACAAAATATTTCTCTCATATCTTCTTCAACTGTACCGGCAGCATAAACTCCATCAACGTCAAGAAGCCCGAAGTCTTCATGACAACGCAAAGGTCGATGCGGGTTGTGTTTCTTTCCGGAGTAAACGCAAATATCTGAGTTAGCAGCTTCGGCATTCCGCTTTAAGAAAACCGTTCCCAAGCAGAGCTTGGGAACGAGATGACGGAGATTGTGAGCGAGATAGCTGTAACGATGAATTTCCCTCTCCCTGTGGGAGAGGGAATGTCTCGACTTTGTCGAGACAAGAGTGAGGGAGTGTATACAATCGCACTCACTTTTTCCCCTGCAATCTTTCCAACCTCATTTTTGCCATTCTGTTGTTCGGGTCGAGCTTAAGAGCCTGCTCGTAGTTCTCGACCGCCGCTGCAGAATTTCCCTCCCCTTCATAGATGCCCGCAAGCCGGGCGTATGAAAATGCGAACGTTGGGTACAGTTCGATGTTCAGTTTCAATACCTGGATTGCTGCGGAGGTTTTTGTCGTGTCCTCCGAAATGAGTTCTGCCAATCGCACCAGCGTTCCTTCTTTAAAGTTGTAATTAAACCCGCCATAAAATTGCTCCCGGAGAGCGTGGTATTGCTTAATCGTCGAGTCGATGCCGTGACGGTCGAAAGTCCTCTTCAGCTTATCTTCAAGGAGAATCGGGACTGCATTGCCGTGGTGGCAGGTCATGCACGAAACCCGCAGCGGCGAAGTGCTCTCGACGTGAAGCTCAGCCAGGTACACGTTGTTAATGTTGTTTACCATTTGTAGCATTGTGCGGGCCTCATTTTTTTCGGGCTTTGCATCCGAAACAAAATCATACCCGCTGAAATCTTTTCCCTCTTCGCCTACATGGCAATAGATGCACCGTACGCCAAGCCCCGATGTAAAGCTGAACATCGCTCTTTGTAATTCTTTTCCCGTTGTCGTTTTCGGAAGTACAGTCAGGTTTTTTGAACTGTCCGGCCATTCCCAGCGTTGGGCGAAAAGCGGGATAGCAAAGAGCAACAGAGTACATGTAAGAACAGCTTTCTTCATAAGATCCTTTCTACGATGAAGTGATGTAGTACTGTGGAGTGAACAATTTTGACGGGAAAAAACTCAACTGTCGAATTACGGCAATAATTCTTCTTGATTCATCAATGAACAATGACAAAGTACGGTATAAAAAAATCTATTGCAATATCGTTGAATGAAACCAGACCGGATCGAAAACGTGCAGTAGTAGGTCAACATGAGACACGACCCCTCTCACGCTTCGTGTCTCCCTTCGTCTTTGAGGAGGGGCCAGGCGCGGTCAAAAAACATAAAAATGATGTAATTTACCGCCAAGGCGCTCCGATGGAATTCCTTCGGAGGCGCCTCTGCGGTCTAATGCTTTAGAAAAGCGGCGTCACCGCGTTCAGTGCGACTCAGCTTCCCACCGGCCCTCGTAGAACACCCACTCATTGTTCCGTCTTTCCCAGCGCCCTGCTACCCATACGGTATGCGGCCGCGGTGGACGCCTCCATTGCCCCGGAACCCAAACGTAGCGATGACGGCGCGGAGCCCAACGGTGATACCCTGCAACCCACACCGCATCACGAGACGGTCTAACGGTCATTCTCTCCGTCCGCGGGGCTGGCGGACCAATATTGATCCCAACCCCAACATGGAGCTGTGCAGAAGCCGGAATGGCAATGGCCAGTACTCCTGCAAGCATAGCGATTTTTATAAATGTTTTCATAAATGGTTCCTTAAAAGTTATTGTGACAATTATAATATAATAATAATGTACATCATAGACACATTCCACAACAAATGAGTTTAACAATTCTTGCTGACCCCACCCCTTGGAGAGGAGGGAAAACCAACAAATCTCATATCATTGTGAACTTAAACTTTACCCGCCAATCGCGGGTCCGATTCATCCTTAAGCTGAACACCCGAGAGTCGTGCCTGAAGGTTTTTTTAATCAACTATAATAGCGTCTCAGCAGCAAGATGAGGATGCAACCCGCTCCTTTGCATCACCGGCCGCAATGTCGGCTAACACATCGCCGGACCGAACGGGCGTCGCTTTGGCAAGCAGCACCTTCAATTCATCGAAACGATAAACGCGATTGTCTATTGTGGCGGTGTATGGCATTGAAGAAAATCTTTTTTCCAAGCTGATTTATTGGACCATTCCAAATTTTTTATTTCGGGCAGTCATCTTCATAAAATATCGGAGCCGCTGGGCAAATATTTCCGGGTGGTTTCTCGAGCCATCGATCCACCCGACGCGAATGCGTTTGTACGCCGCAGGAAATTTTGTGAAATTCTTCCATACAACAGGGTCAGATTCTAGCAGTTGAAGAATGTCATTGGGAAGCGTAAACTTCTTTAGCTTCGGTGTTTTGGCGGACTCTCCGTCCATATGATGCTGGATACGTGCAAGGCCATACCGTGTCATCTTCCCGATATTAATAAGCCTGCGTACTCGTTCTTTGTTCATTTCTGAAAGGGGACTTTTCTTCCTCCGGGGACTGAACCTCTGGACCCAACTTTCTTTGTCCCGTGGTTTGGTGAGGCTGTCAATCCATCCGTAGCAAAGCGCTTCTTCGACGGCGTCGTTGTACGGGATTCGCCGCTTCCCACTTTCCTTCTTATAGTAAACAAGCCAAATGTCGCCGGTAGTCTTGTGGTGCTTCGACGACCACGACCGCCATTGCTTTCTATTCCTTACGTATAATGTTTTGCCGACTTCCATTCTCAATTCAGGTTAGAATACAACCAAGCGATGTTTGTATTATCAGTTCAAAAGTATAATGTGAAAGGTGAATAATCAAGGGGAAAAATATAAGTGCTCATACTATGTCTTTCTTTCGGAGTTAAAAGTGCCCACAATAAAAAAGCCAACCGTACGTTTAATACGATTGGCTTTCGTCCGTCCCTTCAACCAACCACTTCTTCCGATCCGGACTTGAGTTTATTTTTACAGATATATAAACAATAAAATTCTGGGAATTATTTAGTGCAGAATCAACGGCATTCCGATCAAATAAGATCGGATTCACTGTCTTAGCATGTTTATGGGACACGCAGGAGTGTGTCAAAGTTTAACGGTCTGGGGATAACTATCAAGCGGCAAAAAAACGGAAGACAGCTCCGTAGATAAGCAGTGCAACAGAGAGCACGCCCATCCATGTATAAAATTCCCGGTTGTTGATCGGCTTCAACTCTTCTTCTTCAATTCCTTGCTCAGTGGCAAACAGTTCGCGGATCATCCAAATCATAAAGGGCTGTTCGATCTGATTTTTTTGAAGTATCATGACTTCGCCTCGGTAATGTGAAGATTCGGAGCCGTTCGTTGAATTCATAATAATACCATCTGCCTGTTAGCCTGATATTAGACTTACTTTAAGGAATTGTTAAATCTTACAAAAGGCGGGCAAGTACCCCCATTACGACTTGAATCAGGGGCAAACTGAGTCTATATTCAAATGCAGATTTGATTACCATTGACCTTACAATACGCCGAATGAATCTCAATTCGTACATACTCGAGCAAGCGCTGCGGCGGCTGCAATTGCCGGAGAGTTCCATCAAGCAATTTCAGCTTGCCGGAAAGTTTAGCGATGTCGAAGGAAGGGGATTCCCGAAAGAACTCTTTCTGCTCAGCACGCCGGTCATCGTGCGGGGGCTGTTGAATTTTGCGGTATTGCAGATGCGGCGGGACTGGATCTATCCGTTCTGGGTGCACAAACAACTCGACCCGAAGAGCGAGAGCTACATTCCGCGGGCGCAGAATCCGCTCCTCGTCAATGTCACTCATCGTAATTGGACGATGGTGGGAACGCTGAACGGATTTCACGAAGCGGTCATCGACCCCTGCGGCCTTGCAACACCCCTCCCCCGCGAATGGTCGATCGATACATGGCTCGTCGTTGATGACAAGGTATTTTTTCCTTCCTTATCCGACGGCGGGGAGCAGACAATCGAGACAATGTTCCCGTGCCTCACCACTCGATTTACTGTGGATGGCGTCGGTCTGACGCTCGAGCATTTCGCCGCGCCGACAAATCACGCGTTCGATGTCCTATTTGCCAAGGCCGCTGTAACAAACAACAGCGGTAAGAAAAAAACGGGCGCACTGTGTGTCGCCATCCGGCCTTTCAACCCCGAGGGTGTTGCCCCCGTTTTTTCGGTCGATTTCAAATTGCCGCGTATTGGCCAAGTGAACAAATCGACCGGTGTCGTTTTTGCTGAAACACCAGACAAAATTTTTTGCTCATCACTCAAGAATGGCGACCTCGCGCACATCCTCAAGCAAAGGACAATGAAATTGTTCGGCGAGAATTCTACAATGTCTTCTCATTGCGAGCGCGGGCTCGCGCACGCTGTGGCAGCGTTCATGTTCGACCTGGCGCCGGGTGAAGAAAAGTGCGTTCATTACAGCGCCGCGCTCGAGGGAGAACAATTGATCCGGCGGCGGGGGACAAAACAAACATGGCGGGTTTCGTTCGAGAAACGGAAATCCGATCAGCAGGCAAAATGGGAGAAGGAACTCTCGACGGGCGCCCAATTTGAATTCGCTGATAAAAGATTACAGGCATTGTTCGATGCGAGCCGTCTTGCCCTCCTGGAACTTAACGACAACGATTTCATCTCGCCCGGACCGTTTCTCTATCACCACTTCTGGTACAGGGACGCAACACCGATGATCCGGGCCCTTGACGTGCTTGGTTTTCACAAACGATCACGACAGGTAATCGACGCATTTCCGGAGCGGCTTACGCCGGATGGGTTCTTTCGCGGGCCCGACGGAGAGTGGGATTCCAACGGCGCCGTTCTCTGGACGGTTCATCAACACTTTCTGTTCAACAGGCAGCATCTTTGGCTGAAAAACTGGTATCCCAATCTCAAACGCGCCGCTCAATGGATTGCGCGCAAACGGAAACAGTCCGACAACGGCTTGATACCGCCGAGCCTCAGCGCGGAGCATCTCGGCACGGTCGATCAATATTACTGGGATACGTTCTGGTCTCTCGCGGGACTCAAGGCGATGGTCCGCATTGCCGCGACGCTTGGCATGAAAGCCGATGAGCAGTTTTTTGTGCAAGAAGTTCAGGCGTTTGAAGCGGATATTGCACAATCTCTGCAGGAGGTCGAGCGTCGCATCGGGGAAAAACTCATTCCGGCAACGCAGGATCGCAACTTCGACGAGAGTGCCATCGGTTCGATATCCAGCATTTATCCGCTCGAGCTGTTCGACGATCGCCTGCATCATCTCTCCAACACGCTGCGAAAACTTGAAGCGGAATTTGTCGATGAGAAGGGATTTTTCCATCCCATCATTCATTCGGGATACAATCCGTATCTCACTCTCCAGATCGCACATTCTTTTTTTATACTGGGTGAAGTCGCCAAAGCGTGGGAAGTGGCAGAGACAATCTTTCGGCAGGCGACGACGCCGTACTCTCTCCCCGAAGCTATTCATCCACGCACCGGCGGCGGGACGATGGGCGACGGGCACCATGGATGGGCTGCAGCCGAGATTATTCTCTTTCTTCGGAGCTGCATGGTCAAAGAAGAGAATGGCGCCATCACACTCTTCAAAGGGAATATCAACCGATTGGTTCAAAAGGGGAAGAATGTGAAATTGAAGAATGTACCGACAACGTTCGGCGAGATTTCATGTTCCTTGTCGTTCACCGGAGAAACCAGCGCTGTTATACACTTCGAAGGAAATTTCAGCGGTGAGTCTCTGCCGGCTGCTATTGAAATCTATCTTCCGTTCGCAGTAAAAAATGCAGCTGCCTCCTCCCCAAATCACATTTCTGCAAAAACAGTCGACGACACAACCTCGCTGCTTCGCTGTTCCCCAAAAGTCCGCACGCTATTCCTCAAATTGTAATGTCTCGGACGCTGGACGAAGCAAAAACGCTGCGGTTGGCCGAATCGCTCCTTCACGGTTTTGAATTCAGACCGATTTTTCCCCACCCACAATGAAAGCCCTATCGGGTCGGTCAATCCAAGCATCGGCGCATCGATCAAACTGTCGGTTGCGGTGAGCAAAGGCGGAAGAGTGCTGATATATTTATGATATACGTCTGCCTTGCCGGCCGCAATAGGAAACGGTTTGACAAGCGTTGCCGAGAGAAACCCGCTTACGGTCTTTGTTTCGATTCCAAAAGAACACGCGGGAGAAATGCCAAAGAATTCTTCTGCCGTCATTCGCGCGGAGATTTGATTGCTCGCTGAAATAACGTAGATGTTGTATCGGAGCATTCGCAGCAATGAGACGAGCTTCTTCATTCCCGGATGCGGTTTCGGAACCGGCACATGTGCGTTTCCGGCCCTAATGAACGAGGCAGGTTTCTTTAATAGCTTCATCGTGGCCTCTTCGACTTCACGGATTGTAAGACCGGCCATTGATTCAACGACAAGACGGTAAGCCGCTGATACGTCGCAGCGAAGAAATGATTGATACTCTTCCCATGTACATTTGAGAGGAGCTCCGTCCGCCAGCAAGTGTGCAAATACCGCCTCGCCAATGTCGCCAATGATCAATGTGTTATCGAGGTCGAACAGGGCAATTTTCACATGATCCGTGCTCAACGTTCTTGCCCGGCTTTCCAGCGATTCAATCTGATATTTGAGATGAACGGGAATCATACATTCTACAGCTGCGCAGCGTGAGGAAGAGGCTCAACCGATCTGAAGTGGTGGAACGACAATGCCGTAGATGGAGTTTGAAACGCAATCGGCAGCGTGGTGATTTCTAGAGTGGTCTTCCCCGCCTCGTACGTCAGACGGTTATACTTCAGCATGCCGACGGGGTCGTCGCAGACTGAACCCGCCCCGTTTGCAAGCTGCACTCCGTATTGTTGATACAACTCATTGCGGTGCACGTGTCCGTGCATCACCGCGTGCACGCCAAGCGCAGCAAAAAGTTTGAGGGTCTTGCGGCGGCGTTTCATGCGCATTGTCTTCGATTCGATCCTCCGCCAAAGATTATTTTCAGTCGAAGCATTGTTCAGGTCGTTGAAATGATGATGAATCGCGACAAGCGGTATCCTTCCACGAATCTCTTTGCATTCCTGTAACTGCACGAGCGCGGAAATCTGGTCGTCGCTCAGCATCCCGTTTGAGCCGAGCGGATTGTCCCACAACGACCACGGCAGGATTGAATTCAAGCCGATGATGGAGTACGGTCCCGCTTCTTTGACAAACGGAAAAAGACTCTCCTCATTTAGTCTTCTCACCCCCACAAACGTTTCTGCAAACGCCTCTTCAAAAAGCGCGAGCCTTCTGTGATAGTCTACCGTTCGAATGTACCGGGGGAAGCTGAGGACATCCACGGCACGGTGCGGGCCGCCAAACACATCGTGGTTGCCGGGGACAATCGTGAGCTTCTTGCTGTCCATTAAGCCGAAGGTTGTTAGAATCGTTCGCGCCAAATAGTAGTCGTCCGGGTCGCCAGGTACCTGACTATGTCGCCTGTAATGACGAGATGGTCGCAGCCATGGTCGAGAATTGTCCGCAGAAGAATTTTAAATGACTTGATATGTTCGCGGTAATATTGTCTGCTGAGATGGGGATCGGAAAGATGGGCGATGGTGAATGAGACTCCTGTCGGTTTCGTTGTTCCCAACGGTCCTACGTGATGAATCGTATGCCCGGCAAAGTGTGTCTCAGGCCGCGCGCGGGAAACGTCGGAGACGGAACTCCTCGATAACTTCTGCGTAGCTCTCAAAAAGCTGGTCGAGAATTCGTTCCCATCGATACTCTTGTGCACGAGCGAGTGCATGGTCGGCAACGACCTTTCTGTGATTAGGATTGTCAAGAAGCCATTCTACTTTTTTTGTCAGGTCGGGACTGTTGAGCGGCTCTGCGAACAAGCCGGAACTCCCTTCCTGGATAATTTCAACTGCACCGCCTACTCTTGCTGCTACGGGAGCCAGCCCGGAAGCCATCGCTTCCAGCGTCACAAGTCCGAATGTTTCTGTCGTTGACGGAAAAACAAAAACATCCGCCGATGCGAAACTCTCCGATAACGTTTTTCCCGATTTGTACCCGAGGAAATGCGCGCCGGGCATCATCGCCTGCAATTCTTGACGGGCATGGCCGTCGCCAACGATAACCATTTCGAAATCGTTTCGCTTCGAACGAAGCTCGTGATACGTCTGCGCCAGAATGCGCAAATCTTTTTCCCACACGAGCCTGCTGACAAACAGGATAATTGGTTTCTCTCCGCTGCTAAATCTCTGCCGCCATTCATTCGATCGGTTCAGCGGATTGAATACTGCCGTGTCAACTCCGTTCGGAAGATATTTAAGGCGCTCAACGCCGTGTTCGCGAAGCTCCTGTAGGATTGGCGTCGTCGGAACCAGAGTGCAATCTACGTTATTGTAGAGGCGGCGCAAAACCCGCCACGCCAGATCTTCAAAACTTGTAAGATTGTAATATCTCGGATAGGTCGGAAAATGGGTGTGGTACGTTGCGATAACCGGGATACCGAAATGCCGTGCGTATTTCACCGCAGCAAAACCGAGTGTGCAAGGACTGTTGATATGCAGAATATCAGGTTGAAATTCCTGCAAATACTTTGCAAAGGACTGATACCCGGGAAGAGCAATGCGATAATTTTTTTGAAGCGGCAGGACAACCGACGGAACGCCATACACCGGTATTTGCGTTTCACCGATGGGAAGCGTCGATGTAATCGCAATCGCTTTGTGCCCCCGTTCAACGACACCCTCGACCATTTTGTAGACGCATCGTGTCACACCATCCTGCCCGACCTTCAGGTTTGCGTTAAAATATGCAATTTTCATACACGTCTCGTTCCTCTCTCTTTTTACGTGCCCGTATAGTAGGAAGTTGCCGTTATCATAGTGTTATCCCCCCATTAAATAATAGTAAAATAAGACTTTACCTAAAGTGCAATGTGAAATGAGTATCGCAACTCTCAATTTCACAGAACCTCTTGCATCGTGACTATCCAGAGGCTATATTGCCGAGAAAAAGATTTGTCCTATGAAATCTTCAAAATATTCGATGTTATCCAAACGCCTTTGGGATTCTGAAAATGAATGGGAATCAAATTGGGAATCGTTCGAGGAGGATGAGACATTGC
>CAWJKX010000072.1:0-12385 GCA_963843065.1 uncultured Bacteroidota bacterium
GTCGAAGAATAACCGTACTTTGAGCTAAGACAATTTCCGGCTAAACTAAATCTATTACATTCCTTACCATGGTACGGCTTTCCAACGTCTGTGTTTCATTCAACAAGCAAACCATTCTTGACCATGTCAGCCTCGAAATCGAGGCGGGGGAATTCGTCTCGCTCGTCGGCACAACCGGAAGCGGAAAGAGCACGTTGTTACGGCTGCTGTATATGGATTTACGTCCGGACACCGGTTTGGTCATGGTCGGAAAATTCTCGTCGAGCGGAATCACCTCCAAACAGATTCCGATGTTACGAAGGAAACTCGGCGTCGTGTTTCAGGATTTCAAATTATTGGAAGACCGTTCTGTTTATGACAACGTCGCATTCTCCCTCTACGTCACGAACGCCCGCGCTGTCGACATCAAGAGAAAGGTATTGAACGTCCTTGCGAACGTCGGGCTCAGCCATAAGCGCAACAGTATGCCGCACCAACTTTCGGGGGGCGAACAGCAGCGCGTCGCGATCGCGAGGGCGCTGGTCAACGAGCCGATCCTTCTTCTTGGCAGATGAGCCGACAGGAAACCTCGACCCATCCACGTCGCTCGACATCCTCAAGCTGCTTAAAGACATCAACGCAAAGGGTACCGCCGTGCTGATGGCAACGCACAATTATGATTTGGTCAGGAAAGCTCAGGGAAGGATTGTCCAGATCAAAGACAGGAAAGTATTCGACGTGAAGTTAAAGCAGTGAGACCGCTCTATTGCCGTTGTTTTTTTACCCCGCTACCGCCTCGACTCTCCGCACTTCAGGAATTTCCAGCATTAACGCACGCTCGATCCCGCCGCGCAAGGTCATGATCGACATCGGGCACGACGCGCATGCGCCGACGAGCTTCACTTCGACGATCCCGTCGCTTGTAATGTTGACCAGCTCGACATCGCCGCCGTCAATCTGTAAAAACGGACGGACATTCTCCAACGTTAAAAGGATTTTTTCTTTCATCAGTTTTGCTGCTCGGCTCCCAGAGAAATCTCGATCGAGGGAGCGGAAGTGTGCGATAGATTTTTGATACTGATCTGTGCGGCGAGATTGCGCGCAATCTGCGAAATGATCTTTGACTGCGGACTCTTCGGATCCGCTTCAACAATCGGCCTTCCGACATCGCCGCCAATGCGGATATTTGTGTCGATCGGAATCTCCCCAAGAAACGGAACTCCAAGTTCTTTCGATGCTTTCGCACCTCCGCCGGCGTCAAAAATATTCTCCCGCGCGCCGCAATGAGAGCAGATGAAGTAGCTCATGTTCTCGATGATTCCGAGAATCGGCACATTCACCTTGTTGAACATCATCAGCCCTTTGCGGGCGTCGGCGAGCGAAATTTCCTGCGGCGTCGTCACGATGACGGCACCGGTCAATGGAATTTGCTGCACCAGCGTTAATTGAATATCCCCCGTTCCCGGCGGCATATCGAAAATCAAGTAATCGAGATCACCCCATTCGACGTCCGACATAAACTGGCGCACCGCGCCGCTCGCCATCGGCCCCCTCCAGATGACTGCCTGCATCGGATCGACCAAAAAGCCGATCGACATCACTTTCACGCCGTACTTTTCCAGCGGCTGAAGTTTTTGGTTGTGAAGCTTCGGTTTTTCGTTGATGTTGAACATCAGGGGAATGCTCGGGCCGTACACGTCGCAGTCAATCAGACCGACGCTTGCGCCGTCCATTGCCAGCGCAACGGCAAGGTTAACGGCGACCGTCGATTTTCCGACGCCTCCTTTGCCGCTGGCCACGGCGATGGTGTTTTTCACTCCGGTCAGAAGCGGGCTCGGTTGAGGCGCTTGACGAGATGTGACATTCGAAGTCATCGTGATGTCAATCGTACCGACGCCGGAAATTGCCGAACGGATTGCTCTTTCCGATTCTGCCTTCAACTCGTCGCGGACAGGACATGACGGCGTGGTCAACTCGATCGTGAAACGAAGATCGCTTCCTTCAATTTTCACATCTTTAACAAAATTGAGCCCGACAATATCTTTATGAAGGTCGGGGTCGCGCACAGTGCGGAGCGCCTCCAGCACATGGTCTTGAGTGAGTGATTTCATTCGCCGTTATTTTTGATGAATCAATTGGCATTGAATAATCTAAAGGGCTTCTCGCGCAGAGGCGCAAGGTCGCAAATTGGTTTTTGAAAAAAACTTAACGGCCTCGCGAGAAATAATTTATTCAACGCTTTTACCGGTCAACGTCAGCAGCGCTTCTCGGTATAATTGAGCCGTCTTTTGAATAATTTCCTCCGGCATCATCGGTCCTGGAGCCCGGCGGTTAAATTTTATGGATGTAAGATAATCCCGGACAAATTGTTTATCGAAGCTTGGCTGGCTTCCGCCCGGAATATACTTGCTCTTCGGCCAGAAGCGGGATGAGTCGGGAGTTAAAAGCTCATCGATAAGAATCAATTCATCATTCAGAGTACCGAATTCCATTTTTGTGTCGGCGATGATGATACCCTTCGACTCGGCGATTCCCGATGCGGTGTTGAAAATCTGAACCGCGGTATCACGTACTTTTGCGCTGACAGCCTCCCCTTCGAGCTTCACCATTTCTTCAAAAGTAATGTTTTCATCGTGGACGCCAAGCTCGGCCTTTGTCGACGGAGTGAAGATCGGAGCCGGCAGCCGCGAACTCTCGACCAAACCGGCCGGAAGCGGCAGGCCGCAGACACTTTTCGCTTCCTTGTATTCGGCCCAACCGGATCCGGAAAGGTAACCGCGGACGATGCATTCCACGCCGAGCGGCCGGGTTTTCTTTACCAGCATACTTCGTCCGCGAAGCTCGTCGGCGTACTGCCGGCATTCGGCGGGAAATTCATCCACATTCGTCGAGACGACATGGTTGTTGATAATCCCTTTCGTGATGTCGAACCAGAACTTGGAGATTTGCGTGAGCACCTTTCCCTTATCGGGAATTCCTTGCGGCATGACGACATCGTATGCCGAGAGACGGTCGGTCGCAACGATTAAAAAATAGTCTCCTGCGTCGTACATATCGCGAACCTTGCCGCGCTTGACGAACCGGAGTTTGGAAAAATTGGTTTCGATAATAACGGATGACATAAGGATGTTAATAGTGAAAAGTTAGAAGTTAAAAGTTAAAAGTGAAAAACGTCTGCCGAAAAAATATCACTCTCCATCGATACAACGATCTGAATCTAAAGAACAATCATACGACAGACCGACTCTTCGTGCTCTTGGTGGATACGCTAATGTTTCACCTTCATGACATGAATGCGCGATCGAGCCGGAGCGCTGCGTGAAGCCTGCTTAGATACTCGCGTTGCGGAATCTCGACTGCGCCCAGGCTTTTAAGATGCGGCGTCATGAATTGCGCATCGAGCAGGACAAACTCCCTTTGTTGAAGGTGATGAACAAGGGCAACAAGGGCGGATTTCGACGCATCCTTCATCCTGCTAAACATCGATTCTCCGAAAAAAGCTCCCCCGAGTGCGACGCCGTACAATCCACCGGCGATCTCGCCGTCATGCCACGATTCGACTGAATACGCGAACCCCAGCCGGTGAAGTTCACAGTAACTCTGGATAATCGCCTCGGAAATCCACGTTTCCTCGCGTTCCGCACACTTCCGCATCACTGCTTCAAACGAAGTGTTCAGACGATGGTCGAATATTTTTTTCTTTATCGTCTGACGCAAACTTCTCGAGACTTTCAATCCGTCGAGGGGAAATACGGCGCGAAATTCCGGTTCGTACCAATGGATTTCTCCTTCTTTACTCTCCGCCATCGGAAATATCCCGCAGCGGTAAGCGTTCAAGAGAAGATCAGGATCGATGATATCGCGAGCGATCGTTTCGCTCATTGTATCTCACTATTGATTACGCACCCTCGCGTTCCGACGTCGTCCGCAGGGGCTTCGGCGGAAGATTGAGAATCTCGTCGGGAAAATGTTCTACAATATACGAAATGACATCCTTTACCGAAAGTATGCTGACGGGCTTTCGTTGGTCATCGACGATCGGCACATGCCGGTATCCGCCGACGGACATAATATTCATCGCATACGCGATGGAGTCGTCAAGATGAAGCGCCTCCGGCGACGGTTTCATCACCTCGTTCACTGTAAGCTTGTAGAGATCGGTCTTCCTGTTAACGACCTTCATCAAGATGTCTCGCTCGGTAAATATCCCCGCGAGCACTCCATCGCGCACGACCAACACAGAGCCGGTCTTCCGCTGCTGCATCAACTCGATGGCCGTACCGACATTCTCCGAACTTTCGACAACGAGTGCGCGCCTGAGGTCGAGAATCCTGATCGGCTGCTGGATCGTCTCGTTCGAAAGAACTTTCTTCACCTTCTTCTCATGCCCGAACATCTCCTCCATCTCATCATCAAGCTCATGAGTGCTCATACCATCCTCCACAAAGTTAAACAATGACCATACGGGAAATTCTGAAATTGCCTCTGCTTCATTTCTCAAATAAATCTGCCGACGGGACGATACGAAATTTTTCTTTGTTGATGTAAATGGGAAGCACCTCAATCACTTTATCCTGTGCAAGAATTTCTGCCGGAACATTCGGGTTATTATACTGGATCGGCGACGGATCATTCGACAAAAGCTCCTTCTCTAACGGCCCAGCGTCTTTGGCGACAATCGAAAGATAATAATTCTTCGCCTGGAGATGCTTTTTGATCGCCGCATTGACTTCGTCCACCGTCAGCGCCGACAATTGTTTCGCGAGATAATCGACATAGTAAGGAATTCCGTAAAACTCCGAATCCATCACATAGCCAAGCCTTCTGCTTTGCGTTTGAACCCATAGCTTGGAATAATGAATCAGAAAATCTCGCGTCGTCTCAAATTGTTCTTTCGTGAGCCCGTTCTCCACTAGAAGTTGCACCTCGCGCATGGCCGCACGAATGGCGAAGTGAGTGTTCTTCGGCTCGACCGGGCGAATCCAGACACTGAAAAATTGCTGCCGGCGCGGAATGTTCGGGTCGGGAAATGTCGATCCGCCGTCTTGAATGAAATTTTCGATGTACGAATAATCTCCGTAATTCAGCCCCCGGTCGCCGCGCAGATGGTTCATCAGCACACCGTTGAACGTCCTGTGCTCGCCGAGATACGAATTTGCAACGAGCAGCGCGTAATAATCTTTGTCCGCACGCGTAACATCAATCGGGTAGCCGAATGACACTGCCGTCGCACGATTCTCTTTTTGTATGATCATTCCCTCAACGCCGACCGGATCGGCCGGTTTGGGAAGAGCGACTTCGGTAAATGACCCCGCCGGAAGGCGGGCAATGTCCTTTTTCACTCGGTCGATGAACTCTTTCGGATATCCCCCCGCAATGCCAAAGACAATTCTCGCTTGAGTATACATCGCTCGGTGAAATGCCTTGACGTCGTCAAGTGTTATCGATGTCAGGCCTTGAACGGTTCCTGCCACAACGGTTTGGTACGGATGGCCGGAATACATCAGCAGATTCAATCCCGCTTTTCCAAGATTCTCATCATCATTGCCGCGAAGCGTATTCTTGAGATAGTTGATCTGATCATCCTTGTTCCGGACGAAGTCGTCGGGGTCGAAACGGGGCGATGCAATCAACTCCCACAATAATCCATAAAATTCCTGCACATGGTCGCGGTGCACTTCGCCGATAATCGTCGTTACTTCCTTGTCCGCACGGACAGAAATCCTCGCAGCCCACGGATACAGCTTGTCGACAATCTGTTGATACGAGAGAGACTGTGAGCCCCCCTGGTCGATCATCGTTGCCGTCAACGCGTTCAAGCCTTCCTTTCCTGCCGGGTCGTCAATAGACCCGCTCCGGACGACGATACGGAACGAGACAAGCGGTGAGTTCGGTACGTACACCTCAATTATTCGGGGAGTTTGCTGCGCGGTCGCGAAAGTGGTGGCCATAAGCATTAAGAAGAAAAACGTAATAGAATATATTCGCGTGTTCATTGGGCTGCCTCGTGTTCGAGGATGATAACAGTGCGATTTTCCTTTGTGAAATATTTTTGTGCTGCATGCATGATGTCGTCGGCGGTTACCTTGTCGTAGAGAGAATAGAGTTTATTCATCGACTCATAGTTTCCGGTAAGTGCAATATAGGTTGCAACGGTAACGGCAACGTTATCCGGTTTGTTTAATTCCATCGCAAAAGCATACCTGATGTGAGACTTGATATCCTGAAGTTTCTGTGCATCGACGGGGATTGTCTTTGCACTTTCGAGCGCCGCATAGATCTCATCGCGGACGGAATCGACATTCTTTGCATCCTTGACACGGGACATTGCCGTAAACAAGAACGGGTCGCGATGATCGTCCACTCCCCCGCTGACGAATTCCACGAGTTGTTTCTTTATCACCAGCGACTGGTATAACGAGGAGCTTTCGGAGAAAACAAGCTGCGAAAGAATATCGAGCGATGCCCGCTCAACGTCGGCGTCGCTGAATGCCGGCACGTGGTAGCCGATGAGAAGATACGGAAGGGTCCGGTTCTTCCATGGCATGTGGACAACTTTCTCTTCCTTCTGCGGCGGTTCTGCCGGAACTTGAACCTGGTATGTCCCCCGCTTCCAATCCGAGTAATACTTTTTTACAATCCTTACGACGTCGTCATTCTTCACGTCGCCGACGACGATCACCGTGCAATTTTCCGGGCGGTAGAAACGGTCAAAGAACTTCAAGCTGTACTGGTACTGGTTCGGCATATCCTTAATGTCGGCAAGGAATCCCATTGTCGTGTGTTTGTACGTGTGCGTCGTGAAGGCGGTGTTTTGCAATTCTTCGAACATCGACTGAAACGGGACGGAATAATTCTTGTTATACTCGCCGAGAATCGCTCCCGCCTCCGTCTTGAATGCCTCTTCGGAATATTTGAGATTCATGAACCGGTCGCTCTCAATGTCCGCTATCGTTTCGAGCGCATCAGAGCTGGCGACAACATGGTAGCAGGTCCAGTCGTCGGTAGTGAAAGCGTTGGAATCAGCGCCAAGACGTTTCAGAATGTCGTTGTATTTATCTGCCGGATATTTCACCGTGCCGCGGAACATGCAATGCTCGAAGAAGTGCGCGAAGCCCGAGTGGCCGGCTTCGATCTCATTGCGCGAACCGGTTCTTACCACGGTATAGTATGCGACAAGCCCAGGGCTATCAAACGGAATAGTCAAAACCGTGAGGCCGTTCTCTAATACCGTTTTGGCGACAGGATACGGAAAAATGTCAATCGATTGTATCGGCTCGCCGGCACGGCCCGTCGTCGCAAGAGCCAGGCACGCGCAAACGAAGTGCGATCATGGAAGAATATTTTGTCATCATAACTCCGATGAGAAGTGAATCAGCAAGAATTCGGTGATTGAGAAGTTCCAATAATAGCATCAATGAATATTCGGTGGAACTGAAACCGAGCATTGCTCGCATTGACATAAGCTTCGCAAATACTCGAAAGGATAAATCCCGGAACTGTGTCCGTCCCCCCACACAATTTGAATTGCATATTGCCCGACCGGCTTGGCCGACGTAATCTGAAATTCTCCCGTTTTGAAAATAGGAAGGAGAACCTTATTTTGTTCCTCCTCGCGCTCAATTTTGCACGAGGCGCATGGACACGACTTGCGAAGATGCTGAAGCGTGTACCGGCTGGAATGGCCGTTGTCCCACGTAATAGAGAGTTCCGACGAGGAGGACTGTTGTATACGAACTGGCTGCACGTAGTAATTTAATAAAAATTGACTTAAAAAAAAGCCCTGAACACGCAATTTGGAAATATTGGAGAAATTTGGTAGTGTCCTAATTTGCGAAAGAGTGATGTCAGCAATGTTTTGCCATATCATCCTGAGCGAAGCGAAGGATCTCTGTAATCGAACCAGCTTAGATTCTTTTCCCGCCACAAAGCGGCGGAATCAGAATGACACAATTCAGGAAGTTTTCGGAATATTCATCCAAATTAGACCACTACCAGAAATTTGAGTTGCATCTATTCTTCAGAATGAATAATTTCATTCTTAAAAACTATGCATCTCAATGATTTCATGCCCCCTCTGCGCCAGCACTGACCACCAATCCTTCCCAATTTATTACAAGCTCAAGGAAAAACCATTCAGTGCAAAACAGTGCAAGAATTGCGATTTCGTTTTCCTTGATCCACGGCCTTCCCCCGAAGACTTGAAGTTAATGTACAGCGATGAATATTTTTTGCATGACGGGGCCGATTTCGGGGCCCACTCTCCCACCGATTATGAAACTGCCGCAATTCGGGGTTCGGTTAAATTTCCGGAAATTCTTGGCTGGATAATGAAGTTTAAGGGAACCGGAAAATTTTTTGAAATCGGATGCGGCATGGGATATTTCTTGGACTACGCGCGGAAACATGGATATGACGTTGAGGGGATCGAATATTCAGCGCTTGGGACAAAAATGTGTGCCGAGAAATTCGGCCTGAATGTTCATCAAAGTTCGTTTGAAGAATACGACGTCAAACCCGAAATGTGCGATGTGGTTTTCATGGGAGATGTGTTGGAGCATTTGATCACTCCCCTTGAGATGCTTCAAAAGGCGAATAAAATGCTCAAACCGGACGGGAGTTGTCGCAGTCGAGAGTACCATCCATGTTCAACAGCATTGTCGGTCGCGGCGCTATTACAGCATACAGGATACTTGGCACGAAGAAGAAGATGCTAATGCCGCCGTACCATGTTAATGAATTTACCCCGAAAACATTAAGGGCGATGTTGAAAATGGCAGGATACAAACAAAGCGTCATCATTCAGCGGATCAAGCGTCCGGACACCATTACGTTGAGAGGCACAATCTTCGAGAAAATGGCAAAGAGGGGATTGCAATATCCGAATTACTTCATCACCAAATCTTTTGGTATCCTTGGCGACAGGCTTTTAGGGATCGGCATAAAATAGAAGCTGGCCCGGTTTCTTACGTGAGATCGTAAGCTGAACGTACCAACAGCCACCATCGCGCTGATCGATCGATTCTCCGTTTACTCCCCGTAGAAATTTCTCACCCATTTATGTTTCTTTAACTCTTTCAGCAGTTTTTCGGAAAGATATTTGCCGTCGGAGACTGCGGTGTTGGTTTCGACATTGGCGATGCTGCGCATTCCGGGAATAACAGTTGATACTGCCGGACGAGACAGGATGAACCGGAGTGCCAATTCGGCAAGTGTCTTTGCCTCCGCGCCGAGAAGGGGCTTCAGCTTTTCGACGCGGTCATAGACTTGCTGCTTTCTATCCCCCCGGAAATAATCATTGCGCCAGTCGCGCTTCGGGAATACGGTATCGGGTCTGACACGCCCGGTGAGTCCCCCCTCGTCGAAGGGGACCCGGGCGATAACGCCGATATTATTCTTCTGACAGTACGGAAATAATTCCTCTTCGGGCGATTGGTCGAAGATATTATAGATAACCTGGAGTGTATCGACCATTCCGGTTTTCGCCGCTTTGAGCGCCGATCCGGGCTGGTGGTCGTTGATTGAAATTCCGAAAGCTCTTATTTTCCCTTCGGATTTCAACAATCGAACGGCCTCCCAAATCTCATCCACCCCAACCCACTCATCGATCCAGACATGAAGCTGCAAAACGTCGATGCACTCCATCCGGAGGTTCTTCAAACTCTGATTCGCCGATTCAAGGATATAGTTTTTCGGAAATGTTTCGTTGAACGGAACGCCCGCGCGGGCGGGCCAATGGCGGTTTTTCGGTGGGATTTTCGTTGCGACAAAAATTTTTCCAACGCCGCTCCGCAAGAGCTTTCCTACGAGCTGCTCGCTGTGTCCTTCGCCGTACGCAAGCGCCGTGTCGAAAAAATTCACCCCGAGTTCGACAGCCTTCTGCAAAGCAACCATCGACTCCTTATCGTCGGAGTCCTTCCACATTTGGCCGCCGATTCCCCATGCGCCGAATCCGATCTCGGAAACGTTGATTCCAGTTTTACCTAACGGACGAAGTTTCATGTCAATACTCCAGGATTATTACTAGTGGCGAGGTTTGTCTCTTAGCGGTTTGGACATCCATGCTGCGGCTCCTTGCATTCAAGCGGAGAGGCTAATAGCGGGGTCCGATTTATTTCTCAAACGGATTTTTCATCTTCGGCTTCGGCCTCATCGCTTTGTACATCTCGTAGAGGGACTCGAGCCGCCGCTGCGAAAGTTCGTCGAGGTCTTCATCGTCTTTATCCCGTTTCACGAACATTTCAAAGTCGGACGCGTCCTTTCCCTTCATGAAGCGCGCGTAATCCTTTAGCTCGCCGATCATTGTATGTTGTTCAACGCGTGTCATGGATTCATAATCCACAAAAGTATACTCAACCGCCAAGACGTAAAGGAAATAATCTTTTCTTGGCGACGTTGCGCCTTGGCGGTTATTATTCTATTCGTCTCCAAAATTAATGCCGACGGCGCGCGCCGCTTTTACAATTTCTCCGTCTTGAGGAACCAGCCGTTGGTGCGCGATAGCCTCGGCGATTGGAACGGACGTAACGCGAAGTCCGCGCAGGCTCACCATGTGTGCAAATTTCCCTTGCACTGCGAGCTCGACTGCTTTCGTCCCGTAACGCGTCGCAAGAATCCTGTCGTATGCTGTCGGACTTCCGCCGCGTTGAAGATGGCCGAGCACGGTAACACGGGACTCCAATCCGGTCTCAGTGGTTATCCTTTGCGAAACGTGTTCGCCGATACCGCCGAAGCGAAGAGGGTCTGTCCGTTTAATATCGGTCTCTTTCACGACAACCTCTTCATGCGCAGCTTTGGCCCCCTCCGCAACGCAGACGATGCTGAACCGGTTGCCGCGCGTACTCCGCTCGATCACCTTTTCAAACACCGACGACCACTTGAAAGGTATCTCCGGAATCAAAATGATATCCGCCCCTCCCGCCAAACCCGCTTCCAGGGCGATCCATCCGGCATACCTTCCCATCACCTCGATTACCATAACGCGATGATGCGCAGAACCGGTTGTGTGAAGGCGGTCGATCGCTTCCGATGCTATCGACAGCGCAGTATCAAACCCGAAAGTCTGGTCTGTTGCTTCAAGGTCGTTGTCGATAGTTTTCGGAACGCCGATGATGTTCATCCCTAACTCGCCAAGCTTGTTCGAGATGTGCATCGTCCCGTCGCCGCCGATGGCAATAAGGCAATCAAGACCCCATCCCTTGTAATGCTTCAACGTGCGTGCCGAGGCATCGACAATTTCAATCCCGTTGTTCCCTTCCGCCGGGTAGTGAAACGGGTCTCCTTTGTTGGAGGTGCCGAGGATCGTCCCTCCTAATCCGATAATGCCGGAGATTTCCCTTCGTGACAATTCATGCATTCTTCCTTCCACAAACCCTTCAAAACCATCTTCAATTCCGACGACCGTCAACCCATGGTCGTTGATGCCGGACTTGCCGACACCGCGGATCACCGCATTGAGCCCGGGGCAATCGCCGCCTCCGGTGAGAATTCCAACTCTTTTCACTTTCTTTTCAGCCACGTATAATCCTTCTAATTAGTTGCACACGATGTTTCGTTTCAGACTATAATGTACGGAATTTTTTGAACATCGTAAAGGAGAATTGCATACCTTGTCAAGGTTCCAAACCTTGACAAGGTATCCTAACGCACAGCAACATCGATCTTTTCCTGCGAATCCGGCGTTTTTACGCTCAGTCGTTTGAGCGATGAATCGAAAACCCAACCTTCCTTCACTTCGGTCAGCGATGGAACTTCCGGAACCGTCTTCCCTCGAACCGAGACCGACGCCGGTTTCCGGCCGACGCCGTTGAGCGCGAAGACGACCGAACGCTGCGCCGGAACGAACTCTCCTTCAGCGGCTGACCGTATGATCGTAAATTCTGAACCCTGCGCCGCCGCCTTTATGCCGACTGTCCTGTATTTTCCTTTTTGATAATCGAAGCTGATGCCGTCATCTTCGTAACACATTCCTTTTGCTTCGGTAGATGGAAATATTTCAAACGTCAGCGGGTCGGCGGGCTCCTGGTCCGTGTATTGGACAACCTGCTGCATCGGCACGACAGCGCCTGCGCGTATGAAAACCGGCAGCACATCGAGCGGAGCTTTGGCTTCGATCCACTTTCCGCCGGCGATTTTTTCCCGCGTCCAGAAATCGTACCACTCGCCGTTCGGCAGATACATCAAGCGGGTTTTTGCCCCGGCTTCCAGCACAGGCGAGATGAGAATATTTTCGCCGACCATAAACTGCGTATCGATCCGGTACGTCGTCTTATCGTCGGGAAACTCCAGCATCAGCGGACGCATGATCGGAATTCCGGAGACCGACGCTTTGTAGAACTCCGTGTAGAGAAACGGCAGCAACTGGTACCGTAATTCAATGAACTTCTTGTTGATTTTCTCGTACTCA
>CAWJKX010000073.1:0-4693 GCA_963843065.1 uncultured Bacteroidota bacterium
ATGGTGGCACTGCGGATTTAGCGATGACCAGGGCATGCCTGGAACAAGCTGTTGCAGCATCGAAAATTCTGAATGAGGATGCAGATTCTCGTCACAAATTCGAAAGCGCACTTGCCCGCTTGCATCTCTACCAGATCGGCAAAAAAGGAAATTTGCAGGAATGGTATTACGATTGGAACGATGAAGATCCCCAACATCGTCATCAAAGCCATTTGTTTGGCTTATTTCCAGGCCACCAGATTACGCCATATAATAATCCCGAATTGGCGAGTGCTTGCCGCAAGACCCTTGAAATCAAGGGCGACGAGACAACTGGATGGTCGATAGGTTGGCGTATAAATCTTTCGGGCGCGGCTTGGCGATGGAAACCATGCCTATAAAATGTACCGTGAGTTGCTGAAATATGTTGAACCCGATAGCGTGAAAACTCATTTTCAGAGAGGAGGCGGCACTTACCCCAATTTGTTCGATGCTCATCCCCCATTTCAAATTGACGGAAATTTTGGAGGGGCCGCAGCAGTTGCTGAAATGTTGGTGCAGTCGACCGAAACCGAAATCAGATTACTCCCTGCCTTACCCGATGCCTGGGATAGTGGTTCAGTGAAAGGAATTTGTGCTCGTGGAGGTTTTGAAATTTCAATGGAATGGGAAGACCATAGTTTGAAAAAAATAGCTATTCTTGCTAAACAAGGAGGAAATACTACACTGATTAGCGGGAACAAACAAAAAATGGTTTCTCTCAAAAAAGGGGAACATATGGAAATCGACTGGTAGAAGTGTAGAGACGTTGATTGCAAAAGACAGAACAGTGCATCGTAATAACTTGACAATTTATTGGTGTAAAATAATTATGGCGTTAATTATAAAAGAAAGAACAAAAAGAATCCTTTGCGTTATATCCTTATGTGTTTCAATGAATGCACTTGCGCAGGAGTTATCTTCCGATAATCCAGCATTGAATGATGCATTTAAGTTAGCGGTTCAAACCGTTGATATCAACATTCGCCGAGGCATACTTGCTGCCGGAGGTGATTACGGTGGAGAATGGACTCGTGATATTGCCATAAATTCGTGGAATGGAGTCAGTTTATTTCGGCCGCAAGTAGCGGAACAATCGTTGTGGAGTGTTACCATCAATAAAGATACTATTGGGCATCAATATTGGGATAAAATTCTGTGGTCCATTGCTGCATGTAATCATTACCTTGTAACTGGAGATACGGAATTCCTTGCTCAAGCCTATAAATGTTCGGCAAATACAATGATGGAGTTGGAACAGATAACATTCGACACAACGTATGGTTTGTTCATGGGGCCTTCAGTTTTTAACGATGGCATTGCGGCGTACCCTGAACCGATTTACGAACCGAATAATTACTCAAGCGGCGTACTCGATCACAAAAATTCATGTTATATTAAATGTTTAAGCACCAATTGTGTTTATTATGGCGCTTATATTGCCTTAAGCCGGATGAGTAGCTTTTTAAACGAGAAAAGTGAATTATCTAAAGCTTATCAGCATAAAGCAGAAACCTTGAAGAAAACTATTTTGAAGAATTTTTACAACAGCAACAAGAATACTTTTAACTATTTGATTGACCATCAGGGAAAAGTTGACAGGTCGCAAGAAGCACTTGGGTTGTCTTTTGCCGTAATGTTCGGCATCATCGATGGGGAAAAAGCGAAGCAATTGGTAACAAATGCAGTGGTTTCTAAATATGGAATTACATCAATAACGCCTGATTTCCCGAGGTATTCAAAAGAAATGCCTGGCAGACATAATAATATTATATGGCCTATGGTAAACGGCTTTTTTGCCAAGGCAGCAATCGTCGCAAAAGATTATGAAACATTCAATCATGAGTTTTTTAGCCTGACGCACTTGGCACTTGATGAAGATAAGGGCAATTATAATTTCAGGGAAATTTATAACCCGTATTCCGGCAAGCCCGATGGAGGCTATCAAGCATGGGGCGAATCACGTCCGAACTATCACTGGGAGTCGTGTAAATTTCAAACATGGTCGGCAACGGCCTATATTTCAATGGTCATTAACGGTTTGTTTGGGATGACATTTAATGAGCACTCATTGTCCTTTGCTCCATTTTTACCCGGGGATATCGGTTCACTCGAACTAACAAATCTTACCTATCGTGATTCGAAATTAAACATTTTAATTAACGGAAAAGGTCATTCAATAAAGTCCTTCACTCTTGATGGAAAGGAACAAACTGACCATTCAATAGCTTCAACAATAAAAGGAGAACATAATATAGTTATAGCTCTTCAATAGATTAGAAACCAGAAAAATAAAGGTACTGGTATCGCAAACAAAGCTTACCGATGGAGACTTTATATGAAACCGCTTATCACCATTTTCATCCTTTTTCTCATGATTGAATATACATCTGCACAAACAGAGAATACCGGAGGCAATGTCCCGATCAAAAGCTTCGTTTGCGGCTCCGATATCTATCAAATGGATTTGGTGTTTAAAGAATATTACTTGCATTCGAAAAACATCGACGACAATTTGAAGATTGACGTAAGTTATTTGGACAGTTCAGAAAAGCTTCTCAATTCTCCCGTTGTGTATATCACAGACGGATACTGGCGGCGTTTCGATCATAAATACATCCATTATTTGACAAAGAAAAAAATAATTCCTCCTGTGATTGTTGTTGCGATCGGCTATCCCAAAAATTATGATTATGAGAAAACTCGAACCCGCGACCTAAGCGATAGCCCGGAGAACTTCAGACAGTGCATTATCAACGAAGTCATCCCTTTTGTCGAGAAACACTTCTCGTGCGACCCGCATAGACGAATATTGTTCGGCGCTTCACGAGGGGGACATTTTACTCTGTATTCTTTCTTCCATAATGCCGCCGACTCGAACAACGCCTTTTGCGCCTATATCGGAGCCAGCCCTTATCTTCCGGTAAAGGACGCCGACAAGCTTTATGAATTCGAAGAACTATTTTCGAAACATAGAACATCCATTCACTCAAAACTATTTCTTTCGTATGGCGGACTCGAAGGCTACGACTTCATGGTCGGGCCGGATGAGAAAATGTTCAGACGTTTAGATGAGAGACACTACCAGGGATTGGAATTTCTCCGTCGCGTCTATCCCCAAAAAAATCATTATACGAACATGCGGCCTACCTTGGTAGACGGCATCCGCTTGTTCCTCGCTGACAGCGTAAATCGTGGTGTCGGTTTCGAAGATTTTCCTCAAAATAGCCTTTCTTATCATTTCACAAATTCTGCAGAAGTTTACGACTGGGATTATTCGCTCGACGATAAGCAGTTGGTGATCCAAAACCTTTCTTTCGACCCGGCAAAGAGTTCCGAGCAGGATGGCTCCGGAAGCCTCAAAGCCGTGTGTCATTTCGCCGCTTCCGATTCGAGTGAGGCATATATCGGAACCGTCTTTGATCATGCTGAAAATTTTTCAGGTAAAACAATTTCAGTAAAAGTCTATTTTCCTGAAGATCTTGCCGAAATGAAGTGTTCTATTAAGACATTTGTTTTTTCGACAGACAATTGGATCTCCGATGAACAGAAACCCATCGAGCTAAAAAGCGGCTGGAACGATGTCCATTGGGACTTATCCAGCGCACAAATCAAAGGCAATCTCAATGAAGTCCGCCGGTTCGGATGGAGCATCTTTCATCCGAACGAAAAAGCCGGCTGGAATGGAAACATTTATTATGATGAAATCCACTGGTAAGATTGCGTTGGGGAATAAGAATAACTATGTTTAATTGGTCAACGTAGAAAATACTGGAGGAAATAATACCCGACACGGTCAGAAGAAATCCAGAAACATCAATTTAAGAATTCCCATCAGAATGCTTGTTTTGAGGGCATAATTATTGTGGAATTTTACTGGTTAATGAGTTTTTCCATCTCTCCGGCAGACATGATTGTGAAAGCTCGACGGGTCGGCCAAGAAATAAGTTCTCTTCATGCACCTCGTGAACTTCGTGGATAGTTCAATGTTTTGCGTAACATCAGCAACTCATTAATACTGCTCGGAAATTGCTTAGAGAATCTGAAAAAGATTAATGCTGATTTTGCCGATATACTTATAGGTGAGGTGTTTCCGCTCCCTTGGAATAAAGGAAGCGATATGGGGAGTTGTTACCCGAAACAATTACGACTCCTAATCACTACCGTCTCAACTCTACAAGTGCGCGATATTCATGACGCGGACATTCCGCGATTTTCGCTATTTGAGAATTGAAGCCATAAGGAGAAATCCTTTGAAAACCGATGGACAGAATCTCTACATTTCTGTTGAATCGTTACGAAGCCGAATAACGAGCCGACTTATACCCATTTTTTTTATCTCCCTTCTGATTGATGTCTTCCTTTCCCTCGCGAGAATTCCAGCGATAGGCTTTCATCCCTTTATGCTCTTGCACCTGTTCCTTTTTTGTGTAAGCGCTCTCCTTTACTTTGCAAGAAAACGTCTCCGCCCCCAGATTTCCGGCCTCGTGATTGTTGGAATAGTTGCCCTCTTCCTTATTTCCAGTGTGGCAACTTTAGGCCTTCTATCGGTGACGTTTGTGGTCTGTACTATTATTGCTCTTTATTTGATGCTTCTGGGCCACCGAAAATCTGCTTACACAAGCATCATTGCCATTCTTATCTACTTATTGATAATAGGGTTTCTCTTCACCTC
>CAWJKX010000074.1:0-41350 GCA_963843065.1 uncultured Bacteroidota bacterium
GACTTCATCCTCGCCGACTCTATATAACAACTACATTCAGAACAATCAATTTGGTCTTTATGCGATAACCAACTCCAACCCTAAAATGGGAAGTGGGAGTACACAGGGCAAAAACAACATCACTAGCAACAGCACCGGGGTGTATTGTTGGAACAACTCGTATCCAATGCTTGGCCAGAATTCTCCGCTTAGTGGTGGCTACGACAATCTGACAAATACCACATGGAATGTTGTTAACATGACAGGTTACGCAATCTATGGATGCAACAATTGGTGGGGAACCACTAATTCAAACAACTTTCTGATTTCGGGAACCGGAAGTGTTGGCTATAATCCTTATCTTAGTTCATCGGTGAATGTTCCTGCACCGCCGTTGAGTAAAACGGATGGTAGCATCTTCGCATCTCAGGGATCAACGTTACCGATGCAGTCTACTTTGGATTCTGCCTATCTCCTCATGGCGGCTGGGAATTTGAGCGGTGCCAGGGCGCTGTGTCTTAATCTCATCACAAACTTTCCAGACTATAGTGTGTCATTCAACGCATTGAATTTGCTAAAAGAGACTTTTGCGGCCAGTGACTTCACCGTTGAAAGGGCTCTTTATCAAAGCATTTTCAGTGGTAAGACAAAAAGAACCATTTATGCTATTGCTGGATTAGACTTGGCCAATATAGACAGGTCAAATAGACTCGTTCTCATTGACAGCGTTATTAGCAATTATCAAGAGAGCCCTGTCATAGAATTGGCGCTGTTCGACAAATTCGCCTGCTATTATTTTGATATGCTAGACAGGGGAAATGCTCGAACAATATCAAATCAGTTGGATAATATGTTTCCTGGTTCAATTGGATCTTTTGAAGCTCATAGAATACTTGGGGATATGCGGTACTATGACAGTGCGAGTGTTAGTAGCGGGCAGAGTCAACAAACTATTTCCCCTCAGCCAGTGACGGATTACACACTTTCTCAAAACTATCCAAACCCCTTCAACCCAACCACAACAATCAGCTATCGCGTAACTCAACCAGGCCTAGTTACTTTGAAGGTTTTTGATGTTCTTGGTCGCGAAGTTGCCACTTTAGTTAACATGGAGCAAGGGTCTGGAACTTACACAGCGAGATTTGACGCTTCACACTTGTCGAGTGGGATGTATTTCTACCAATTAGTTGCTCCAGGTGTTAATCAGACTAGAAAGATGTTGGTTACAAAGTAGTTTTATCGACTCGAAAGTTTGCATTCTTCTACCAACACGATCCCCGAAGCAGATGATGTTTCGGGGATTGTTTGTGAATGAATGGAGGGCACGGTCGCAAAGAACCTAATACTTTCAGATTGAACCAAATAAAAGCGTAAATATTTTTACATAAGTCATTGACATTTGTCCTGACGTTAGCGAACTTCTCATGGGGCCGATGGGGCATCTTCTTAATTCCAACTCCAAATAGCAGAATCCCCCTATGAAATTAAATCCTTTTGTTCTGATCGTTCTTTTTTCCTTCTGTGCACTTACCTGCAAGAAGGAGCCGCCGGTTGTTCCTCCTCCACCTTCTGGACCGGATACGACGAGCCACAACTTTACGTTCACTCAATATACATTCGGCGGCAACGCCGGGTCGAGCATATTTAACGATGTCGCTATTTTGAATGACACGGATATTTGGGCGGTGGGTATGATTTACTCCGATAGTTCGATATATAATGCAGCACATTGGGATGGAAATCAATGGAAGCTAATAGCAGTATTTGATACGGACAATCAATTTATTTACAGTATTAGAGGCATATTTATTTTCGGAACAAATAATATTTGGCTCACCGATGGAGGTATACATAACTGGAACGGAAGTTCGCGACAGACAAGCGCTTCGTTTAGTCGAATTTCACTAATCGGAGGCACAGAAAATGGTCAATCAGTCGACAAGCTTTGGGGAATGAGTCCCAATAATATTATCGGCGTGGGACAGAAGGGAATGATAGCTCAATACAACGGAAACATGTGGACGAAACTTTCGAGCGGAACAACGATAGACCTTCATGATGTGTGGGGGACTGCCGATGGAAGCGAGGTTTGGGCGTGTGGGTACAGTAACGATCTGAGCCAGAGTATCTTATTACAATATGATGGCACACTTTGGAAAACGATCTGGCTGCAGAAAGGGAGTTCAACACCTCCCTATGAGGACCTTGTCTTGACTCAATGGGCAAGCGAAAAATACTTCTATGTTGGCTCTGCGGGTGGTATCTTTCGTACGCCGCTTACAGGGGATGATACTACGCAACGAGTTCTCGCGCTACCCTCAGTTCCGCACCTAATACGTGGAAGTGCGGATAACAACATCGCAGTAGCGACAGACTATGAATCGATTTGGCATTATAATGGCTCTACATGGTTTGAGGAAACTCCGGATGAACTTCTCAAGCCGCTATATTCAATCGCTGTTTCCGAAAATACAATCGCCGCAGTTGGTTTTGATGCTACAGGCATAAATTGGCAGGGAATAATCTGGATTGGAAGGAGAAAGTAATACAAAACTAAAACGAATTAGGAGAAAAGTTATGAAACGAATATTGTGTATCTTCGTTATGTACTTAATGTTCTTTTCGCAGTGGGCTGTCGCTTCGGTAACAGGTGAATTTATAGTGGAAGCACCTACGGGAGTTACTGTAAACGCTACACTTAGCAGTAGCATAGGTTACGGATGGGATGGAACCAATGTGACATACATTTCTTCATACTCACATACCTACGCTGCATGGCATGGCCCGAAAGTGGGTACCCCATATATGCCTTGGGGACTTATGCTCATAACTATTTATAATTATGGGACTCAAATATTTCAATTCACATTAGATTTCAGGGATATCAATTGGTCCACGAATGCAGACAGTTATCCCGGCGCCGACACTCATTTGGTGATAACAAGTGTAAATCCCCCCGCTTGTATGTTGACTTACAATGATGGCTTAGAGCTACCACTTACTTCCGGACGATCATACACGATTTGGGGCGTTTGGGGCGCTACACAGGACAATAGCTTGTTTGGAACGCCGGTTTTCGTTCAGAACCAGTATCACAGTGGTGAAGCTGGGGGATCGTTGGAAGTCGGAGCTGACAACGTAAATTCTGGGCAATATGGCATTACACCGAATCAACCTACTTGTGCCATTGGTACAAACAATGAGAGATTTATTGTGAATGTGGGAGGATCCAATGATTATCGAAAACACCATGATTGGAATGGAAGCAACTCTGACTATCTTCTTAGCCGAACGGTCGCAGTGCCGTCAAGCCCATTTCAAGAAATTGCTAATTTTATTTCTCTTTCTGCAGCGACAATTCAAGCAACTCTTGTTGATAACGGTAGCAATCTTGACAATATTCAATTTAGGGATCCTTGGTATGTTGAATCGAACGGGACGCAGCCGAATAGCTTCGATACATTTACTTCACCATTTCATCCTACGGGCGCAAATGGCCAATCAGGCGGTGGAGTGTTTTTAGGTCAAACTGTCAATTTGGGAACCTACTACTCCGTTCAAAGTCCAACCACTAAAAATATCAGCGGTTACAGTGCATTTTTTACTGGGTGGTCTTCCACGAATGCAACCCTCTCGCAAGTAGGCAGCAATCCAACAGGCTTCGACCAAAAGGCAGTTGTGTTTACAAATTCCAATGCAACGGTAACAGCCAACTACAGCTACTCGACCGTGTCAACTAGCGTAACGATTCCTTCAGGGACCTACAACGTGGCTGGCAGTTTAACAATCAACTCTGGTGCAACACTTACGTTGAGATCCGGCGTAACGATGAATTTTCCCTCAGGTGCAAGTCTTGTTGTCAATGGTGCCTTGGTCGCGAACGGAACAACATTTAACTTTGTGCAATCTCAATCGAGCCCGTACACAACCGGCATATCAATGAATTCGAATGGTTCTTCGCTGGTCAATTGCACGATCTCTGGTGCGGACGAACCGCTCGTGATCACCAACGTCAGCACAGCAACAATCAATTCCTGCATAATAAATAATTCGGCGTTTTCGGGCACACAGGCAATTTACGTCATTAACTCTACGCCGAATATTGTGAACGTGCAGATCAATGGCCAATCAGGTTCTTCCAACGGAGTCCGTTACACGAATGGCGGAGGTGGCACACTCAATGAAACAACAATCCAAAATCTTGGTGCTGGCAATGGAATTGTCATTCAGGGGAGTCCTAATCCCACTCCCACTATTTCAAATTGTTTTATTAACAATAACTATTATTATGGCATAATTCTTATTGGACCCACGACAGGCGTTCCGCTTATTTCAGGGAACCAATTTTCGGGCAACGGCACTCATGGCAGCACAAAACAATATTTCAATCTATACTTCTCCTCGTATTCTTGGGGAACTGTCCAATCGAACTACATCACAGGCAGCCTTGTCGGTGTGGGCTCTTACGGCGGTTCATCTGTGACGGCAGGCAGCGGACAAAACGGATTGAACACGATAACGGGGAATAGTTACAATTTAATTTGCAGAGGTAGTGGAAGTTCAATGGGCTTTGGTTCCTACTCTGGAAGGTATTACTCTGGCACATGCAATAATATTTACGGAGGCACATTGTATGATGCATACGCAGATGGTGGTGCGACAATCGAGGCAGAATATAATTGGTGGAACCAATCACCTCCGAATTGGAACAAAATCTATTATGTGCCAGGCTCATATATCGACACTCTTAATTGGCTAACGTCTCAAGGAGGATGTCCAGGAGGGGGTGGAGACGTGATTGTTCAAGGAGGAAGTTCCGCGACAACTAGTGTAGACTCATCGGGTTCAGCTTCGCAACTCTATCAGCGCGCGACGAATGCCTTCCTCATTCAAGATTATGCGACATCGTCGAGCCTATGTCAATTTATTCTTAAGAGTAATGCCTCAGTTGCGGATAAACAACGGGCGATGGTTCGCCTCTTGTCCGTCCTTTTGCAGTCCGGAGACACTACGATAGTTTCAGAATTGAAATCGTTTATGGTTGGCACTGACAGTCTCTCGCAAACCGCAGAAGAACTTCTGGCAAATGCGTATACGGCAACTGGGAAGACTTCGAACGCAGTTTCACTTGCAAATGACTTGATAAGCAAGAACCCCGGAACTGAGATCGAAAAGCGAGCACTCCTCCTTCTTGCCTCGCTCCGAGCATATGACAAGAGTGCTGAATCGATTTCAGCCCAGGCATTGCAGGATGTAAAAGCGAAGTACGGTTCTTCACTAGACCAAGGCATGATGGCTGCATTGACCACAGCGAATGATGTCGCAGCCGTAAGCTTGTCTCCCAATAAGTCAGTTGCACAAAAAGCCAAGGGAGAAGCAAAGGTTGAGAACGCAAATGGGCCGGTGACGGAATACGGTATTGAGAACTATCCGAATCCATTCAATCCAACAACGACAATTGCTTATCAACTACCGAAAGATGGCAAAGTAACGATAAAGATCTATGATGCGATTGGCAGAGTAGTGACAACGCTGGTAGATGAGTTCAAGCCGTCGGGGCGATATTCGGTACAATTCGATGCGTCTCATCTTTCAAGCGGGATTTACTTTTACTCGACTTAGATCGGGTAGTTTCAATGTTGTGAAAAAGATGTCATTGCTGAAATAAGCTTCATTCTTCCTTAGTTCTTGAATGATCCCCGAAGCAGATGATGTTTCGGGGATTTTTTATTCATCAAAATAAGACATGGATTGCAATTGCGAATCGATTCGCATACATTTACGAGAGTTTAAATCAAGAAGAGTAGTATATCAACGACGTTGTTTGCTGCAGTTCGCATACTCATGCAGAATGCAACGCCAGACTGATACTCGACTGGCTGCATGATCAAACTAATCGCCGCGTCGGGCTGACGAGTGCGAAGGCGACGTTGAAAGATGGAGAGATTGATGTCGGGGAGTGGTATGCGGTGAATGTGTGTTTGGTAGCATGAGCGACAATTTGTGCCATTTGTCTCACTTCAATAAAACCCATCCGGATTTCTAATGAGCAAAAATCAGGACAATAAGAAAGCAGATGGTTTTATTAAGAAGGCGATGTCAAAGTTTAGCAAAAGGGACTATGACGCCGCATTTGCAGATTTCGACAGGGCTATCGAGTTCGATCCGTCGAATGCACGGGCATACAGCGTGCGGGGTTATGCAAAGTCACTCAGAGGTGACTATACAGGCGCAATCAATGACCTTGATGAAGCCATCGGGAGTGGCTCCAACAATCCCCATGATTACATTACTCGCGGGAATTCCAAAGCAGCCATAAGCGAAGATCGTTTGGCCATTGAAGATTTCGACAAGGCCATCAAAATTGATCCTAGCAATGCCTTTGCACATCTCTGTCGAGGATACTCTTATGCGTCAATTGGCGAAAACCTAGCGGCAATTGACGACTTTACCAGAGTCATCACCATCAATCCCGAGTATGCCGCTGCCTACAACAACCGAGGAAGCGCGCTTGCGTCGATGGGAAAACATCCGGAAGCCATCGAAGACTATGACAAAGCTATTGAGAAGGATCGCAAGTTAATGCTCGCTTACGTCAATCGTGGGTATTCCAAATTATTGACGAAGGAATATCCGGAAGCCATCGAAGATTTAACTACAGCTATCTCGCTCGATCCCAAAAATGCTGTTGCTTATCATTATCGCGGGAGAGCCAGAAAAGAAATTGGTGACCATCAAGGAGCCATCGACGATTTTGATGAGGCTATAAAAATCGATCCAAGCATATCTTCCGCTTTCACTGATCGTGGAATTACAAAATCCGATCAGAAACTCCATGAAATATTTCAAATCCTCGAAGCCCAGGGACGAAAGCTAAATAATTTTGATCATATCAGTTCTGATGGCGATGGAGTTATCGAGGAAGAAGAAAAGGCTCACAAACGCCGCGATCCCAAAGCCAAGGAGGCAGTTGATTATGCTTACAAGCTGAAGAGAGAAAAACCCAAGATGAAATGGAGGACCGCCGCACGGCTAGCCGTCGATCAGATCTTCCCTGATTTAAGACCAAATGTTCGCCAAAAGAAAATTGATTCCATTCGAAATAGCCTCAAACAAAAACGTTCTCACCGTTCCTCGAAACAGAAGTAATCCCTCTGGAATAATTCGCCCTTCTTCCATACCCATTCCATACCCCTTTTCGCTACCGGCACTCTCTACCTCCACACTTATCTTATCTACAGCAAAATACAGCAATTACGTTCTTTGACAACCTCAAAAGACAAGCCTAACCGAAAGTGCTAGCCCCACGGACGGGAGCAACGGCATGCTCATTGAATCTGGCAGTTAACAACTGCCGAAATTAATCACAGTTCTATTTAATAATTCAATAAAAACTTTTGGAGAAATATAATGAAAACAAAATATCCCCATACCGACCGTGTCGGACAAACCACGGACACCTTGACCAACGAAAGAGTAGGAGGCTCCAAATGGACATTGTAAAAGATTTAATTCCAGTTCTTCAAGCCCACAACGTGGCATGCCGACAGATTATAGTGCCACGAGGCCCAGCTCTTGAGCTTGACGTGAAGAGCAATGGACGAACCCTTAAGGTCCTCCTGCTCCACTCCGACGACGAAATACGTTCGATAGAGATAGAGTCTGAGAGAGCCGTCGATCCGATGCAGTATACTGAAGTCGACATACTCTTAAATCCTTATCTCACTAGAGGCCAAAGGCTATTTCGATGGCAGTTGAGGGAGGATGGGCACTATAACCTTCATACTTGGGAATACCGTCACATGGACGACCCGGATGAATTTCTCAAGGCGATCATGAAGTTGACACTAAAGTTTTCACTCTATGAACCGTTTATTGAGGAATTAGCTCAGGGAAAAAAACTATACCTCGGCGAGGTCCTGAAGGAGCTGAGAGAAAATAAACTATACAAATAGAGAGAAAAATAGCTTTACCCCTTCATCGAGCAACTATGCGGCTGCAGAATGCGAGATGGGATCACTGTAACTTAAATAAATCAATGAGAAAGGTTTAAGCCATGAATGAAAAACTCCTTAAATTAAAAATCGGATCTGCGACAGCAAATCCGAAGGAAACCGCACGACGTAAGCGTCAGATGAAAGGCGCCGAGCGTCGGATGGCGACGCATAAAGTTCGCGCGGATCATTATCGGAAGATAGTCACCGAGCGAGCTGTGCAGTCTGTAGCAGAAAACGGCGACTCGCAAATGATGATGCTTGACGAACCGGCAGTTTATGAATTTCGTATGAAGCGTTTGCAAGAAGAGGCGAAATACATGGCTGCCAAACGCGATTACGATAAGTATCGTCAATTGTACGAGGAACACGTTGGAGAAAGTGTAGACGCTCTCCGGGAAATCCTCAGCTCCGAGCGGGCTACTGTTTTTGCCCATCGCAACGCGCGGAGATACACCGCCGTGGTCATGGAACAGCTGAAGAAGGGTGAGGCTGGTGGATCGCCGATCATTAAGAGTCTTTTTCCGTTGACGGAAAGCGGTCACCGGAAAGAGTTCCGTAGCGCTGTCGGAAAGTTTATGAAGGATGTAGATCCGAAAACTTCCGAACTTTTCGAAAAGAAGCCGAAACTCTTCAGCCGAGTAATTGAAGAGTTGGCCGCCACGCTTCGGGACATGGACAGCGATGAAAGCAAATAATCGCCATTTAATTATTTTGCAACCATTCCATTAATAACGAGTGGCAGGGCCGGATACCTTGCCACTTTTTTATTATCACAGTCTTATACTACCCGGCCTCGAATCCGGGACCACTCTATTCATTACAAGGAGGGTTTATGTATTTCGTCTTATCATATTTTAGGCTCGGCGGTTGGCAGGCTGAACCGATATCATCACTCAGTGATCCCGAATTGAAACGCGTGATCCAGCAGTTGAATGATTACTCACCCCACGATGTGTTTCTGCACTATACTGCGAACGATGCCATGAATTTTGGAGGATTACTTACAACCATAAGCGATTCATATTTCGCTGGCGACATCATAGAAACGTTGACCGATTTCCAGAATTATCTTGGTAGAAATAATTTGGATCTAATTCTGCGAATGGAGGAGATGTTGGATTTGCCCTTTGAGAATAGGCAGAGAGCAATGGAAGACCTGATTCAAAAACTTCAAGATGCGAGCGCCATGTTTCAAGCTCTACACCTCAAACGGTTTGATGAGGGAAAAACTGGCCCCCTGCCTTAAACTTCCGCGTTAATAGGGGGTGGAGGAGCCCAATACTCTGCCCCCAAATATATTTTAAAAATCGCTTGAAACTTTCAAAAATTAGAAGTATAATAAGCCATCAAGAAAATGCCTGCCCCAGGCATTGGTTGTGGCGAGATTCGATCCCCACCCGGAATCAATAAAATCCTAAACCATAAATCCTAATGTATAAAACCAGAGATCTGTATCTGGCGGCTTATTTTGTCGCCAGCGATATACCACTAAGATCACACGTACGCGAAGGCAGCAACACCGAATTTGCCTTCATCGAAAATAGCATGCTCGACAAAGCAGTCGAAGCATACTCCGCATTTACGGCAACGGTCAATCCGATCACCTATGCGAACGCTATCCGGACACTCAAGTCCATCGTATTAACCAATTTATCTATTAATGGAAACACAGAACAATCACCAACAAGAAAGGGAAGTAACGTTATCGCTTGCCGATAAGAATTATGACGGCGACACGGTTGTTTACACACCTCAACAAGTAAAAATCGGTTCACTCGAATCGATCCTCAAATCTCACAACTACAGCCCCATCTCCTGGCATACCAATTACCGACTGATTGCGAATTTCAAATCAGCCACAGGTTTCTGTGTCGACAGCGACCACGGCATGACAATCGCACAGGCCCTGAAGAAACTCAAGAACCTTGGATGGAATTATGCCTTGATTACAACCAGAAGCCACAAACCTAAAAAACATCACTTCCGTATTTTCATCCCTTTTAGCAGAACGGTCTATTCCTACAAGGTCTATCAGGCCGCAATCGCTGCCATCTGCGTAGAATTCCCGCAGTCGGACGAAAAAGTATTAGACGGCGCACGCCAGCTTTATGGCTCACCCGATACGGCAACATACTATTCACGTTGGGACGGTAATGACTTTGATGTGGAGCCATATCTCAAGGACGGAGAATGGGATCGAACTCTACGGATTTTCGATGCGGATAAGAAACAGGTCAACCTCACAGCAACAAAAGAAAAGGCAGTCATTTACTGCCCATTCCATGAAGATTCCAACACCTCTGCGTTTATTGAATACAGCGATAAATCAAAAAATTACTTCATTCACTGCTCAGCATGCAATCATACCTTTTGGATGATAAAAGAGCCGGTTACTATGGCGGAAAGCTGTAAAGAGTTTTATTCCATCGGGACAGGTATACACCAAATCTGTATCACTGCTGGTGAGTTTTCAATCAGTGAAATAGGAGAAAAGAAGTTCTATTCTTTAACCGGTGCGCATGAAAAAGAAGAACGGGACAAGGCGTTTGAATGGTTAATGCAAAATCACCACTTCAAGAACTTGAACCGCGTCGAGCAGATTGGCGACATGGCTGCAAAGGAAACCTACTTTGAGGTAAGGCCGGATGAGGCAATGGTTCGAGTGCATTATGCGCCGATGAAAGTCGAAGTCGAAGATAACAAGTTTATCGAAGATTATTTGGAAAAGAACTTCGGCAAGTATAAGGATTTTATCAAACAGTATCTTGCCGTGTATTGCTACACCAATTACAAAAAGCTGCCCTTTCTTATCCTCACCGGTAAACGCGGGGCCGGGAAGAACAGCTTTGCAGAATTGGTCGGCGAGATTTTCCAGCCGCTATCGATTGCATGGGGAGCTAAAGCCGGGCAGTTCACGCCGGAATACGAGAAGAAGCTTCTGTACGCGGATGAAACCGTTACGGAGGACCACAAGCAATATTTAGACCTGAAGCGTCAGAGCGGGTCGAAATATCTGCCGGTGAACAAGAAGTTCAAGCACGAATACCAGGTAAGGAACAACGTCAACATCATCATCCTATCAAACGCGCGGTATCCAATCCAGGTAGAACGGGACGAGATTCCAAACGATGAAAAGGATAATCAGTTCTTCGTTTACAAGATGGAACGGCAATACGCTGAAATCGATGCAACCTATGCGGACAAGCTCCGTGCTCGTTTAGGGCATTATATCCGGACTGAATTGAAAACGGTATTTGAAAAACTCGACCTGACGAAGTATCGTTACTCAATATCGGTTCCGATTACTGATTACGAGAAGGAATTATTCGCCAGCTCGGTAACTGCGGAAGAGGATGTCATGGATACGTTTCTTCTGAAGTTGAAAGATGCGTACGACGGGGATCCTATCGGTTACACTGATTTTCTCAAGGGTGGATATGTACCTTCAGATCTTTTTGAAACTAGTATCAGCGTCATTAAGCACGACAAGAACAAGATCATAAAATTACTTCGATCCAATGGGTATCTGACCGATGACAATGTAAAAAGACTAATGATAGGACAACGGAAATACTGTTATACGGCTTCAGCATTGCTAATGACATACCTTTCTAACTAACGAATAACCACTGACCATAGTGGCTGTTCTCGAATTGGGAACAGCCATTTTTTTTGTCCCTTTTTGCTAATGTTTCTTGACAATTGACTATACTGACTGCATTGACTGTTCTTTTTTAAGTTATATAGAATTATTTAGAGATAGAGATATATAGTATTGTAATATTTATATAGAATAGATTTGGAAAAACTACGGTCATTACAGCCACTACAGCCAATCGGCGATATTCCGAAGGAAATATGAACATTTTCAGTGACTGTTCACGGCTCGGAGATGGGCAACGGAATAGTCATTTATTACCCCGGCTCATTACACGGAGTGTGTATGTGCTTTGGGTCTTTTGTTTTAGTTACAACTGTATTATATTTTACGCGGCTTTTCCAGTCTTGTCCTGTGGCGTATCGAGTGCCGCCACTACTTCTTTCAAGTGGTGTTTGTTCGGGCGTGCGTAAATTTGTGTAGTCTTTAGGTCCTTATGGCCCATCAACTCCATTATAGAAAGAATGTCCTTACCGGCCATCGCTAAGTGGGACGCAAAGGAGTGGCGAAGTTTATGCACATCGCCTTCAATGCCGAGTTTTTCCAACGCATTCTTTAACGCATGATATGGTCTATCTGGGTGAATTTTTTCTCCATTAACTCCCACAAAAACATACTTGGAATGCTTACCCTTCATCGATTTCAAAATTTCAAGCGCACGCGCATCCAAGGGTATTGTTCGATTTTCACCGGTCTTTGTTTCCCAGTCATCTAACGATACCACAGAAATAGATGGATTTTCAGCATCAAGATTTACGTTTTCCCACGTCAGGTTTATCATCTCTCCCTTACGCAAGCCTGTGTGATACATAAATTCGAGAGAAGGACGCCAAAACGGATCAACTCTTTTCCAGATCTGATTTAGCTGTTCCTTGGTAAAATGATTCTCCATCCCTGGACTTGGTAACCGGAATTCTTTTACATGTTCAAATGGATTCTCTTCAATATACTTCTCCTCAATTGCTGTATTGAACAAAGATTTGCCTACACGAATAAATCCATTCATAGTTTTCTTAGCCCAAGGCTTATCTCCGTTTGAAACGTCCTCTATGAATTCTTGGATATGTGATTTCGAGATTCTCCGAATATTAGCATGACCTTCCGGGAAGTATTTTTCAAAGAAACTAACGAATCGGTTTATATAGTCTTCATATCGGACTAACGACTTTGCGCGGATCTCGCGTTGCTTTGTCTTTATAAAGTCATCCGCTAATGAACGCAGTGACTTCACTGTTTTCGTAGGAACGTCGAGCTTATGTCTTTCGAAAAGGAGTTCGTGTTGAAGTTTTGCTCGAAGAGTTTCAGCTTCTTTGAAACTGCTCCCAGCGAATCGGCGAATTCGTTTATTGCCGATCCGATAATCAAGCTGGTAAACGGATCCGTTTTTTCTTTTGATTTTTTTTAAGTTTACTCGGTAGGACGCCATACATATCCTCCTATATCCCGTTAGTTTGGAAAATAGTGGACACTATTTGGACACATTTTATGGCGCTCAATCACTATGTTGTTGTCTACTGCGAGGTTATATCAAATTTGCGGAGAGCGTAGGATTCGAACCTACAAGCCCTTACGGGCGCCGGTTTTCAAGACCGGTGCAATAGCCATTCTGCCAGCTCTCCAAATTGAAGTCATCAAACGATTCTATTTGCTTACGGGCGTCCTCCATTGGAGGATGCAATAGCCATTCTGCCAGCTCTCCAAATTGAAGTCATCAAACGATTCTATTTGCTTACGGGCGTCCTCCATTGGAGGATGCAATAGCCATTCTGCCAGCTCTCCTCTACTACTTAAATGTACAAAAGCAGCTGAGGGAAAACAAGCAAAACTTTGGAAGCTGGCGCAGTTACCAAGTATTGTCTTGGGGAGTTCCATCCGGATCTGAATTCTTTTGGCTGAAGGTTTCGCCGGTGTGGAGATGACGACGGTCGGATGGGGAAATCAAAATTGTGCCGCTACGCTTCTGGCGATGCAATTTCCACTTTTACCCTCCGCGGAAAAAAACTCTCCGTTCCTAGTTCCACTCGTTCAGTGCCATTTTACGTTAATGCCGGAAAATGCACAAAACTGCTCCAAGAAAGATATTGTTCATTGCTTTACATTGACTTTAGCGTTAACGGAGATTCTGACCCAAAAATGCTTTCTATTCGCCATTATTGGTAGTTTTTTTCCGCTGTCGGGCGTTCGCCCTACGTAGCGCTGCGCCTTCGAAGTTTTCTAGAACAGAGTTGGTATCCATTTCTGTCTGGTGGGCATGACATGCAACCTGACACTGAAGCTGCATTATTTCCATTGATATTAAACCAAAGAAAAATAGAGTTGAATAGTAACTATCTGCTTAGTACCTTAAAAGCCAGCCTTGATTTTTAATTCGTAAGTGAAATTCATGAGACCTTGTTTTCCCCGTTTGACTTTTTAAGTATCCGCAAGCGTTCAAATGAACAGTAAACCGCCCTTATTTTCCAGCCTTATTCTTGTGCTATCCGTTCTTCTTTTCGCGAGTGAAGGATTAGCGGAAGGGGGACTATCGCAAAAAAGCAAGAAGGAGGTATTGAAAGATAAACGCCTTGAACTGAAAGAACTGGATAGGATCAAGACGTCGGGAGTTCTTTCAATGTCTGAGTGGAAATACAATTATAGCTTTGGCAAACCCGAAAAGAAGGGAATAGAAATATCATCCGTCCGGTATAACTCCAACGGGAATAAAATAGAAGAAACTATCTATAATAAAAATGACGGGACGGTTTTCTCCAAGACTGCGTATCGATACGATCTTGATGGAAACCTTATTGAGGAAGCCACGACAAAAGGGGATGCCAAGACGAAAACGATCTATCGCTATGACTCAGCCGGCAATGAGAAAGAAATGGTTTCATACAAACAGGATGGAACTGTCGACCGGAAGGGGATCTATGTATATGACGGCGATAATAACCTCGTCGAGAGTTTGGGGTATCTTTCGGATGGGCGATTATTCTCGAAAGAATTGTATGCGTACGATTCCAACGGCAACGTGATCGAACAAAAGAACAGCATTTCCCGGTACACGTATGCTTATGATGGCGACGGCAATATGATTGAAATGATAAAGTACGGGAGAGATTTTAATAACCTCGATTCAGCAGTGTATAATATTGCCGACAGGATCGCGTTTGTTTACGATAGTCTGGAGAATTTGACATCCGAGTATGTTTACAAGCCGGACAGTAGTATCAAGGCAAAGTCCACGTTTGAGTATGATAGGAACGGAAATTTAGTGGCCGAAGTAAATTATTTATCCGATGGCCGCGTCGGCTATAGCGTCATTTATAAATACGATAACAGGGGAAATGTAGTGGAGGAGTCCGGCATTGAGAAAGACCGCCCTTTCAAAAATTTATACAAATACGACCGCAAAGGGAATAAGAAGGAATGGATTGTTTTTGACCAGGTGAACGAACCTAAGATTCTCGAAAAATACATTTACGAAAAACACTCGATGCAGATGAATGCTGAGGTTGCGGATTCAGGTGCACAAGCAGAATACATACAGCCGGATACATCGGAAGCCCATGCGTTGAACGAAGACTTTTTCCAGTTTCTTGGATGCCGCATTATCGCGTCCGACGGAGCCTATCTGGGATTGGTGTGGGCTGACACATCGCATCCTCACTCCATTGTCAATCCATGGGGACAGTATGGATTTGAAGGTTCTCCGACGAGTATATTTAATCCGAATTGTCCGTACGGCGGATTACGCGGAGTGTTCAGTCCATTCAATAAAAGTTGTCCAAGTCCGCCTTCGTTGTATCGCGAAGGTAAGTTTGTATCGTACCTGAGCGATAATACTTCTTTCAATCCCCGCGTGCCCGCCTCGCGGTTGATGACGTTTCTCATGCAGCAAGCGAAATCAAAAGAGTGAACATGTTGTTCTTTGGGATCCGCCGCAGGTTTGCGTTCCCATCAAAAGTTTGGTATCTTTTTAATTACAAGTTTCTTTCGGAGATCCGTCGGCATTTCGCAGAGACGATCTCCCGGGTTATTATTCAATAGTTTGCGGTATTGCGCGCATGCTCTGACGAGAGCACCGTTCGCTGCCGTTTGACTGCATGATGTTGATGTTATGATGGTGGTGAAGACACTTTATGAGCACGGTACGTACGCGATTTGCTCCAAGCCCGACTGGTTTTTTACATGTCGGAGGATTGCGAACAGCGTTGTATAACTATTTATTGTCGAAAAAGGAGGGCGGTGCGTTTGTTCTTCGCATCGAAGATACCGACCAATCACGAAAAGTAGAAGGGGCAGTGCAAAACATCATCGACACTCTTGCGTGGGCGGGCATCAACTATGACGAAGGTCCGGGACGGGAAGGTGATTACGGTCCGTACATTCAATCGCAACGGATCAATCTGTACCAGAAGTATGCAAATCAACTGGTAGAAGAACGGAAGGCATATTATTGCTTTTGTTCCCCCGAGCGGCTCAAAGAAGTACGTGAAAAACAGTCCGCCGCAAAATTGACGACGTCGTATGACCGCCACTGCCGGAATCTTCCTCAAGAAGAGGTTACGGAAAAGCTGAAACAAGGTGAACAGCATGTCATTCGGATGAAAGTTCCCCTTGAAGGTGAATTGACGTTTACCGACATCATCAGGGGCAAGTGTTACTATCGCACATAAAGTTTTGGACGATCAGGTCATTCTCAAATCCGACGGCTATCCAACGTATCATTTAGCGGTTGTTGTCGACGATCATTTTATGAAAATCACTCATGTTATTCGCGGCGAGGAATGGCTCTCGAGCACGCCCAAGCATGTGATTTTGTTCAATCATTTTGGATGGGAAATCCCGCAGTTCGCTCATTTGCCATTGCTGCTCAACCCGGATAAATCGAAGTTGAGCAAGCGCCAAGGCGATGTTGCAGTCGAGGATTACCGTAAAAAAGGCTATCTCAAAGAAGCCCTTGTTAACTTTGTCGCGTTTCTTGGATGGAACCCGGGGGGAGAGAGAGAACTCTTTACGCTTGAAGAGCTTTCCAAAGAATTTTCCCTCGAGCGGGTGGGCAATTCAGGCGCGGTTTTCAATATCGAAAAACTTAATTGGCTTAATTTTGAATACCTTCGCAGGAAAACCGATGCGGAGGTACTCCAAAGCCTGAGAGACCAGTTGACGCTATCTGGGTTCGACGGAAAGCATTTCGAGGACGCGTACTTAATGAGCGTCGTCGGCGTCATGCGGGAACGGGTAACATTCGTAAAAGATTTCGTTGAAAAAAGTCCCTATTTTTTTCAAGCCCCGCTTCAGTACGATGTCAGACGTTGTAAAGAAACGATGGAAACGGGAATCGCCGGTTCAGCTGAAAGGAGTTGGCAGGTGAGTTCTCTCGGATTCAAAACCCAAAGAAGGAAGACTATGAAGCAGCGCTCCACGGTGTCGCTGCATCGATGAAGGTCAATAACAGCGATTTGATCCACCCATTGCGCCTGGCTGTTTCGGGGGTGGGTTCGGGACCGGGATTATTCGATATTCTTTTCATCCTCGGAAAAGAGGAGACGGTCGCGAGAATTAATTCAGCAATTGAAAGACTACAATGACAACGTTAGAGAAACAACAAGATTTTAAAGACAATGGAATGAACGGTGAAATGCCGGAGCGGAAGAACTTCGTTCGTGATATTATTGACGATGACTTGAAAACAAATAAATTTGGCGGCAAGGTGCACACCCGGTTCCCTCCAGAACCGAACGGATACCTCCATATCGGACATGCAAAATCGATTTGCCTCAATTTCGGTCTTGCGAGAGATTACAGCGGATTTTGTAATTTACGTTTTGACGACACGAATCCGGCAAAGGAGGAACAAGAGTACGTCGAATCGATCAAACAGGACGTGCGATGGCTGGGGTTCGATTGGCAGGAGAGACTGTACTATGCTTCCGATTATTTTGAACAACTCCACGAGTATGCTGTCCGCTTGATAAAAAAAGGAAAGGCGTACGTTTGCGACTTAAGTGCCGACGAGATACGGGAGTACAGAGGGACGCTGACCCAGCCGGGAAAAGAGAGCCCGTATCGTAATCGAACCGTTGAAGAAAATCTTGATCTCTTTACGCGGATGCGCAACGGAGAGTTTCCGAACGGATCGCGGACTCTCCGCGCAAAGATCGACATGGCGTCGCCCAACATTAATATGCGCGACCCGGTTATGTACCGGATTCTTTTCGCGACACATCACCGCACAGGCGACAAATGGTGTATTTATCCGATGTATGATTGGGCCCATGGACAAAGCGATTCGATTGAGGGAATCACTCATTCGATCTGCACGCTTGAGTTTGAAAATCATCGTCCGTTGTACGATTGGTTCCTTGAGGAATTGGGACTGCATCATCCGCAGCAGATCGAGTTCGCCCGGCTGAATATGACCTATACCGTCATGAGCAAGCGAAAGCTTTTGCAGCTCGTCGAAGAAGGCTATGTCAGCGGTTGGGACGATCCCCGGATGCCGACGATTTCCGGTCTTCGCCGTCGAGGCTTTACGCCGGAATCTCTCCGGGCATTTGCTGACCGGGTTGGAGTTGCGCGCCGGGAGAATACCTCCGATGCGTTATGGTTGGAGGATTGCCTCCGCGACGATTTGAACAAGCGCTCCCCTCGTGTAATGGCGGTTCTTCGTCCGCTTAAAGTCGTGATCGAGAACTACCCTGAAGAAGTTGTGGAAGAACTTGATGCAGTGAATAATCCAGAAGATCCTTCCAAGGGAACGAGAAAGATCCCTTTTTCCAAGGTCATCTACATCGAACACGATGACTTTCGAGAGAATCCTCCGAAGAAATTTTTCCGGCTTTCGCCAGGGACTGAAGTCCGTTTGCGGTATGCGTATATTATCAAATGTACCGGTGTTGTGATGGACGAAAAAACCGGAGAAGTAATTGAATTGCGATGTTCGTACGACCCCGAGACGACGAAGCGGTTCTCCACAGAGCACACGGAAAGTAAAAGGGACAATTCATTGGGTCTCCGTTGCTCATGCCGTGGATGCGGAGACTCGCCTGTACGACCGTCTGTTTCTTGCTGAATATCCGGACGCGGAGAAGTGGAAAGAGTTTATTAACCCAACTTCACTCGAAGTGTTAAAATCGTGCAAGATTGAACCAAGCCTTGCGACGGCCGCCCCCCAAGACCGGTTTCAGTTCGAGCGCCTCGGCTATTTCTGTGTGGATTCCGATTCAAAACCGGGATCACTTGTTTTCAATCGTGCAGTAACGTTGCGTGATACATGGGAAAAGATCAAAAAATCGTGAAATCATAGCGATTCTGTCGATAATCCTCAAGAAAAAATATTTTGATGAAAAAACTGGACATCATTCGGCTTCACAACGCAGTGTTCTATGCCTACCACGGTGTTATGTCGGATGAACAAAACCTCGGCGGCAAATTCGAAGTCGACGTCGAACTGCATTGCGACTTGTCGGGGGCAAAAGAAAAAGACAGTTTACTCCAGACGGTGAATTACGAAAAAGTGTACGGCGTAATGAAGCAAACAGTCATCGGGAAGAAATTCTTTCTTATTGAAGCCCTTGCTCAGTCGATCGCCGCGGGAATTTTAAAAGAATTTCCGGAAGTTCAAAAGACAACGATACGAATACGAAAGCCGGGAGCAGCGGTTCACGGTATTATCGACCATGTAGAAGTTGAGATAGAGTCTGCCAGAGATGAACAGGCATAGACGCTTCCATGGAAAATGTTTTTCTGGGAATAGGTTCAAACGTCGGCGATAGAATTCACTTTCTTGCCGAGGCGGTCCGGAAACTGCGGGCGGTTCCCTCGACGAGGGTCGTAAAGCTCTCCAGTGTGTATGAGACCGAACCTGTTGGGGAGAAGAATCAAAACGATTTTCTTAACGCTGTTCTAATGGTTCGCACTTCGAACGGAGTGGCGGATTTTCATTCGCGAATCAAGTGGATCGAAAAAGAAATCGGACGGGTAGAAAGGAACCGTTGGGGCCCGCGCGAAATCGACATCGATATTTTGTTGTTTGGAGATTGTGTGATCAACGATGCGGCAGTGGTCATTCCGCATAGTGAAATGATCAATCGTCGATTTGTTCTTCAGCCCCTGGCTGAGATCGCGCCTGACACAGTGCATCCGTTAATCCATAAGACTGTAAAGGATTTGCTCGCCGAGTCTAAAGATTCAAATGTCGTCGAGTGTTCGACGGAGCTAACTCAATCGTTTTTCACAACCTTGCAGGAGTAATGTTGCCTGTTCACCATTCGGACGTTCGTTATATCGCCATAGAAGGAGTGATCGGAGCGGGAAAAACTTCGCTTGCAAGAATGGTTTCGGAACGGATCAATGCACGCCTTGTGCTCGAGCAATTCGAAGAGAATCCATTTCTTGAGCGCTTCTATGAAGATTCTGACCGTTATGCTTTCCAGACGCAAATTTTCTTTTTACTGAGCCGGTATAAACAGCAGCAAGATTTGTTTCAGGCAGACCTTTTTCACAACGCGACTGGTCACCGATTATATTTTCGAGAAGGATAAGATTTTTGCGTATCTCAACTTGCGCGACGATGAATTACGGCTTTACGAAACACTTGTCGCCTCGATAGAAAAAAATATTCCTGTTCCGGATTTGGTCGTTTACCTCCAATCCAGCGTCGAGCGGTTAATGTCAAATATTAGAGAACGCGACAGAAAATACGAAGAAAACATCTCGGAAGAGTACATTAAAGATCTGAATGAAGCGTATAACTATTTTTTCTTCCGTTACAAGAGCGCTCCACTGTTGATTGTAAACTCCACGGAAATTGATTTTGTGAACGACAAAAACGACTTCGAGGAGTTGTACAACGAAATTCTCAGGCCCAACCGCGCCGCAGTCGAATATTACAATCCGCGTTCAAAGAAAGTGTAAACTGATGTTATGTTTCGGCTCATTGTTTGGATAATTTGTATTTATATTCTTGCAAAGATTGTCGGTATAGTATTGCAATCTGCGAGGCCTTTTTTCGATCCGCCGCGCAAATCGCAGCCGACCGTCCGGGAGAAGAAACTCGACAGCAGTTTGACAACGTGCAGGATGCAGATTTCGAAGACATTACCGACAAGAAGTGACCTACTGACCATGCCATCGTTCAATGCAGCCTCTTGAAGTTACCCTCAAGCGATATCTTTTCCGCCTGATCAACGTCTTCCGCTCCGGAACGCAGTATACACCTTCTCAGCTTCCCATTGACTCCTTCAGCCGTATTCTCATTATTCGTCAACATGACCAACTCGGCGATTTGTTGATTGCCACGCCCGCTCTTCGCGCGGTGCGGAGAAAATTTCCGAAAGCGTTTATTGCCCTAGTTGTTCGCGAATATACCGCACCCGTTGTGGAAAACAATCCGTATGTCGATGAAATCATCGTGTTCTACGAAAAGTTATGGCGTTGGAATGTTCGTAAATTAATTGTGTTTTGGAAAATGTTGCGGAATGATTTTGATTGCACGATTGTCCTTAACACGATTTCACGTTCACTTTCGTCCGACATCATCGCCGTATTGAGCGGAGTCGAAATATATTGTGGGCCCCGACCATCTTCTCCTCGATCCATCGCTTCCTGAAAAGATTTACAATGTCCCGATACCGCCGTTCTTCAGTGCAAAAGCATGAAATACAGCGCAATCTTGATATTGTTCGTGCGCTGGGCGCCGATGAGAACGATTTCGAATACGATCTTGTTTTAACCGATGCGGAGGTGAATGAAGCGGAAAGAATTTATCAGTCGTTGGGAATTGTCTCCAGGGAAGATGGTGGTGGGCGTGCATTTCGGCGCGTTGAATCCGGCGAAGTGTTTTCCTCTTGACAAACTCGTCGCAATCATTGATTGGATGATTGAAAAGTTTGACGTTGAAATTGTTCTTATCATCAGCCGTAATGAAATCGAGCGAAGGAAAGTTGTTCTGTCAGGTGTACATCACAAACTGCATTCGGCGCCCGTTATGCCCTTGCGCATTATGGCTGCTTTTTTGAGGCACATGAGTTTGGTCCTCTGCAACGATACGGGAACTCTTCATATTGCTGCATCTCAACGAGTGCCGACGATTTCATTCCACTCTTTGAGCGATCCTGCAATTTGGAAACCGCCGCATCCCAGACACATCGCCGTCCGAGCCGGCGATTCGCTTATAACGTCCATTACAATCGAACAAGTGGAGGAAGCGGTCAGTGCCGCGATGAAAAAATATGTTGGAAAACCAGCCTCTTGATTGTGGCAATCACGGTCGCTATTTTTGAAAAGAAATGATCAATATCGGAGAACATAATAGATCACCCATAACCGAAGTTCCTCTCGACCTTGAAGCGGAGATTCTTCGCTTGAAAAAGGAATTGAACGCCGTTGTTCTCGCCCATTATTACCAGGAATCTGAAATTCAGGACCTCGCAGATTATGTCGGCGACAGCCTTGAGCTGGCCCGGCGGGCTGCGGCGACCGATGCCGATGTTATCGTATTCGCCGGTGTTCATTTTATGGCGGAAACGGCAAAGATCCTCAATCCGCATAAATTAGTCCTGCTTCCGGACCTTGAGGCCGGCTGTTCGCTCGCCGAGGGATGTCCGGCACCGGAGTTTAAGAGATTTCGGGAGATGCATCCCGACCATGTCGCAATTACATACATCAACTGCTCCGCAGAAGTGAAGGCCCTCAGCGATATTATCTGTACGTCGAGCAGCGCAGAGAAAATCATAAATCAAATTCCAAAAGACAAACCAATCCTGTTTTCACCGGATAAAAATCTTGGTGCGTACCTGGCGAAAAAAACGGGACGCCAAATGCTTTTGTGGAATGGAAGCTGCATCGTTCACGAGACATTCAGCGAAAAAAAAATCATCGGATTGCAGATGGAACATCCAGATGCGAAATTGATTGCCCATCCTGAATGTGAAGCATCTCTTCTATCGCGGGCGGATTTCATTGGCTCGACAAGCGCCTTGCTGAAATATGTTCAGTCAAGTCCGGCAAAGAAATTTATCATCGCCACCGAAGTCGGCATCATACATCAAATGCAAAAGAGCGCTCCGGAGAAAGAGTTCATTCCAGCGCCTCCGGATGCTAACTGCGCCTGCAACGAATGCCCGCACATGAAAAGGAACACGATGGAAAAACTATATCTCTGCATGAAGAACAAAACACCTGAAATTACGATGGCACCGGAACTGATCCGGCGCGCGCTCCTGCCAATTCAGCGGATGATGGAGATGAGCTAGTCAGTGATCAGTAATCAGTAGTCAGTAAATAGCAGAAATCCCGCGCATGTGCGGGATTTCGTGTTTGTAGATGTGCCCTAAGTTTTGTATATTTTTGCGTAATTTTTTGAAAGGATGCGAACTTCTCATGAGTTCTCGAATATACATTGAAAATCTTTCTCATTGTGCCGGCGAAACTGTTACGATTTCGGGATGGGTATACACCAAACGGTCAAGCGGAAAAATTAGGTTTATTGTAATCCGAGACGGCACTGGATTGATGCAGGCCGTCATTGTCAAATCAAACGTTAGTGAGGACGTCTTCAATCGGTTTGATGAATTGACCCAGGAATCTTCTCTCCGCGTAACAGGAAAAATCCGCAAGGAAGACCGTGCTCCCGGCGGATACGAAATGGATGTTTCGGGTCTTGAAATTATTTCCATCGCAAAAGAGTACCCGATCACACCGAAGGAACATGGCGTTGAGTTTCTTATGGACCGCCGGCATTTGTGGCTTCGATCCGAGCGGCAGCATGCGATCTTGCGTGTTCGGCATGAAATCATTCGTTCCATACGGGAATTTTTTGATACCCGCGGTTTTCTTCTCCTCGACGCACCGATCTTTACTCCGGCTGCATGCGAAGGAACAAGCACGCTTTTCGAGACCGATTATTTCGACCTTGGCAAGGCATACCTCACGCAATCCGGCCAGCTGTACGGCGAAGCCGGAGCGATGTCGTTTGGAAAGGTCTATGTTTTTGGTCCAACATTCCGTGCGGAAAAATCTAAGACGCGCCGGCATCTTGCTGAATTCTGGATGGTCGAGCCGGAAGTTGCATTTAATGATCTGGATGACGATATGGATTTGGCGGAAGAATTTTTGGAGCACATCGTAACAAATGTGTTGAAGAATCGTATGCCCGAACTGAAAACGCTCGAGCGCAATACGAAATTTCTGGAAAATGTTAAACGTCCTCTGCCGCGGATTACGTACGACGAAGCTGTCGACATCCTCCACAAGAAAGGGATCGCATTTGAATGGGGAAATGACCTCGGGGGAACGGACGAAACGACGATTTCCGAGCAATATGACCGGCCTGTGATGGTCCATCGCTATCCATCGCAGGTGAAAGCGTTCTACATGAAACGCGACCCGAAGAACGAAAAGCTCGCCCTCGCCGTTGATGTGCTGGCTCCGGAAGGGTACGGAGAAATCATCGGGGGAAGCCAGCGTGAAGACGATTACGAAACGCTTGTGGCACGATTGAAGGAACACAACCTGCCTCAATCTGCCTTCGAATGGTATCTCGATTTACGCCGCTACGGTTCCGTTCCGCATGCCGGTTTCGGCCTCGGAGTTGAACGGACCGTCTCGTGGATATGCGGTTTGGACCATGTGCGGGAAACCATACCATTCGCCAGAATGATTTATCGGTTGACACCATAAACGATTCTTCAAGAGCCCTATAATGATGATCAAAGCAGAAAATCTTCGAAAGCAATATGCAAACGTCGTTGCTGTTGATGACGTGTCGCTGCAAGTGTTTGCGGGAAAAATTTTTGGTCTTATCGGCCCGAACGGGGCAGGGAAGACCACCACAATTCGGATGATACTCAATATCATTACACCCGACAAAGGAACGGTGACGTTCGACGGCGCACGGTTTGACCGCAACGTCCAAAACCGGATAGGATATTTGCCCGAAGAGCGGGGACTGTATAAAAAGAATAAATTGTTGGATACGATAGTGTACTTCGCGGGTTTGCGCGGAATGACCGGCGTGGTGGCCAAACAGAAAGCGCTCGAATGGCTTCGTCGGTTTGACATTGAGGATTACGCAAAAAGAAAAGTGGAAGAACTTTCCAAAGGAAATCAGCAGAAAGCGCAGTTCATCACATCAATCCTTCACGACCCCGAGTACATTGTGCTTGACGAGCCGTTCTCCGGCCTCGACCCGGTGAATCAAATCGTGTTGAAAGATATTTTGCAGGAATTGAAGCAGCAGGGAAAGGCAATCATCTTTTCGACCCATCAAATGGATTCCGCAGAGAAGTTATGCGACGAGATTTGCCTCATCAATCGGGGAAAAATCGTTCTCGAGGGAAGCATGAAAGAGGTGAAAGCGAAATTCGGGAAGAATTCCGTCCATGTTGAGTTTGTCGGCGATGGATCGTTCATTCCGGCGTTGCCGCAAGTGAAGAAGGCGACGGTCTACGAGAATTATGCTGAACTGGAATTAAACGGGACTGTTTCTTCGCGGGAATTGCTTTCTTCGATCTCATCGAAAGTGGAAATCAGAAAATTCGAATTTGTGGAGCCGTCGTTGAATTCAATATTTCTTGATGTTGTAGGATTGCCGGAAGAAACAGGGGAGCGGGTTGAAAGTGCGGCGGCCGTTCTCAAAGTAAAAACTGTTGCCGGCGATATGAGAGTGCGAAAGCAAATGCTCATTTTCGTCTTTGCGGCTGTTGCAACATTGGTTCTGGCGATTCTCACGTTAAAAAAGGGGGAACCGTCGTGGAATGTGTCGTTGGTTCTTCTCGTAACCTCAGTTTATTCGTTCGTCAAATATATCAGAATACGAAAAGTCGTTACAGCTGAATTGCAGCTGTCAGGAGAGGAGGCTGCACATGGAAAATAAATCGCTCCGGATCGCCAAATGGGAGTTTTTGGAACGTGTAAAGACAAAAGCATTCATCATCGGTTTGTTTATGATGCCGATGATTATTGCGGTTTTTACGGTAATACCAAGTTTACTCGCGTCGAAAGCCGATGAAAAGATGCGTACGATCGGCGTTATTGACGAGACGGACTCGCTCCTCCCGTATCTCAGCCAGCGTATTGCAAAGTTCAAACTTCCGGACAGTTCTGCAAATTATCAGCTTGTGAAGATTACAGACAATGACCGTTCGCGTGAGCACCTGAAGATCCTTGCAACGGCGAAGATACTGGATAACGAAATCGAAGGATATTTTCTTCTTCCGGTCGATGTGATGGAGAAAGGAAAAATTGAGTATCGGTCTGAAAACGTCGGGAATATCAGAGACCAGGAACGTTTTTCGAAGATCCTCGAAGATGTCATTATCGAACGACGTCTTGAAGCCAGAGGCTATAACTCGAAAGCAATTCGAGACCTCTCAACTGACGTCGACATCAAAACGATCAAAGTGTCGTCGAAGGGGGAAGAAAAAGAGTCCGGCTTCCTCGAGACGTTTTTCACGGGGTATATTTTTATCATGATGCTGTTCATGCTCGTGATGACGAGCGGACAGATGTTGATTCGAAGCCTCATCGAAGAGAAGTCAAACCGGATTGTTGAAGTCTTGATGTCCTCGTGCTCTTCTCGGGAATTACTTGTCGGAAAGATTTTGGGACTTTCACTTCTCGGTTTGACTACGATTTCTTTCTGGTTAATGATTTTGGTCGGGGTCAATTTTTCAATGCCGACTCCGTTCGTTTCATTCGACCATATCGCACTTCTTCTGGTGTATTTTGTCCTCGGCTACCTGTTGTATGTCGCAATTTTCATCACTGCGGGGGCTCCCGTTTCCACCGAGCAGGAAGCTCAGCAAATGACGGCGTACGTGACGATCCTTGTCATGTTTCCGATCGCCCTTGCGATTCCGGCAATGCAAAACCCGGATTCGACAATGGTAAAAGTATTATCGCAGATACCTCTCCTGACTCCGACAATGATGGCGCTTCGTCTGTCAATCCAGGCTCCGGATCTTTGGGAGATTCTGCTATCGCTTGTTACGTTGTCTGCGTCGATTGTCGGAATGATGTGGGTTGCCGCGAAAGTATTTCGGATCGGCATTTTACTTACCGGCAAGCGCCCGAATCTAAAAGAAATGTATCGCTGGATTACGACGAATGTATAACCGACAAAGGTAAGAGTATAAGCTGCCGTACTCTGGTTAAATGGTTTCGTCTTCTTCAACACCCGCACAGTGCAAAGTACTTGCACTATTATTTCATCTCGTCCTCTCGTCCCCAAAGTCAGCATCGGAACGTACTAGGTCAAACAGGAACCCTAACGTTACCTTCCCAATCATCTCGTTCCCAAACTCCGTTTGGGAACGTACTAACACGAAGCGAAGCTTCTGACCTTGCGTTCCCAATCAGAGATTGGGAACGAGAAAAACCAGATAACGGGTAAAACAAAAAACCCCGGAACCAAATCGGGGTTTTTTGTTGGAATTCCTTTGTGCTAATTATTTGCGATTGTTTAGATCAAGCGGAGATTATGCAGTATTGTCTTAAGCACTTTTCTATTTTTCATCTCGTTCCCAAACTCCGTTTGGGAACGTACTATCACGAAGCGAAGCTTCTGACCTTGCTTTCCCAATCAGAGATTGGGAACGAGAAAAACCAGATAACGGGTAAAACAAAAAACCCCGGAACCAAATCGGGGTTTTTTGTTGGAATTCCTTTGTGCCAATTATTTGCGATCGTTTAGATCAAGCGGAGATTATGCAGTATTGTTTTAAGCACTTTTCTATTTTTTGAGCCCATTGGAACGAGTGGCAGCCGGTACACTTCATCGATCATTCCCATCATCGCAAGCGATGCTTTTACAGGAATTGGATTTGTCTCAATAAAGTTTGCGTTCATCAGGGGCAAAAGTTTATTGTGCAGCTGCAGTGCTTTTTTCCAATTTCCTGACAATCCTGCCCGGACCATGTCCGAAAAATCCTTCGGGAGTTGATTTGCCACCACCGAAATACATCCATCGCCCCCGACCGATAAAATCGGCAGCGTAATTGCATCGTCGCCGGAGAGGAGCGAAAAATGCTTCGGCCTGTTGCGTGCAATTTCCATAATCTGCGCAATATTTCCGGAAGCTTCTTTCACAGCCATAATGGACGGGATTTCTTCTGCCATCCGCAGTGTTGTTGAAGCTGCAATATTTCCGCCGGTCCGGCCCGGAACGTTGTAAACAATCAAAGGAATATCCACCGCCTCCGCCACGGCTCGGTAGTGTTGAAAATAACCCTCCTGCGTCGGCTTGTTGTAATAGGGAGCAACAAGAATTGCAGCGTCAGCTCCGAGATCTTTTGCCAGATGAGTTAACTCTATTGCTCTTTTGGTGTAGTTGCTTCCGCTTCCTGCAAACACTTTTATCCGGCCGCGTGAACGCTCAATAACAATTTCCAGGATTCGGCGATGTTCATCGGAAGAGATGCTCGGACTTTCTCCAGTGGTGCCGATAGGGATAATGGCTTCAACTCCTCCGGCAATCTGATAGTCTACTAACTTCCGGAGTGCCGTCTCGTCAATGGTTCCGTCTTTTTTAAACGGAGTGACGAGTGCAGTTCCGGTTCCGCGAAATTTCTTTTGACGTGCCATAAAAATACTATGTTTTACAGGTTGGATGTGTGGGGGATGGCAAGACAGTTATGATTCATGATGTGGCAATGTTTTCAAAAAGTGTTTCCTGAGGCAAAGGTTCAAAGAATTCCTTGTGGAGCCGCTGCACCGCATTCGACCACGTTGTGGTTATCGATGACAAGGCTGATGTTCAGTTCTGAGGCTCCCTTGCGAAATCATCATAACATCGATGTCGCCAAGCGATCGAAAAATTCTATCGGCAACTCCTACAGTAGAATGAAGGCGTTCTCCAATGATACTGACAATGGCTTTATTTTGAAAACGACGACGTCGGAGAACTGTTCAAGTTCCGGGACGATCGCGGTCAGCAGTTCGGTGTTGCTAATCGTCAGCGAGGCGGATGCGACCGAAGTGTTCACCAAGTCGACGGAGGTGTGATATCTATCGAACACTTCGAGAATCGATTCCATAAATCGATTTGCAGAAAGGAAGCGCGTTGCTTGGATATTGACGACGGTAATCCCTTTCTTATTTGCTATCGATTTCACCGAGACGTTTGATTGGGGAGGATTTGCTACGACGCGAGTCCCCGTTGAATTCGGCCGGCGTGAATTCAATACGACGACCGGTATGTTCTTTTGAACGGCAGGGCGAATCGTACTGGGATGGAGTACCTTCGCCCCGAAGTAGGCTAACTCCGATGCTTCTTTGTATGAAATTGTTTTTAATTTCTTTGCCATCGGAGTGATCTGCGGGTCGGCAGTAAGTATTCCGTCAACGTCTGTCCAAATTTGGATTTCTTCCGCATCTAATGCAGCGCCAATAATCGCGGCAGAATAGTCCGATCCTCCGCGCCCAAGCGTAGTCGTAATTTTCCTTGTTGTTGCGCCGATAAAGCCCTGAGTGACGACAATATTGTTTTCCGTTGAGATTCGGGCTGATTACTTTGTTTGCCTTCTCATCGATTTCTTTGAAAAGCGGAGTTGCGTTTCCATAATGGTCGTCCGTTACCATGAAAGCACGCGCGTCAAGCCACACAACGGAGTATTTCTTTGCCTTCATCGCTTCTGAAAAAATCAATGAGGACATAAGCTCGCCCATTGATGCGATAGTGTCAAGCGATCGTTTTGTCAGCTCCCCGAGGATGGCAATGCTCTGAGAAAGGTTCTTAAGTTCTTCGAATCGGCTGCGTAATTGGAATATGAGTTGTTGTACTGCCGAACGAGAATCGATAAGGTTTTCCGCGATAAGAACGTGTCGTTCAAGCAGATTGTTTAAAAGGAGAGTCGCTTCGTCGAGTCGTTCGGCGACGGACAATTCGGCTGATCTTAAAAGGATATCTGTAGCGCCTGCGATTGCGGAGAGGACTACGACCGGATGTTGTTTTTGTTGCCGTGCGACGAGGGCGATAGCATTGTCAATAGCGCGAGCATCTTCTACAGATGTCCCGCCAAATTTCATGACGATCATAAATTAAGATTGTACTGCGTTGCTGAATACCGCGCATCAATTGCTGTCAATATACAGTTCTTTTTGGCGCAAATCAAACCATGAAGATCACGTTTGGGCAGCTGTTGGACACCTTCTTGATTTACTTTGCCAAGTATTTCAACATCTCGCCATTGCCCGGGTAAAGTGTCCTGACGAGCTATTAATGACGTTTGATATTCAATGGTATGAATTGTATTTTCAAGGCACCGAGAAAGGAGTGATTGTTATCCCCAATAAAGGCCAGCAATGACGAAAGAACAAGCCGTAGCCCGCAATGTCCAATTACTGGAACTCTACCTCGGTGTTCCGCGCCAGAAGAAGAAGCGAACCGACCCGCTTGATATGTTGATAGGAACATTGCTCTCGCAAAATACAAATGACCGAAACAGTCACAGGGCGTACCTCGAACTACGAAGGCGCTTTCCAACGTGGAAGAAAGTAGCCGAAGCTCCGGTTGGATCAATTGCATCGGCAATTAAGGTAGGTGGGATGAAGAATCAAAGGAGCAGGCGTATCAAAGTTCTGCTTCGAACTATACACAAGGACTACGGATCGTACCGCCTTCGAGGGATTGAAGAGATGAATAATGATAAAGTAATTTCAACTCTCACAGCCTTTCATGGAATCGGATTCAAAACCGCCGCCTGCGTGCTTCTCTTTTCTCTTCGGCGGGAGGTATTTCCGGTCGACACGCACATTCATAGAATTTGCAACAGACTCGGTTTGGTCAAGACGAAGACCCCCGATCAAACATTCGAGGCGATGGGGAATTTTGTTCCGAAGGGAAAATCGTATTCGTTTCATACTAACCTTATCCGGTTTGGGCGAACAATATGCCTTGCGCAGCGTCCTCGCTGCGGCCAGTGCCCTCTCTACGACGGATGTGTTTTCCCGGAAAAAGAAAAATTTGCGTCTGAACGAATTTCGCCATCTTCTCGCCGAAACTCAAACTTCATGCTTTTGGATGAAATCTGACCGAAACCCCTCTTCGTTGACATCCCCTGTGAAATTTCGTATTTTTGGTTTACTTATTCTTCTTAATCAAACAATTTAACATCCTTTTGCGCTTAGAAAATATCAACAGGATTCTCGTCATTAAGCTTCGAGCGATCGGAGATGTGTTGCTATCAACACCGGTTGTTCAGAATTTGCATGACCGTTTCCCTCTTGCGCAGATTGATTTTTTGACCGATAAATTTGCCGCTGACGTAGTCATCGGCAATCCCTGGTTGTCGAAGGTCATTACGTTTGACCGGAAGAGTGATTCAAGCATAGGAATAATTCGACAAGTCAGGGAAAAGAAGTATGATCTCATCATCGACCTATTTTCTAATCCACGGTCTGCGATCATTACCGGATTAAGCGGCGCACGATTCCGAGCTGGATTCCCGTTTCGATGGCGGAAATATGCGTACAACATTATTATTCCGCCTCGTACCGGCAACATTCACAACATCGACTTCAATCTGGATGCCTTGCGCAGACTTGGCATTCCCGTGCATCATTTTCAACCATATTTTCCGCTCGCAGACCGAGAAAAACAATTTGCGGCAGAATGGTTTCGCGGAGAAAGCCTTGATGGAAAGCCGGTTATTGGATTGAACCCTAGCGGCGGATGGTATACCAAACGATGGGGGTTTGAACATTACGCACGCCTCGGTGATCTCATCAGCCAAAACTATAGCGCTTCAATTATTTTGCTCTGGGGACCAGGGGAAGAGGATGACGTTCGCTTTATACAAAAACAAATGAAAATGCCGGGGCATGTTATTCCAAAAACAACGCTTTCCCAACTCGGCGCGTTCATTAACCGATGTGCGTTTATTGTAAGCAACGACTCCGGCCCGATGCATATCGCGGCATCGTTGGGCATTCCGACGCTTGGAATTTTTGGCCCGACCAATCCGCGTCAACAAGGCCCTTACGGGGATAACCATCGCTGGGTAAGAAACGAGGAGCTTGATTGCCTCGAATGCAGTCTCACTGCATGCCCCATAGGAAATATTTGCATGACGCGATTAGAAGTAGAGCGCGTTTTGGATGCGTTCAATCTCCTCACAGTCCAATCCCCAAAAAAAATGCAGCCAGCGCCCATTCATTCGAAGGAAACATGAAGAAAAAATCGACGCGGAAAAAACAGCAAGCCCAAATGAGAATCCCGGATTGCAAACGATTTACCGGGTATAAACCATGTTTTCCCGGCTCAACGTGCTACACGGACTGTGTTGACCCGGATCCTATTGGAACAAGGGTCCTCATCATCAATCTCGATGCTATGGGAGCAGTGCTGCAAACGACGGCGATGCTTCCGGCCATTAAAAGGAAATACCCGCAAAGCCACATTTCTTGGGTCACATTGAAGAATGCATACCGCTCTTCTCGAAAATAATCCGTACGTCGACGCAGCGTATGTATGGGAGCCGGAAAGCTGGCTTGTTCTCCAGAATATTGAGTTCGACGTCGTCTACAGTGTCGATAAATCGAAAAGATCTTGCGCATTCTGCAATACACTTAATGCGAAAGGAGAAGATAGGTTTCGGATTGAATAAAGAGGGGCAGATCATTCCGCTTAACAAGGAGGCAGAGTACAGTTATCTTCTCGGTCTTGATGATAATCTAAAATTCAGCGTGAACAAAAAATACGGAACGGAAATACTGCAGGAAGCGATGAAGCTCACGTTTCGCCGCGACGCGTATGCGCTGATCCTTTCTGATGAAGAGAAAAAATACTGTGAACAGTATGCAAAAGAAGTGGGATTAAACGGCAATAACGTGATCGTCGGGTTCAATACTGGTTGTTCGTATCTCTATCCAAACAAAAAAATGACCATTGGCCAGCATGTCGCGCTCATTGAGAAACTGTCTGCGATGAAAGGAATCGATCTCGTTTTACTTGGAGGTCCGGAAGACACGGAGCGGAACGCGGAAATTGTGAGGCGCGTGGGGAAAAAAGTTGTCAGCACTCCAACTGCGCAGGGAGTGAGACGGGGAATTTGTTATGAAAATATTTGCGACGTTATTATTACTGGTGATTCGTTCGGCATGCACGTCGCAATCGGATTAAAGAAATATGTTATTGCGTGGTTTGGATTGAGTTGTTGGAGTGAGATTGATTTATACGATCGGGGCGTGAAACTTATCCCGGAAGGTCTGCATTGTGCACCGTGCTGGAAAAAAGATTGTCCGTACGATCTGGAGTGCATCCAGATGATTGATCTGGAAGGGATTGTTCGCGCAGTGGAGGGGTTCTCAAAAGAAAGGCCGGCCTTAAAAAGTCTGTCAGTTACTCCTTAACTCCTTTTTCTTTAAGGTATTCGCTGAACTGTTTCTTTTCGTACTGATTCTCTGCGATAAATGAAAGAATGAGAAGAAACATAGGGGCTTTCGCATATCCCGGGAGTAGCGTGATTGGCTCGCTGTCCTCTCGCATGAAGAGAGTGGAGGGATACCCTTTTACTCCGAATGCCGCTGCAAGCTGGCTGGGCGAGTACTCCTGCCCTTTGTAATGAATCTTTCCGTTTCCTTCTGCATTCATTTTTATAATCACAAAGTTTTTAGACAAGTAATCCTTAACTCCGGGGTCCGTATAGACTTCTGTGTCCATCTTCGCACACCATCCACACCACTCTGTGTATACATCAACAAGTACTTTCTTATGGTCGGCTTTTGCCTCCTCCATACCTGCGTCAAAAGAATTCCATTGTATGGCCGGTGAAGAGTCCTTTGACTGGGCGATGAGAGCTCCATTTGTCAGCGCGGCGGCGATGGCGAATGCGACAGCGACATATTTCATGTACTCTCCACAAATGTTATTGAAGTATTGAACAGCCGTCCTATAAAAGTCGTTCCATTGAATGAAGTTAAATGCTTTTCTGGTCGCGTAAAATAGTTTCAACGCGGTCAATAACCAGTGGAATTTCAATATCGTCCAGAGGACATATTTTCGGATCGCCGGGGCAGCGCGTTTGACAGTAATCCTGTTTAGGCAGGATCACCTCCGAACGATTTCCGAGCGGACCCCACAACTGCGGTGAACAGGCCGTTAATGGGCAAAAGAGGGAAACGGTAGGTATTCCCAGAGCCGCCGCTATATGCATCGAACCGGTCGATGAAGAAATAAGAAGATCAAGTTGTGAGATGCTCGCCATATGCTCTCGCAATGGCTGGATGAGGATCATCGCGCCATTGTGTTCGAGGGACTCAAAGAATGTTCGCTGCTGTATTTCATGCGGTCCCAGATTAATAACAACGCTGAACCGTAACAGGAGGCGTTCGATCAGCTGAAGATATTTCTCAGGCTTCCAATTCGGCGAAGAGCCGCGCGATATTGGATTGATGCCGATAACCGGTTTGTTAAATGAAATTCCTAATAATGAAAAATGTTGGTGCGCCCGTTCTTTCTCGTCTTTTGTGAGAAACACTTCGGGTTTCGTATCGCGCGAAGTCGCTCCTATTCTTAATCCGAGGTCCAGCATGTAATCGGCTTCATGCCGGAGTGGAATATATTTATGCCGGCTGACGCTTTTTGTGAACGTGATCATTTGATACAGTTTTTTCCCGACGCCGATTCGCGTTGGTATGCCGGCGAGGAACATCATCCAGGCATGCCGTTCTCGCGGGAAGGGCATCAGCCCTACATCGAATTTCAACGCTCGCAAGTGCCCGACTTGCTTCCAAAAAACTTTCCTGCCGGAGTTAATCTGTTCTGGGCTGTCCGTCAGTATTTCCGTGATATGAGGATTGTTTTCAAGCAGCGGGACATTCGATGGGTGCACCATCACGGCAATGAACGATTGCGGAAATGCTTTCCGGATTGACCTGATGAGCGGAGTCGTCAAGACAACGTCGCCGATTCGGTCAGGTCGAATAATGAGAATTCGCTTATTTTTCACCGACGCGGCTATAGTATCTTTTTGTACATTGCCAGCGTTTTCTCGGCGACTTTGCTCCATAAGAATTCTTGCTTAACATGATGCCTTAGTTTATCGTTTCGATTCTCGTTTAACGCAGCAAGGATTCCGGCATGAATCGAATCAACTGAATGCGGATCGACGTAGTGTGCCATTGTCCCGAAATACTCTCGGGTTCCTCCATGTGGAGTGATGACGATCTTCGAGCCGGCAAGCGCGGCCTCTAGAGCTGCAATACCGGGTGTTTCAAACAATGAGGGAAGGGCAAAAACATCGCACGCGGCATAGGCCGACGCAAGCATCTCCGATTCATTTTCAAGGCCCGGAATGACGAGAATGTTCTTGTTTTTTGCTGCTTCCTTCAAACACTGCTCTCCATCCCTGCCGATTACTTTTCCTATGATGACCGCTGGATGATCAATCGATCGTAATGCGCGGATAAGGCCCAATACATTCTTTCGCGCCGGTCCGATATGACCTACGTTCAAAATGAATTTGTCAATGCCATATTTCTTTTTGAATAATGCCGGGTTACCGAACTCAAACCGAGGATCAACCCCGTTTGGAATGACTGAAATTTTCTTTGCAGGAATGTTTAAGCCATATTCAATTAAATGTGCCTCGTCCGCAGTGTTCGGCAAAACGGCACGCGACCATTTGCAAATTTGTTCAGTGAAACCGTAGTCTGTCCAGATGCCTGTGCGAATGCGCTTCAGTGAATGTTCGAGTGCGAGGGTTAGGCGAATTGAGCGGGCTGACCTTTGCGTGAAAAAGATCGGCGAAGCGACTAAAGGGATAGAAAGAGGCTCGATATTTCGGGCAAGGTGATATGTGCCTAGATTCGCGGAAAATAAATGAAAAATATCGGGGTGAAACTGTGGAGATGATTCCCACGGTTGGAAAAGCGATACATCGACACCCAGTTTTTCAAGCTCACTCTTTGTCCTCAAAATCTGGACCCGCGGGCCGCCGTGAATGAGAGAAACCGACTGATAACAGGCCATTGTGACTTTCATTGCGTCCTCTTATACCAAGCGTCAAGCACATTTAATATGGTATGCCGGAAATCGAACCGTCGCGACCGGGCAATATCTGCTGGGGGAAGTTGTTTGTGTTGGGGACGGGTGCGCGGCAACGACAGAAGCGAGACGGTCCCTTCAGCGTTCACTATTGATTCTTCACCGTTAGGGAAGACAATGCGCCAGTGCACTCCAGCATTCGGATCTGTGCTGTGTGCCGTCAGCTCATTTCTCTCTCTGTCGAAATGATGCGTCCATACAGTCTCATCCCGCGTTCTCCACCACGATGCGTACTCTGCATAAGAATAATTATCGATCCGCTTTGATCGAACATAGTCGAATACATCAGCAAAGAGATCCAAATGATGATGCGTTGGGTGGTGATAAAGGCATAGAGGCTCGCGCTGTAATAGCTTGGTATCAATAAGCCGTCGAAAATATTTCTTCATTTCATCTGCTGAGTACCCTGCACGCCTCATGCTTCCGACACAAATTGGATGAATGGGGAGCTGCATGACTGGAGAGAATTTATCGCCCACAAAGGGAAAGAATGGAAGGTCATCATAATCCAAACCGAATTCCGATGAAAAGCCGGCACCGATTTGCTCGAATACAGATGCAATTGAAACATTCCATGTTCCATACGGTGCGGCAGCTCCTTTCGGATAAAGCCCGTGAGTCCTCAAGAGCGACAATGCTTTCAAAATATTCTGGAGATTTTTTTCTTCCGACGGGAATGTCATATGCTCATAACAATGGATGCCGACGTCCTGTCGGTCGAAATCCTTGAAACGAGACAGCCACCGTTCATGGCTTTTCGTGTCTATAAACCACATTGCCTGTATTGAATGGTTCTTGCACAGTTCGTAAAGATCATTGACTTCTGCAAGAGAGCCCTGGTCGGAGTCTACCCGGAACGTGAAAATGGTTTCCTTGTTTTCCGGAAAATACCACTTATGAACAAACGGGATTTCTCTTTCATGGTGGAGGAATTGCAGTATCTCGGTTATCAATCGCCGAAGGTTTCCCTTTGAGACCGCCGCGACGATTTCATTCGGCAATCTTTCCTTGTCGGAATAAAAGTTCTTTCTCTTTGACCGCGCATCAAGGATAAGTGCATTAACGTTGAACGGGATAGAGGCGAAAATTCCTTTACCGACTTTATGAATTAAGGGCAGCTGACGCCTTTGGTTGAAGGAAGCCGCGTCCAGCACCCCTGAGGAATAGATATCCATCATTGAAGTTTGTGCAAAACTGCCAAAGAGAGACGGCGGGAGAGATGAGAAATATTTTGTTTTCAGCTTCATGGTGACTAGGCGCTGAGCACAACTACCAAGGGCGAGAATGGCACCGCCTTCCGCGAGGTAATCTTCAAGAACTTTTTCCTGCAACGAAGTCGGCGGAGCATTGACGACAATTGCCGAAAAAGTTTCGCGGTTGAGTTCATCCGAAGTTGAAAGTGCTTTCCAATTGACGCCAATTTGACGAAAGAGAATTTCCCATCCGGGCTCATAGCGCAATATGCCGATCGTTAGCCTCACAATAATCTCTCTTTAAGAAAAACGATGTCATCTTTTCCCATCCCTTTCAAAAAGAAAATAGACGCCGAGTAGATCGCGATGCCAATAGGAATAGACAAATAAAGTCCCGTGTGCGATAGGCCAAAAAGAATTCCCCCCATGATGGCCGAAGCGATAATTGGTTTTGTCGGATTGAATGCCAATTTCGCGGAAATTGATTTGCGGCATTGGCGAAACATGAGCATCATCATTACGAATTCTCCCGCAACCATCCCGAATGAAGCGCCGGCTCCTTTCCAATAGTAGGTCAGTGGAACGAGCGAAACAAGAAGGAGACTGGACACAGCGACGATAATTGTTGAGTACTGCCTCTCCTTGCCGGCGGCAATAATAACGAATGCAAAAATACTATTTAATATCGTAAAGAGAAAATAGAAAACAAGGATTTGAAGGAGAATGACCGAGTCTTCATACTGCGGACCAAAAACCAGCATAATGACGGGGCGGGCAAGCACAAATCCACCAGCACATATTGGCAAGATGGCAATCATGATGTAATTAAGAATGCGGCTTACCTGCTTGCCGATTTCGGCAGGTGTTATTGTGAATGTCCGAGCTACCAGGGGATAGAAAAGGATATACACTGCTCTATCGATTGCTAGTAGGAAGAAAACCAGCTTTGATGCTGCACTAAAATTCCCAATATCGAATGATGTTGCGAAAATGCCCAGGAGAATGACAGGGAGATTGAGGACAGCCTGGCCTATGATCACCGCTGCTCCAACCGGCAGTGATTGTTGGAGAAGTGATTTCCATCGAAGGTTCATTGGTGGAATGTCGTTAACGGCGCTGGTGTCGCTCTTTCCCTGCCGGTAAATAAAATAAAGAATTGCGGCGTTCAGAGCGGCGCTCACAAAATAAGCAACGGGGACCAGCAGGACGTCCGTCTCCGATTTTACGATAAGAAAAAGCAGTACGACAAACGAAAGGAGTCCTGCGGCACGGCTTGCACCCAATGCAGCAACTCTTTGTTTTCCCTGATAGAACCATTCAATTTGAAAAGCAAATGGCAGCAGTGACGCAGAATAGAGAATCACGACGTATCGCGTTGTTGTATCGTGAACGAAGATACAAGAAGCAATAGTCATTGCCGCGAACGTGAGAATGGCCAGTATAAAACGGAGTGCCGTAACGTGCTTGATGACGGCAGCATCATTCACCACTCGTTGGGAGACGATTCGCGTTCCGATTGTGTGCAAGCCGGGGCTTGAAATAATGAGTCCATAAGAAAATACAGCAAGACCGAGATTAACCACTCCAAAGGTTCCGCTGCCGAGCATTCTTGCGAGATATGTAGTCGAGGCAAAACCAAAAAGGCGGGCAACTGCATCAAATCCGAACAGCGAGACGATATTTTTTGTATGGGGTTTCACTGCATGATCTTTGTTATTATTCCCTTTAGAGATTCTTCTCTTTGGGTAGCGAAAATTGCGAGGCAATTCTCGATCTCGCTTGCATGCCGTCATCGGATGGCCGGGTTAATCCTTTGCGGATGGCCTCAACGGTTTGCTTTTCATCGTTGTATTCGACGAGGAAACCCGCATCCCCGATCGCGGTTGGAATGCCGCCGACTTTTGTTCCTATCGGGATGCATTCACACAGCATCGCTTCGCAAAGGGCATTCGGCAATCCCTCACGATACGATAACTGGCAGTAGACTTTTGCCCGTTGGTACGAATGAAGCACTTCTTCTCGCGAAGAAAAGGAACGGCATTCGAGATTAGGTGGGACTTCAAATGCCGAGGCGACACGCGGATTGATTCCGATAATTTTGAATCGAACGTCGGGCATTTTTCGTGCGATTGAGATAAAGGTGTCGATCACCTTTATCTCAATCGCACGAAAAATGCCCGACGTTCGATTCAGAGTTATCGGAATCGATCCGCGGGTCGCCTCGGCATTTGAAGTCCCACCTAATCTCGAATGCCGTTCCTTTTCTTCGCGAGAAGAAGTGCTTCATTCGTACCAACGGGCAAAAGTCTACTGCCAGTTATCGTATCGTGAGGGATTGCCGAATGCCCTTTGCGAAGCGATGCTGTGTGAATGCATCCCGGTAGGAACAAAAGTCGGCGGCATTCCAACCGCGATCGGGGATGCGGGTTTCCTCGTCGAATACAACGATGAAAAGCATACCGTTGAGGCCATTCGCAAAGGATTAACCCGGCCATCCGATGACGGCATGCGAGCGAGATCGAGAATTGCCTCGCAATTTTCGTTACCCCAAAGAGAAGAATCTCTAAAGGGAATAATAACAAAGATCATGCAGTGAAACCCCATACAAAAAATATCGTCTCGCTGTTCGGATTTGATGCAGTTGCCCGCCTTTTTGGTTTTGCCTCGACTACATATCTCGCAAGAATGCTCGGCAGCGGAACCTTTGGAGTGGTTAATCTCGGTCTTGCTGTATTTTCTTATGGACTCATTATTTCAAGCCCCGGCTTGCACACAATCGGAACGCGAATCGTCTCCCAACGAGTGGTGAATGATGCTGCCGTCATCAAGCACGTTACGGCACTCCGTTTTATACTGGCCATTCTCACGTTCGCGGCAATGACTATTGCTTCTTGTATCTTCGTTCACGATACAACAACGCGATACGTCGTGATTCTCTATTCTGCGTCACTGCTGCCATTTGCTTTTCAAATTGAATGGTTCTATCAGGGAAAACAAAGAGTTGCTGCATTGGGTGCAAGCCGTGCCGCAGGACTCCTTTCGTTTGTCGTACTGCTTTTTCTTATCGTAAAATCGGAGACGGACGTCCTGCTGGTCCCCGTTGCTTATTTTGTGAGCGCCGCTCTGAACGCCGCAATTCTTTATTTTATTTACCGGCAGGGAAAGAGCGACACCAGCGCCGTTAACGACATTCCACCAATGAACCTTCGATGGAAATCACTTCTCCAACAATCACTGCCGGTTGGAGCAGCGGTGATCATAGGCCAGGCTGTCCTCAATCTCCCTGTCATTCTCCTGGGCATTTTCGCAACATCATTCGATATTGGGAATTTTAGTGCAGCATCAAAGCTGGTTTTCTTCCTACTAGCAATCGATAGAGCAGTGTATATCCTTTTCTATCCCCTGGTAGCTCGGACATTCACAATAACACCTGCCGAAATCGGCAAGCAGGTAAGCCGCATTCTTAATTACATCATGATTGCCATCTTGCCAATATGTGCTGGTGGATTTGTGCTTGCCCGCCCCGTCATTATGCTGGTTTTTGGTCCGCAGTATGAAGACTCGGTCATTCTCCTTCAAATCCTTGTTTTCTATTTTCTCTTTACGATATTAAATAGTATTTTTGCATTCGTTATTATTGCCGCCGGCAAGGAGAGGCAATCAACTAGACAATTATCGTCGCTGTGTCCAGTCTCCTTCTTGTTTTGCTCGTTCCACTGACCTACTATTGGAAAGGAGCCGGCGCTTCATTCGGGATGGTTGCGGGAGAATTCGTAATGATGATGCTCATGTTTCGCCAATGCCGCAAATCAATTTCCGCGAAATTGGCATTCAATCCGCAGACAAAACCTACTATCGGCTTCGGTGATCACTGGGGGGAATTCTTTTTGGCCTGATCGCACACGGAATTTTATTTGTCTATTCCTATTGGCATCGCGATCTACTCGGCGTCTATTTTCTTTTTGAAAGGGATGGGAAAAGATGACATCGTTTTTCTTAAAGAGAGATTATTGTGAGGCTAACGATCGGCATATTGCGCTATGAGCCCGGATGGGAAATTCTCTTTTGTCAAATTGGCGTCAATTGGAAAGCACTTTCAACTTCGGATCAACTCAACCGCGAAACTTTTTGGGCAATTGTCGTCAATGCTCCGCCGACTTCGTTGCAGGAAAAAGTTCTTGAAGATTACCTCGCGGAAGGCGGTGCCGTTCTCTCGCCCTTGGTAGTTGTGCTCAGCGCCTAGTCACCATGAAGCTGAAAACAAAATATTTCTATCTCTCCCGCCGTCTTCCTTTGGCAGTTTTGCACAAACTTCAATGATGGATATCTATTCCTCAGGGGTGCTGGACGCGGCTTCCTTCAACCAAAGGCGTCAGCTGCCCTTAATTCATAAAGTCGGTAAAGGAATTTTCGCCTCTATCCCGTTCAATGTTAATGCACTTATCCTTGATGCGCGGTCAAAGAGAAAGAACTTTTATTCCGACAAGGAAAG
>CAWJKX010000075.1:0-4813 GCA_963843065.1 uncultured Bacteroidota bacterium
TAACCCGGTCATCCGATGCCGGCATGCAGGCGAGATCGAGAATTGCCTCGGAATTTTCGCTGCCGCAAAGAGAAGGATCTCTAAAGGGAATAATAGCAAAGATCATGCAGTGAAACTCCACACAAAAAACATCGTCTCGTTGTTCGGCTTTGATGCAGTTGCCCGCCTTTTGGGTTTTGCCTCGACTACCTATCTGGCAAGAATGCTCGGCAGCGGAACCTTTGGAGTGGTCAATCTCGGACTTGCAGTATTTTCTTATGGACTGATTATTTCAAGCCCCGGTTTGCACACAATCGGAACGCGAATCGTCTCCCAACGATTGGTGAATGATGCTGCCGTTATCAAGCAAATTACGGTACTCCGTTTTATACTGGCCATTCTCACGTTCGCGGCAATGACTCTTGCTTCTTTTATCTTCGTTCACAATACAACAATGCGATACGTCGTGATTCTCTATTCCGCCTCACTGCTGCCATTTGCTTTTCAGATTGAATGGTTCTATCAGGGAAAACAAAGAGTTGCTGTGTTGGGTGCAAGCCGTGCCGCAGGACTCCTTTCTTTTGTCGTACCTCCTTTTTTTTATCGTAAAATCGGAGGCGGACGTCTTGCTGGTCCCTGTCGCTTATTTTGTGAACGCTGCTCTGAACGCCGCAATTCTTTATTTCATATACCGGAAGGGAATAAACGATGCAACGAACATCAACGATACTCCCCCTGTAAACCTTCGATGGAAATCGCTCCTCCGCCAATCGCTGCCGGTCGGGGCCGCGGTGATCATTGGCCAGGCTGTCCTCAATCTGCCTGTCATTCTTCTGGGCATGTTCGCAACATCATTCGATATTGGAAATTTTAGTGCAGCATCAAAACTGGTCTTCTTCCTACTATCAATCGATAGAGCAGTGTATATTCTCTTCTATCCCCTAGTGGCTCGTTCTATCGCAACAACACCTGCCGAGGTAGGCAAGCAGGTAAGCCGTATTCTTAATTACATCATGATTGCAATTTTGCCAATTTGTGCTGGCGGACTTGTGCTCGCCCGCCCCGTCGTTATGCTAGTTTTTGGGTCGCAGTACCGAGGACTCGGTCATTCTCCTTCAAATCCTTGTTTTCTATTTTCTCTTTACGATATTAAATAGTATTTTTGCATTCGTTATTATAGCCGCCGGCAAGGAGAGGCATTACTCAGCAATTATCGTCGCTGTGTCGAGTCTCCTTCTTGTTTCGCTCGTTCCATTGACCTATTTTTGGAAAGGAGCAGGCGCTTCATTCGGGATGGTTGCAGGAGAATTCGTAATGATGATGCTCATGTTTCGCCAGTGCCGCAAATCAATTTCCACGAAATTGGCATTCAATCCGACAAAACCAATTATCGCTTCGGCCATCATGGGGGGATTTCTTTTTGGCCTATCGCACACGGGACTTTATTTGTCTATTCCCATTGGCATCGCGATCTACTCGGCGTCCATTTTCTTTTTGAAAGGGATGGGAAAAGATGACATCATTTTTCTTAAAGAGCGATTACTGTGAGGCTAACAATCGGCATATTGCGCTATGAGGCCGGATGGGAAATTCTCTTTCGTCAAATTGGCGTCAATTGGAAAGTACTTTCAACTTCGGATGAACTCAACCGCGAAACTTTTTCGGCAATTGTCGTCAATGCTCCGCCGACTTCGCTGCAGGAAAAAGTTCTTGAAGATTACCTCCTGGAGGGCGGTGCCATTCTCGCCCTTGGCAGTTGTGCTCAGCGCCTAGTCAACTTGAAGTTGAAAACGAAATATTTCTCTTCTCTCCCGCCGTCTCTCTTTGGCAGTTTTGCACAAATTTCAATGATGGATATCTATTCCTCAGGTGTGCTGGACGCGGCCTCCTTCAACCAAAAGAGTCAGCTGCCCTCAATTCATAAAGTCGGTAAAGGAATATTCGCCGCTATCCCCTTCAACGTTAATGCTCTTATCCTTGATGCGCGCTCAAAGAGGAAAAACTTTTATTCCGACAAAGAAAGATTGCCGAATGAAATCGTCGCGACGGTCTCAAAGGGAAACCTTCGGCGATTCATAACCGAGATACTACAATTTCTCCACCATGAAAGAAAAATCCCGTTTGTTCATAAGTGGTATTTTCCGGAAAACAAGGAAACCATTTTCACGTTCCGCGTAGATTCCGATCAGGGCTCTCTTGCTGAAGTCAATGACCTTTACGAACTGTGCAAGAACCATTCAATACAGGCAATATGGTTTATAGACACAAAAAGCCATGAACGGTGGCTGTCGCGTTTCAAGGATTTCGGCCGACAGGACGTCGGCATCCATTGTTATGAGCATATGACATTCCCGTCGGAAGAAAAAAATCTCCAGAATATTTTGAAAGCATTGTCGCTTTTAAGGGCTCAAGGGCTTCATCCGAAAGGAGCTGCAGCACCGTATGGAACATGGAATGTTTCCATTGCATCTGTATTTGAGCAAATCGGTGCCGGGTTTTCATCGGAATTTGGTTTGGATTATGACAACCTTCCATTTTTTCCTTTCGTGGGCGATAAATTCTCTCCAGTCATGCAACTCCCTATTCATCCAATTTGTGTCGGAAGCATGAGGCGAACAGGGTACTCAGCAGATGAAATGAAGAAATATTTTCGACGGCTTATCGATACTAAACTTTTGCAGCGCGAGCCTCTCTGCCTTTATCACCACCCAACACACCATCATCTGGATCTCTTTGCAGATGTATTCGACTATGTTCGTTCAAAGCGCATCGATAATTATTCTTATGCAGAGTACGCATCGTGGTGGAGAACGCGGGATGAGACTGTATGGACCCATCATTTCGACAGCGAGAGAAATGAACTGACGGCACACACCACCGATCTGAATGCCGGAGTGTACTGGCGCATCGCCTTCCCTAACGGCGAAGAGTCAATAATGAATACTGAAGGGAACATCCTCCTTCAATCGCTTCCACGCCGCCGTCCGCCAAATAAACCGCTTCCCCCGGCAGATATTGCCCGGTCGCGACGGTTCGATTTCCGGCATATCATACTGAACGTGCTTGATGCTTGGTATAAGAGGACGCAATGAAAATCACAATGGCCTGTTATCAGTCGGTTTCTCTCATCCATGGCGGTCCGAGAGTCCAGATTTTGAGGACAAAGAGTGAGCTTGAAAAACTCGGTGTCGATGTATCACTTTTCCAACCGTGGGAATCGACTCCACAGTTTCACCCCGATATTTTTCATCTATTTTCCGCAAATCTTGGCACATATCACCTTGCGCGAAATATCGAACCCCTTTCCATACCTTTGGTCGTTTCGCCGATCTTCTTCACGCAAAGATCAGCCCGCTCAATTCGCTTAACCCTCACACTCGAACATTCATTGAAGCGCATTCGCACAGGCATCTGGACGGACTACGGTTTCACCGAACAAATTTGCAAATGGTCGCGTGCCGTTCTCCCGAACACTGTGGACGAGGCACACCTGATTGAATATGGCTTGAATATTCCTGCAAAGAAAATTTCAGTCATTCCAAACGGGGTTGATCCTCGGTTTGAGTTCGGTAATCCAGCATTATTCAAAAAGAAATATGGCATTGACAAATTCATCCTGAACGTGGGGCATATCGGACCGGTGCGAAAGAATGTGTTGGGCCTTATCCGCGCATTACGATCGATTGATCATCCTGCGGTCATTATAGGAAAAGTAATCGGCAAGGATGGAGAGCAGTGTTTGAAGGAAGCAGCAGAAAACAAAAACATTCTCGTCATTCCAGGACTTGAGAATGAATCGGAGATGCTTGCCTCGGCATATGCCGCGTGCGATGTTTTTGTTCTTCCCTCATTGTTTGAAACACCCGGTATTGCAGCTCTGGAGGCCGCGCTTGCCGGCTCGAAGATCGTCATCACGCCACATGGAGGTACCCGAGAGTATTTCGGGACAACGGCACACTACGTCGATCCGCATTCAGTCGACTCGATTCACGCCGGAATCCTTGCTGCGCTAAACGAGAATCGAAACGATAGACTAATGCATCATATCAAGCAAGAATTCTTGTGGAGTAAAGTGGCCGAGAAAACCCTGGCAATTTACAAAAAGATACTATAAGTCTGCGTTGGTGAAAAATAAGCGAATTCTCATTATTCGACCGGACCGAATCGGCGACGTTGTCTTGACGACTCCGCTCATCAGGTCAATCCGGAAAGCATTTCCGCAATCGTTCATTGCCGTGATGGTGCACCCATCGAATGTCCCGCTGCTTGAAAACAATCCTCACATCACGGAAATACTGACGGACAGCCCAGAACAGATTAATTCCGGCAGGAAGGTTTTTTGGAAGCAAGTGGGGCACTTGCGAGCGTTGAAATTCGATGTAGCGCTGATGCCCTTTCCGCGAGAACGGCATGCCTGGATGATGTTTCTCGCCGGCATACCAACGCGAATCGGCGTCGGGAAAAAACTGTATCAAATGATCACGTTCACAAAGAGCGTCAGCCGGCATAAATATATACCGCTACGGCACGAAGCCGATTACATGCTGGACATGGGACTAAGAATAGGAGCGACCTCTCGCGATACGAAACCCGAAGTGTTTCTCACAAAAGACGAGAAAGAACGGGCGCACCAACATCTTTCATCATTAGGAATTTCATTTGACAAGCCGGTTATCGGCATCAATCCAATATCACGCGGTTCTTCGCCGAGTTGGAAGCCTGAGAAATATTTTCAGCTGATCGAACGCCTCCTGTTACGGTTCAGCGTTGTTATTAATCTAGGACCGCATGAAATACAGCAGCGAACATTCTTTGAGTCCCTCAACACAATAAG
>CAWJKX010000076.1:0-4300 GCA_963843065.1 uncultured Bacteroidota bacterium
CATGATTCAATACAATCATTATTTCCTTATCGAATGTATGGCACATTAGTTGGATTAGTCATGTCTAGAGCATTACTATAACCATGGTGCACATGTGTTTCCTATCATAGAAAAGAACGACCTTGCCGCAAAAGTTTATCGCTACGTCATCAAAGCTCCGCAAGTTGTAAAAAAAGCGAGAGCAGGACAATTTGTAATTTTGCGGCTGCATGAAGACGGTGAGAGAATTCCGATTACGCTTGCAGATTGGGATGTGGATCGAGGGACCATCACGCTGTACGTTCAAGCCGTCGGCAAAACGACGATCCTGATGAGTATGATGAAGGCCGGAGATTCGCTGATGGATGTTGTCGGACCTTTTGGTATTCCGAGCCATGTTGAAAAAGGAAAAACGTTTGTCGCGATTGGAGGAGGGTTTGGCATCGCGGCCATTCATCCGATTGTACGGGCGCACAAACTGATCGGCAATAAAACAATTTCGATCATCGGTGCCCGCTCGAAAGAATTGCTGCTGATGGAAAACGAAATGCGCGCGATTTCGGACGAGGTACGCATTGCAACGGATGACGGCAGCTACGGAACAAAAGGATTTGTTACGACAATTTTAAAATCGATGCTCGAGAGAAACGAACCGATCGACGTTGTGCTCGCCATCGGCCCGGTCGTGATGATGAAAGCAGTCTCGGACCTTACAAAGCCGCACGGCGTGCAAACACTTGTCAGCCTTAATCCCATTATGATGGATGGGACCGGGATGTGCGGCGCGTGCCGCGTTGTCGTCGGGAACAAAATGCAATTTGCGTGTGTAGACGGCCCCGAGTTTGATGCTCATGCTGTTGATTTTGATTTGTTGACGGCGAGACAGAAAATGTATTCGCCGCAGGAAAAAATCTCATTGGATATATTCGAGAAAATATGCAAGACTGAAGACCACCGCGAAACAGCGGCATGGTAAATTTTGAAAATTAAAAGTTAAAAGTCATAAGTGAACAATAACAAACGCAGAGTGAAAGATAAATCTCGAATCATAGATTCCTTGTGCAAGCAGAAATGATTAACGAAGCCGTCGAACATACTACCAGAAAGCTTACAAATAAAGAGAGAATGAAAATTCCGCGCCACGGGATGCCGGAGCAGGATCCCCTGGAGCGTGCGAAAAATTTTCTTGAAGTGCCGCTTGGTTACACGCCGGAACTGGCGATAGAAGAAGCCGAGAGATGTATTCAGTGCAAGAACCCGAAATGCATGGAAGGTTGTCCGGTAAACGTGAAAATCCCGCAGTTTATTTTTCACGTGGCGATGGGAAACTTTATGCTTGCCGCGCAAACATTGAAGGAAACGAATGCGCTTCCTGCGGTATGCGGGAGGGTTTGTCCGCAGGAAGAGCAATGTGAAGCGGTGTGCACCATCGGCGCCAAGGTTGAGCCGGTTGCCATCGGCAGGATTGAACGATTTGTAGCGGACTGGGAGCGGGCCTCCGGCAAGGTTTCTCTTCCACCAATTGCCGAACCGACAGGAAAAAAGATCGCGATCATCGGTGCTGGCCCTGCGGGATTAACATGCGCGGGAGATCTTGCAAAGCTCGGTCATGCAGTGACAATCTTTGAAGCACTGCATAAACCGGGGGGAGTTTTGGTGTACGGCATTCCGGAATTCCGCCTTCCAAAACAAATTGTTGATGCGGAAGTACGGTTTCTCGAGAAGCTGGGAGTCCAGATTCAATGCGACTTTGTTGTTGGAATGACACGGACGGTCGACGAGTTGATGAATGAAGATGGTTTTGATGCAGTCTTTATCGGAACGGGTGCAGGGCTTCCATACTTTATGGGAATCCCCGGCGAAAACTTGAACGGGGTGTACTCTGCGAATGAATTCCTCACACGCGTCAATCTGATGAAAGGATTTGAATTTCCAAACCATGCCGATACACCGGTCCCAATGGCGAAGCATGTTGCGGTGATCGGCGGCGGCAACACGGCGATGGACTCCGCGAGAACTGCGCGCCGGTTGCCGTGGACTGAAAAGGTGTACATCGTTTACCGACGCTCAAGCGTAGAAATGCCTGCGCGAAAAGAAGAAATTCATCACGGTGAACAGGAAGGGATTGAATTCCTGCTTCTCACGAATCCGACTCGTTTTCTCGGAAACAACGGCTGGCTCGTTGGAATGGAATGCCAGAAGATGGAACTTGGTGAACCCGATGCATCGGGGAGGCGGAAACCCGTTCCGATCGCCGGAAGCGAATTCATTCTCGACGTCGAAGCCGCAATCGTCGCAACGGGCAACGGCTCCAATCCCCTCATCAACAAGACGACACCCGGTTTGACGACAAACAAGTACGGAAATATTATTGCAGACGAAACGGGAAAAACTTCCCGCGAAGGTGTCTGGGCCGGCGGGGATATTGTCATCGGCGCTGCAACCGTCATTAAGGCAATGGGCGCGGGAAAAAAGGCTGCTGCTGCGATTCATGAATATGTTCAGTCGAAGAAGTAAATACGCCCGGTTTTGCCAAAATAGAAAGCCCGGCCGCGTGGTGCCGGGTTTTTTGTTTGTGAAACAATGAATTGTTCTCGCTAGATTGCCTCTATGGATCTGAGCGGCTTCGGCGCAATGTATTCACGTCTATGATACAGTCTTTCATGTAATGAAACTATGTGCAAGGTGCGTGACGACGACGGTCGACCAAACGACCGGAGCCCAAGGCAAAGAGCCGCTGGCGACGCTTTCAAGGCACAGAAAAGTGAATGGAAAAGTTCTCTTCGGGCAAAACACTATTCCTGAAAAGAGGGAAATGCTGCATGTTGGAGGCATAGTTGGAGATTCCGGATATTTTCGCGGGATTGCAGAGATCGGAAGAAAGCTCGGTCCCTTTGACTTGGCGTTGCTGCCTACAGGAGGTCACGATCCGCGGGAGCTATTGAAGCCTCTTCATATGAATCCCGCTGACGCCGTCCACGCATTTTACGGCCTGCGCGGAAAAAGAATGCTGGCCATTCATGGGTGTCGTCCAAGCAATCCGACGAGCCGTTAGAAGAGTCCCCTAAAAAACTTCGTGATGAAATCGATAAACGGCATCTTCAACAAGAAAATTTTCTTGTATTCATGATAGGCGAAACGCGAAAGTGGTAGGTGCGGCACCAGTTTCCATTCCCCGCAAACTACAGCCCGACATAATTCCGTAACTGCTCCCCCTCTTCCGCAGTCAGCTGATGCACCTTTCCAGGCTGTAAATTTCCGAGTGTCAATTCACCAATCTTCGTCCTGATAAGGCGTAATGTTGGATTGCCAACCGCTGCGGTCATTTTTCGGACTTGCCGGTTGCGCCCTTCGCGCAGCGTAATTTCGATCCACGCCGTGGGAATGTTCTTTCTGTAGCGAATTCCGGGAATTCGTGGAGGAATTTGAGGATCGTCTTCAAGGAGGCGGACCTGAACCGGTTTCGTTTTCTCTCCCCGGATAACCACGCCCCGTTCTAATTGTCCAAGGGCTTCAGATGAAGGAATTCCTTCCACCTGCACAAGATATGTCCGCGGATGCTCAAATTCCGGCTCTGTCAGCCGATGATTAATCGCGTTATCATTTGTTAAAAGAAGCAGCCCCTCGCTGTCGATATCAAGCCGCCCGACAGAGTAAACATCTTTTGGAAACGGACCAAAGTCCCTCAATGTTCTTCTACCGAGACTGTCGGTGAATTGACACAATACGTCGTACGGTTTGTAAAGAAGGTAGTATTGCTTTGTATTGTTAGGCGCAGCAGACAAAATGAATCCGATGATGGAAAGATAAGACCTTATTTCATTGCATCGTTAAGAAAGGCCACCAGTGGAGCTGCCTCTTCGAAAACTTTCGCGACATCTTTCACAAATTGAGACTTCAGGCATTTCTCTTCCTTCCACTCAACACCGACAAAAAACTGTTTGAGTTTCAGCCATTCGGCCATTGGGTGGTTTGGCTCAATACCCCGGGGGACTCGTTGGAGTTTGTCCCCATCAATCTTCTTGAATCTTTTTATGAATGCTTTATTATTGACAATGCTTAAAAACGCTTTCGGCTGACTTGAAATTACACTACGGATTTTTTTCAGTTGATAGCCGTCAGGCATGTAAATTCCGCCCCCCAGGAAAACACTTCCGGGTTCAATGTGCAAGTAGTAACCCGATCCCTCAATCCCTTTTGGCTTTCCCCGAGGGACAAAGTGGGCAGCGACGTGCGTTTTGTAGGGAGTCTTATCTTTGCTGAAACGGATGTCGCGGTATATCCTGAAAAGCGACCTTTTAGGGTTGATGTCGAATTCCGG
>CAWJKX010000077.1:0-5196 GCA_963843065.1 uncultured Bacteroidota bacterium
TTCCACGTTTACTCTCGATGCTGCGAACGCCGTCAAACAAGACCTTGCGTTGGCAGTTCTCATGGTTGCGATTGTCATGCTTCTGTTCCTTCACAGCTTCAGAAACTCGCTTATCGTTCTTGTGGCGATCCCGGCATCTTTGATCACCACTTTTGGGTTCATGTACGCGATGGATTTTTCGTTGAACATGATGACGCTTCTGGGGATGTCCCTGGTCATCGGTATCCTCGTCGACGACTCTATCGTCGTTCTTGAGAATATCTATCATCATCTCGAAAAAGGAGAGGAGCAGCGTGCGGCTGCTCTCAATGGAAGAAATGAAATCGGTTTCGCGGCGCTCTCGATCACGATGGTTGACGTCGTGGTATTCCTTCCGCTCTCTCTTGTCAGCGGCATCGTCGGCCAGATTATAAGGCAGTACGCCCTTGTCATTGTTGGCTCAACGCTCACAAGCCTTTTCGTCTCGTTCACGATCACGCCGACGCTCGCGTCGCGTTTTTCAAAGCTTGAACGATTGACAGATAGAACGCTGCTCGGGAAATTCGCACTGGCATTTGAACGATACTATCATCAATTCTCCGACTTCTATCAGAAGCTGCTCAAGTGGGCCCTCGTCCACAAAGCAAGGGTCGGCCTGGCGACAGGCGGGCTGTTTCTTGTATCGCTCCTCTTTCCGGTACTGGGTTTGATAGGAAATGAATTCATGCCGCAATCCGACCGGGGTGAGTTTGGCGTGTCGATTGAGTTGGCGCCGGGTGCCTCCATCGAGCAGAATAATCAGACCACATTACGCATCGAACGCATTTTTGCACAGATACCTGAGATTGAAAAAGTCTTTACCGGAGTCGGTTCCCAAGCCACGGGTTCGTTGTCCCTTTCGAGCAGCAATCTCACCCAGCTCAACGTAACACTCATTCCCAAAAGAGAAAAGAAAAAAGTCAACGTTTGACGTCGGCGAAGAGATTAAATCGAAACTGAAGGAAATACCCGGAATGAAGGTGTACGTCAACCCGATTGGGTTATTTGGATCGGCAGACCAGGCATCGATTCAGATTGCGATCAACGGGACAGATTTCGGAGAGATCACGAAGGCCGCAATACAGGTGGAGGATGTTTTGAAGAGTGTGCCGGGGACAACGGACGTGCGGCTCTCATCTGAGACCGGGAAGCCGGAGATGCGCATTGCAATCGACCGCGCGAAGATGGCGCAGCTCGGCCTCTCAGTTGCCGATGTCGGCACAACGCTCCGCATTGCCCTTACAGGCGACGATCAATCGAAATACCGCGACGGCAACACCGAATACGACATCCGAATCAGGTTCGATGAATTCAACCGTACGCGGACCGATGACATCGGCAGCATCGTGTTTGTCAATAATCGGGATCAACAAGTGGAACTACAGCAGTTTGCAACGATTTCCCTGTCGTCAGGACCAACAAAACTGGAACGGAGGGATCGTATCAGCATCATCTATGTCAATGGACAGACCCTCGGCCGCCCGACCGGGACGATCATGGAGGATTTCAAGAACAGGGTGGCCGGCGTTCAGCTTCCGCCGGGAATAACCCTTTCGTACCTCGGAATGGAGAAGATGAGGGCGGAGGGATTCACCGACCTCTTTCTGGCAATGCTTACCGGTATCCTCTTTATCTATCTCATCATGGTAGCGCTCTATGATTCGTACGTCTACCCGTTCGTTGTCTTGTTCTCCATCCCCTTGGCCATGGTCGGGTCGATGGTCGCGCTTGCAGCCACGGGGAAAGCCTTGAGCATCTTCTCGATGCTCGGCATCATCATGTTGATGGGACTCGTGGCAAAGAACGCCATCTTGCTTGTCGACAGGACGAATCAGACGCGCCTCGAACACGGGCTGTCGGTGTACGATGCCTTGCTCGAGGCAGCTCAATCCCGTTTGCGTCCGATCCTCATGACCACGTTGACGATGATTTTCGGGATGCTGCCCATTGCACTCTCGACGGCGTCAGGGTCGGAATGGAAATCAGGACTTGCCTGGGCTTTGATCGGCGGATTGACGAGTTCACTGCTTCTCACGTTAGTCGTCGTGCCTGTCGTCTACATGAAGGTCGATGAGTGGAAGGAAAAGATTCCGGCCTTTTTTAGCAAGCCGTCTGCTCTTTTCAATCGATTCCGGAAAAAATGAACCGGATTGCGGGATGTCCGTCGTGCAATTGCTTCCTGAAATGTCTGCATGGAAGACGGTTTGGTTGCCTGCGGAGAAGGTTCAGAATCTCTTTGTGACTAACGACGCGTGTATTCGTTTGCGGTGATATTATTGTCAGCAGAAAGGGTAAGCTATGAAGAAGAAAATATTTATCGGCAGTGGAATTGCGTTGCTTGTCGTACTTGTAGGGGCGGTCGTTATATTCTATCCGGCAATTCACTTCATGACACAAAAAGAAGTTATTCAAGTTGATCCAAGCCTTACATTGATGCTCGGAGGCGGCGGCAACAGCGGAGTTATTATTGGCGATAGTGCCGTGGTTGTCATCGATACAAAAATGATGGGCAATGGTGAAGATCTCTATAAATTCGCCAAAGAAAAAGCAGGTCAAAAACCGATCATTGTGATCAATACGCACTATCACCCCGACCATGTGCAGGGAAATAAATACTTCAAGGGGAGCAAAATCTATATCGGGAATTATGAGAAAGAATTTCTCCAAAAGAACATCGATGCAGAGGATCAGCCGACGGATGTTATAAAGGACAGCCTGTTGATTGATCTTGGCAATGAGAAAGTGCACCTCTATGACCTTGGCCGGGGACACACATCGAACGACGTCGTTGTCTTTCTGACCAACCATAAGGTGTTGTTCACGGGAGATTTGGTTTTCAATCGAATCAATCCGGTTTTAAAGGATGAAAGCGGGGCGAAAGTCTCTCAGTGGATATGCGTTTTGGATACTATTCTGAGCCGATGGGGGGGACAGTAAGGTTGTTCCTGGCCATGGTCCGGTAGGCGACAGAAAAATTGTTGAGTCAATGCGTCAGTACTTTCTTGATATGACCTCAGCTGCAACCGATCCGAGCAAAGAGAACCAGATGAAGGCTATGTACAAAGATTGGATGAAATTGCCAAACATGTCGTCGCCCGGAAAGACTATTGAATACATAAGGATGCATGAGATGAAAAAGTAGATGAATCATTGGCAAGGGACGTTCTGTTCCGAGGAGCGCTTTTTGCCTGACGTCAATTGTTCGATTTCTCGAGTACCAAACTTAAAACTCCAATCCGTATTGAAATCGTGATTATTTTTTCTTACATTCATGAGTGATTGTGAGGATAATTATTCCCCCCAGCAGCCTAATTGCCAAGAGATTCTCTGTTAAAGTGTTGAATGCTTTGATCACCGGGAAAGAGTGTTGCACACATACCGGTTAAGACGTGGACAGTGCTAAACTAAGCGTGTCTCCGATTGTCCAATACGCACTGCCGTGGCCGGTGCTCGCAGGATGACAAAAAGGGGAAAAATGTTAGGTTGAAACTTATTGCCCACCAAATGTTGTTCAATGTTTCAAGAAGCGTCGTAGATCAACAGGAGAAATATTAGAAGGAGGAGCCATGAAAAACTATGTATCGAATGAAGACAAATCGGCAAAAATGTTCGATTCGGACTTCATGGAGTTCTTTACTCACATCCATCCATCGCTGCCGCTGGTGATATACGTTCCTGTTGTGGCCTATTCATTGTATTTTACCCACGTACAGATGAGCGCGTCGCAGCGTCTAGTTCTTTTCATCGGCGGTCTGTTTATATGGACGGCGACGGAGTATGCGCTTCACCGCCATGTGTTCCATTTCATTCCTGAAAATGTCTGGGGAAAGCGCTTACACTTTATCATGCATGGCGTCCATCATGATTATCCCAACGATTCACGACGTCTCGTCATGGCACCGGCGATCAGTATTCCGCTCTCTATTCTTTTCTTTTTCTTATTCAAAGCCGTATGCGGGCCAAGGTTCGTGTATCCGTTTTTTGCAGGGTTCATCACCGGTTATCTGTGTTACGATATGATGCACTACGCCATCCATCATTTTGCGATGAAGAACAAGGTCGGCAATTATTTGAGGAAGCATCACTTCCGTCACCATTACTCAGATGCCGGCATTAATTTTGGAGTGAGCTCGCCGATGTGGGACGTTGTTTTCGGAACATTGAACGATGAGCGTACAGAGAATTCTGAGCCGATGCTCCTTGACGTGAATTCTCGCGTGAAGCGATCTTAGACTAGGATATTTGGAAAATCCCATACTTGAAACGTATAAGCTGACACGCCGCTATGGAGCGCTTACAGCCGTTAATGCAGTCTCATTCGCTGTACGTCCCGGTGAAGTATTCGGTTTGATCGGCCCTAACGGAGCCGGCAAAACGACGACAATAAAAATGTTGACCACACTGTTGCCCCCCACATCGGGGAAAGCGCTTGTTGCAGGATTCGATATCGTTCACGATGCTCGGAACGTTCGGCGCTCTATCGGATATGTTCCACAATTGGTTTCTGCAGACGGCAATCTTACCGGCTACGAAAATCTTCTCCTCTTTGCCAAGCTGTACGATATTCCCGCAAGCGGACGTCAGGATCGTATCCAAAAGGCGCTCGACTTCATGGAACTCTCGGAGGCGCGGAATAATCTTGTCAAAACATATTCCGGCGGGATGATCCGTCGGTTGGAAATTGCGCAGGCGGTGTTGCACCGGCCGCGCATTCTTTTTCTTGATGAACCGACGGTAGGACTCGACCCTGTCGCGCGCCAGTCGGTCTGGAGGCAGGTCGAGATGCTCGCACAGCATGGGACGACGGTGATCCTCACGACGCATTACATGGAAGAGGCGGAATCGCTCTGCTCGCGCGTCGCCATTATGCACAAAGGCAGCATCGTCGCGGACGGGAGCCCGGCAGAGTTGAAGAAATCTGTCGGCGGAAAGAAGACATCGCTTGACGATGTGTTTGCATTTTATTCAGGGAACACAATTGAATCCGGAGGAAGCTATCGTGAAGCATCAAGAGTCCGCCGTACTGCAAAGCGTCTGGGATGATCTGACAGTCGCTCCAGAGGTTAGCGGAGGACGAACCCTGCTGCAATTTGTTCGAAAGACATTCGTGATTGCCGAGCTCGAAGTCCGAAAATTGCGCCATGATCCGACCGAATTGCTGACGCGTGCGCTGCAGCC
>CAWJKX010000078.1:0-4412 GCA_963843065.1 uncultured Bacteroidota bacterium
TATCGTTTGCTACGGGTCAAATACTTTTCAAAATCCTCCCGATGGTTCATTGCGAGTGCAATCTCAGCCGCACAAAAATCGTTGTAGGCGTATTCAAGCGTTTTTGAACACGACATAACGCCGGCCGGAATCCATCCACGGCTTTTGTAACTCGCCATAGCAGAATCAACGACGTCAGAATGTCCGAACCCTTGCCAGCCGATTCGGTCGTTCTCCGCGTTATGCTTTACTACCGCGTACGCCTCGTTCCACTGTATTCCATCCAAACCTTTTACTTTTGCGTCAGCAATGATATTATCGACATTGTTGCCCCCCTGCTCTTCGACCATATCGACGCCGCCGATGAAGGCATCTTTCACCATTCCGTTTTTCTTCAGACGTGCGATAAATGACCGGATGTTGCCTCGAACCATATCCGGCTGGATTAACGTCATCAACGGGTACATTGTCCTCCACGTATCCCACACCGCATATTGATCGTCCCATATCTGAGCCGTGTCCGCGAACCCAGGGAGATCACCCGTGCGATTGTGGGGCATGAGCATAGTATGATAGAGCGCGGTGTAGAATATTTTCTTGGCATTCGTATCTCCCCCGTCAACTTGAATTTTCCCCAGTGCGTTACTCCACGCAGTTTCGGCCGCTTTACTCACCCCATCAAAATCCCAGCCGGGAATTTCATTCCCAAGCCAACGCTCAGCTTGTTCAATACTCTTGAACGAGACAGCGATTTTCATAAAGACCGGGACGCCAGGCCCAGCATGAAATTTGAAAAATGCGCCAACGCGATCATTCACTTCCTTTAGAAATTCTTGATCTTTTGCGGATGAAATTTTTCCGTTGAACCAAGTGCCGAAGCCGGCGGGCTCGCTGCTAAAAACCGCGCAGAAATAAACGTTGTACGCTCCTGCGCCAAAACCGCCGGCATACTTTCCGTACCCGGAAATCTGCCGCAGAACCGTATCTATCGTGACACTTCCTTCAGAAACCGTTCCTCCGACGAAAGGAACAATGTCGAGCGGAATGTTGTGTGTTATGTCGATGAGGATATTGCCGTCGTTCGTCTGTGGAAATGTGAACCGGTACATAGCTGCATGCATTGCGGGCGCAATCTCGGTCCTAATATCATATCGCGAAAGAGTAACACCGTATTGATTGGGCCGGGCCACTTCATTGGATTTTGGGGAATCGTGCTCGGCCTCTCCAACTGCCAAGCCGACCTGCGGGGATACAAAAATCTGGCCGTACTTCCCCCATCCAATTCCACTAACGTGCAATTGTCCAAACCCGCGGACAGGTTGGTTTGGATTGTATCCGTTTTGATTTGAGTTTGGCGTTTGCGGCCCGGGATTGATCGAGCCAAAAGGCAGCTGCGGTCCAATCGCGCAGTTGCTTTCATCGCCAGAAGCGCCGATTCGCGGATCGACAAAATCGATTGGCCGCTCTTGAGCTGAAACAGATGGTGCTGACATCACAAGAACGGCGAGGAGCAGATGGAATGGAGCGATGAAAATTCTCACAGTGTTGCACCCAGGCCTTCCGTAGAATCTGTCGTTGATCAATCGATCTGCTTACTCGCACACTAATAGCTGGTCGAACAGTTTTAAAAACTCATCCTTACGTCACAAGATTATTGCGGCCAGAGCCATCCGAAAACACCGGCAGTCAAAAGCGCATAGATCAATCCATCTACCGTTGTCTTGATAGTTATGCTCCAGGGCTTGTGATACCAAATCGACGATTGCCAGAGGGCGGCGGAGTACCCAATAAATGCCGTAGCTCCGGCAAACCGGAATACATGCAAGTACGCAGCACCGATAGGCAGCGCGCGGCCCGTTACATACGCAGCGAACAGACCCATGAAAAGAGTGTAGACAAACCACATAACCAGGCTCTTTCCCATTGCCATCGGTCCTTTTGGCCAGACGGTCATCAGCAGAACCGGGCCATTCTTCACCTTCTCGGCATACTCCGGCGACTTCATTTCCTCTCTGCTAGAAGGACGGGGCATCATATATTCGCCTGGCGGAATATCGAGCGGCCGAAGCGCATCCAGGACCTTTTCTTCGTTCGACAATTTTGGATAGTCATTCTTGTGCCACGGAGAGAGCATGTGGATGATCGAACTCACAATGAAGACAATCGCGGACGACAGCAAAATCGGGAGCCAGAGCAGGTGCAATTGTGTCATGATGATCCTCCATAAAGCTGCTGAATGATTGAAAGGTTGTTTAGAATCTACTTACGGGCTTGAGCTGCCCTGATCTTTGCCATTACGCTGTTGTGACGGCCGTAGCCAAAGTAAATGATGAAACCGAGCCCAAGCCAGATGAACAGCCGATACCAGTTCTCCACGGGCAGAGAGAACATCAACAGAAGACAGCTGAGAATCCCGAGGATCGGAACCAGGGGAACAAACGGCGCTCGGAAGGGACGTTCGGCATCCGGGTTGGTCCGGCGCATAATCAGCACCGCCGTGCAGACAATGACGAACGCCAGCAGTGTACCGATGTTCGTCAGTTCAGCAAGGATGCGCAGAGGGAGAAATGCCGCCATCGTCGCAACAAATACGCCTGTGAGAATTGTTGCTTTCCATGGCGTTCGGAATTTATCGTGGATTGCACCGAAGAAACTCGTTGGCACCAAGCCGTCGCGGGCCATCGCAAGCAATACGCGCGGCTGACTCAGCATCATAACCAACAGCACGGAGGTAATGCCGGTAATCGCACCGACATCGATGATGCGACGCGCCCACGGCAAACCTTTCTGTGCGAATGCATTGGCAACGGGTGCGTTGATGTCAATCTTATCGTACGGCACCATGCCCGTCAGAATTGCAGAAACAACAATATAGAGAATTGTGCAGATAATCAGCGAGGCAATAATTCCGATAGGAACATCCCTCCTCGGATTCTTCGCCTCTTCTGCGTGTGTGGAAACCGAATCGAATCCGATATATGCGAAGAAAATAATCGCTGCCCCCGCAAGCACTCCCACCGGCGCACCGCTCGCCCCCGTTTGCCCAAATAAGGTATGACCGAAGAAGCTTATCCCGGTGTATCCGAACGGCGCGAACGGGTGCCAGTTCGCCGGGTCGATGTAGAACGCGCCGACAACAATCACAAAAAGGACAATAGCGAGTTTCACAATAACCATCCCCGCGTTGAATCTTGCACTCTCCCTGATACCGATGACGAGGATCGTCGTAATTGCGGCAGTGATAAGAATTGCCGGCACGTCGAGGAACGCGCCGGTAGCAAAAAAATGCCCCGTGTCGAGATTAAAATCGAACGGGGCGTTGGCAAAAGAATACGGAAGAATGATTCCAAAACTCTTCAGCAGGTCTTGAAAGTGCGCCGACCAGCCGTGCGCCACTGTCGAGGACCCGACAGCGTACTCCAACACAAGGTCCCATCCGATAATCCATGCAAAAAGTTCTCCGAGCGTCGCATACGCATACGTATACGCAGAGCCTGCAACCGGGGCCATCGAAGCGAATTCAGCGTAACACAACGCAGCAAAAACGCAAGCAACTCCGGCAGCCGCAAAAGAGAGAATAAGTCCCGGACCTGCTTTATCGTGAGCTGCCACGCCGGTGAGGACAAAAATTCCCGTTCCGATTATCGCTCCAACACCGAGGCTCGTGAGCGTGACCGGTCCCAGAACACGACGCAGCCGGTTTTCTCCCTTCATCTCTTCAAGAAGCAGTGCAAGAGGTTTTTTTGCGAAAAGGTTGTTTGCCATTCAGTATGCTCCGGTTAGTGGATAATGGTTATTGCAAAGGGTGGGGAAAAATATACTAAACCATGAACGCAGATGCCATCATGTTTTTTTTTGATATCCCGCCGGTCGCTTCGTTTTGATCGCAGCGACCTTCATGTTACCGTCAATGGATATCTTTCGTATAAATATCGAAGAAGTGTTTAATCTCGTCCAAGCCGTTTTCGATAAAATATGGTACCGCGTCTCCGAACGAATGGAGGATAATGACGGCGTTCACATTTGCATCTTTGATTGAAGCGTTTGAAATTCTGCGCGACATTCCTTTGTTAACCGCCGAGATGGATTTATAGAGCTCGACAAGTTTCTCTAAATCCCAATCCGGTTTTTTCCCATCACGCATTAACAAGAACTGTCCCGTAAGGTACGTCGAGACCGTTCGGAACAGCGTTTCAGTCGGAGTAGCAAACGGCAGATGAAAGCGGACCATCGGTCGAAGCTTGTCCATCACCGGACAATTGCTCGTGACCATATAAATGCCGATGATCGAGCTGAGGCCTTTCTGCAGTGTGGTTTCTTTCATGTATGTCCGCTCAGGAGTTTCGACGGTCACGCGCGTTCGCTCATGCGAGACCGAATCTTTAAACTCAGCGACAATTTGAGACAGGTTTACGGCAACGGGACAATACTCA
>CAWJKX010000079.1:0-3827 GCA_963843065.1 uncultured Bacteroidota bacterium
GCTGAACGAAGTACGATACATAAAAAATTATGTATTGCTCGACCATTTCGGCCAGAACATTTCGAGTCTCGCTGGCCCTTCTCAGCGTCGGTTCGCTTGCCATTGGCTTGGCCGGCTCAGGAAACGATCTCGAACATGATCTCGGGGTTCGTCATCATGCTTGACCGTCCGTTTCGTATCGGGGACCGAGTGAAAATTCCGTCTGGAGAAGAGGGGATATCTTTGGGATCGGGCTCCGCAGCACAAGGATTGTGGATTCGGACAATAACCTGATCATCGTTCCGAACAGTGATCTGATCAAGACGCGCATCGTGAATTATTCTTTTCCCGCTCCTGCGGTGCCGTAGGTGTGGAAGTCAATGTTGCATACGGTTCGGACGTTGCTAAAGTGAAAAAAATCCTGCTGGACCTTGCTCGCGCACATCCGGACGTCCTGAAGATTCCGGCGCCGGAGGTCAATCTGATGAAGCTCGAAGAAACCGGGCTTCAATTCAAACTTTTCTGCCGTGTCGCTGCGTTCAACCAGCAATTTCCGACAGGAGAAAAGCTTCGCGTTCAGGCATATGAAGCGTTCAACAAAGCAAAGATTGGATTTGCCTTTCCCCAGCGGTTTGTTCATATCAGAGAAAGAAAACGTTGATGAATTTTGAACTTCTCCGCAGTGAAAAATTATACGCCGGAAAGATCGTGAACCTTGTCGTGGACCATGTCCGATACAATTCAGGCAATGAGTCGATAAGGGAAATCATCGAGCATCCGGGCGGAGGCGTTGTGCTTGCTGTGTTCGAAAACAACGATATTCTCCTGGTAAAACAATTCCGGTATCCGATCGGCGAGGAAGTTATCGAATTGCCGGCGGGAAAACTCGATGCGAAGGAAGACCCGCAGCATTGCGCCGAACGCGAACTCCGCGAGGAAACGGGATACGTAGCTCGGCGGTGGACAAAACTCACGACCATGATGACGACTCCGGGATTCTGCAATGAACGGCTCCACATCTTTATGGCGCAGGATCTCTCCCTGTCGCCGCAAGGACAATCGTTGGAAGAAGGAGAACAAACGATTAAACTTCTTCGCGTCCCGTTCGTCGAAGCTGTGGCAATGGTCGAACGGGGCGAAATTGTCGACGGGAAGTCGATTGCAGGGATTTTTATCGGCGAGCGCCGGCTTCGGGCTTGAACGGTGAACAGTAAAGAGTAAATAGTGAACAGTAAGCAGTTAGCAGCAAACAGTATATTGGGGATGGCACTTTCATTAATTTGTTCCCCCGGCCTTCTGTCTTCTAATTACTGTTCACTATTTACTGATTACTGATTACTGACTACTTACATCACAACCTTTCGAACTATCAATGCTTAAGAACATCATTTTCGACGTCGACGGGACGCTTCTCGATTCCAAACGGGATATTGCGGGGGCGCAGTTGTGGGTGCTCCAGCAGCTTGGCGTTGAAAATTATACGGAAGAAGATTTATACCCCCACATCGGCAAAACGCTGCAGGAGACGTTTACGCTGCTGCTTCCGGACCGGCTGCATCCGAAAATTCCAGAAGCTGCTATAATGTACCGCGACTATTACCGTCCGCGCGCCCTCGAGAATACAAAATTATTTCCCGGTGTAAAAGAGACGATCGAGATTCTCCACATCAAGAAAATCAGCCTGGCAACGGCGACGATCAAATCGAGCGAGACGACAAAAAGGATATTGGCATATTTTGGCATCGCCGAATATTTTTCCCAGCTGCAGGGGACCGACGGTATGCCGCACAAACCGAATCCGTCTATTCTCAACAAAATAATGAAAGAGCAAAGTTGGGTGAATGAAGAAACGCTCATGGTCGGGGATACTGAAAGAGATGTTCTCACCGGAAAAAATGCCCGCATTGCCACGTGCGGAGTTACCTACGGAACATGCTCGCGCGATCAGATGAGCATCGCTCAACCGCAGTGGATCATCGACAGCTTTCCCCAGCTCCTCACACTTCTATAAGCCTATGACAGCCAATGAGCTGATCCGCAAAAAACGTGATGCTGCCTCTCTCTCGTCCGGCGAACTGCAGTTCCTAATTGACGGATTCGTAAAAGGGAAAATTCCCGACTACCAGATGTCGGCCTTTTTGATGGCGACGTATTTCCGCGGAATGACTTCGGAAGAGACGCGCGAGTTCACGCGGCTGATGCTCCACTCCGGCCAGGTCATTGATTTATCGAAGATCCCTGGAATGAAAGTTGACAAGCATTCGACCGGCGGAGTCGGCGACAAAATTTCGCTTCCCCTGACGCCGATTGTTGCCGCGTGCGGTGTCTCCGTTCCGATGATCAGCGGCCGCGGCCTTGGACACACGGGGGGGACGCTGGACAAACTCGAATCCATTCCCGGTTTCAGTACCTCGTTGTCGATCGGCGAGTATAAGAAAGTCATCGCCGAAGTCGGCGCAGTCATGATCGGCCAAACGGAAGAGATCGCCCCTGCTGATAAAAAAATGTACGCCTTACGCGACGTGACTGCAACCGTTGAGTCTATTCCGCTGATCGCCGGAAGCATCATGAGCAAAAAACTGGCGGAAGGGATTGATGCTCTTGTGTTAGACGTGAAGACCGGCCGCGGTTCGTTCATGCCGACATACGAGAGAGCCACAGAATTGGCGAAAGCGCTTGTCGGGATTGGCAACAGCTTCGGAAAGAAGACGATAGGCTATATCACCGGCATGAACCAACCGCTCGGATTTATGATCGGCAACTGGCTGGAGGTGGTTGAATCGGTTGAATGTCTGCGCGGCAAGAATGTCCCCGATGTGATGGAATTGACGTACGTCCTCGGCGGCGCGATGGTCATGTTAGGGAAAAAGGCGCAGTCGCTCACGGAAGGGATGGAGCGCTGCAGAGAAGTTGTGAAAAATGGGAAAGCGTACGAAAAATTTATTCAACTCGTGAAGCGGCAGGGGGGCGACGTCTCGTTCATCGAGCATCTTGAAAAATATCCGCGTTCGGAATATTCCGGCGAAATCAAATCCTCGCAAAGCGGATTTGTTACCGGCATCGATTCTCTTGAACTCGGTTTAACCAGCATCGAACTCGGCGCCGGCAGGACAAAAATCGATGATGTCATCGATCCGAAAGCAGGCATCACGCTGACAAAAAAAATTGGGGATGCAGTCAGCGCCGGCGAAACCTTGGCAATTTTTTATACGGACAATAAAAGCGTTGTTGAACGTGCCTCCGAACGAATCACCAGCACTTTTTCTATCGCCCCTTCGAAGCCCGATCCCGTTCCCCTCGTCATTAGTCAGGTTGACGAGAACGGCATTAAGCCCTTTGCCATCTGACCGCAAACAGAGTTTTTTTGACATTGACGAGATTTATTTTTAAACTTTTCTGGAACTGTCGGATTGCAGCTATTTAATCCAATCAACTTTTCAAGAGTTTCTACCGATCACTGAGGAAAAATCCATGCGCGCAAAGACGATCGCCTTGCTTATCTTCACTCTTGTCATGTTCGTTCATTATTCGAATGCCCAGGGTCCTGACGCCGTGGTGGTTGTTCGCCAATCTACGCTCAACGGCTTTCTCACTGCTGTCGGCCCGGTGAGTGGAAAAGCCCCGTATGACGTCCTGGGGATTAAAGGGGAATACACCTGGACCGTCAAGAATGCCCGGATTGAGCTCAAACAGAATGCAGCGGCTTTTTTCGCTGATGCAAGCGTTAATGTGGGAGTATTTTCATACGGATCGGTTGCCAACGGTGAAGTAGAGATCAAATATCACCAGGAAACGAACAGAATATCCGTCAAAGTGCTGAAGGCATCATTTGAAGTGTATACCAAGTT
>CAWJKX010000080.1:0-71294 GCA_963843065.1 uncultured Bacteroidota bacterium
TGTGTATTGTCGTCCTCTGAACCATCGTATTGCTCCGCATGTAATCCGAAAAAATCAAAAATGTGCCGCCGTATGGAATGATACCGTCGGTCAGAGCCAAGCCGTTGAGAATGGACCCCATCGCATGTTCCCTGACTCCAAAGTGAAAATTCCTTCCGTCGTAACTCCCCGGCTGAAATTCAGGATAATTTTTCAAGAACGTATTATTCGATGGACGCAAGTCAGCAGATCCCCCGATCAGTCCGGGGAGATGAGGCGCAATGGCATTCAGAACTTTGCCGGACGCTTCACGCGTCGCCATGGGTCCGGTTTCAGGGCCGAATTTGGGAAGTGCATTCTTCCACGCCTCCCCCAGTTTCCCCTGCTGCACGCCCTCTAGTTCTGCGGCGACATCGGGACGCGCTTTCTTATATTCAGAAAATTTTCTTTGCCATTCTTCTTCCGCGGCTCTTCCCTTCACGACCGCTTTTCTAAAATGCTCGAGAGCTGCCGGGGGGATGAAGAATTTTTTTTCCGGATCCCATCCGTACGCTTTTTTTGTCAGCTTCACTTCTTCTTCACCGAGGGGCGTGCCGTGAACTTCGCCGGTGTCGTGTTTATTGGGGCTGCCGTAGCCGATATGGGTTCTCACGGCAATGATCGACGGACGGTCCGTTGCCCTCTGTGCCACCCGAATCGCTGCATCGATAGCTTCGATATCGTTACCGTCTGCAACAGACTGCACATGCCAGCCATACGCTTCGAAGCGTTTCATGCGGTCCTCAGTGAACGCGAAGTCCGTGGTTCCGTCGATGCTGATGTGGTTGTCGTCGTATAAATAAATGATGTTCCCGAGCTTCAAATGGCCGGCAAGCGATGCCGCTTCCGACGAGACACCTTCCATCAAATCACCGTCGCTGACGATGCCGTAAATACGATAATCCACGACGTCAAAGTTCGGCCGGTTATACCGCGCAGCCATGTATCGCTCTCCGATTGCCATGCCAACGCCATTGGCAAAACCCTGGCCGAGCGGACCGGTTGTGGTTTCGACTCCGGCTGTCAAATGATATTCCGGGTGGCCTGGAGTTTTGCTTCCGAACTGTCGGAAATTTTTTAAATCGTCGAGCGAAACGTCGTAGCCGGTAAGGTGGAGGAGACTGTACAATAACATCGAGCCATGACCTGCCGACAACACAAACCGGTCGCGGTTTTGCCACTGTGGATGAGCGGGATGATGTTTCAAAAACCGCGACCAGAGAACGTATGCCATCGGAGCCGCACCCATCGGCATTCCGGGGTGGCCGCAATTGGCTTTTTGCACACCGTCAATGGCGAGCGTCCTGATCGTATTGATGCACAATTGGTCTAAATCATTATTATCCACGTAAAGCTCCCGAAGTAAGTTGAACAGTGAGCGACACGAAAGACTCGCCTTCCTGCGAAGGATTCCCTGAGAGAAGGCTTCACAAAGAGAGGAGATAATTTTTCTTCAGAAGGAAGATAGGGAAAAAATGTAAAAAGTAAAAGGAGTCCGCAGGATAATCAGCTCGTCGATTACTTACATTCTTGAGAATCCAAAACAGCCGCTCGCGGTCATCAACAAATCCTTTCGGGCGGATGCAGGTACACAGGAGGGTTGGCAAAAAATTATTCTTTATCTCTTATCAGCTCGTGCTCGATCGCATATCGCACAAGATGTGCAACATCGTGAACGCCTATTTTGTGCATAATATTCGTCCGATGCGTGTCGATCGTCCTGGAGCTGATGAATAATTTCTGCGCAATTTGCTGGTTGGTGAATCCTCGTGAAACGAGCTCAAGGATTTCCTTCTCGCGGGCCGTCAGAAGCACTGACGGCGGCTGGGATGTTTTCGGCTGTTCCCCTTTGCCCAGGAATCCCTTCACGATGACTTCATTGATGCGCGGACTGAAAGCTCTTTCGCCTTTTAAGACAGACCGTATTGCTGAAATGAGCTCTTCCTTTTCAGCGCTCTTCAGCAGGTATCCTTCCGCTCCGAACTCGAGTGCCTGATGCAGGTATTCTTCCTGTTCGTATGCCGTCAAAATCAGAACATGGGTCCCAGGAAAGTCTTTGCGGACGAGTTTTGCAACCTCGAACCCCGAAATCAGCGGAATGAAAAGGTCAAGAATAATCACATCGGGTCGGAACTCTTTCACTTTGAGCAGGGCTTCCTCGCCGTCCTCCGCCTCTCCGACAACGACAAAGTCATCCACCTCTTTCAACTGGTTCCGTATCCCAAATCGTGCAAGGGGATGGTCGTCAACGATCAGAATCTGTATCTTCTTCATCACCGGTACTATCGGTCAAGGCTGTAATTGTTGAAGCGTGTTGTGAAACGAGTCGGTATTAATGTAGAGAATATTTTGTGAACGCCGGCTGGCGTCATTCCTTCGACTGCACGATACCTTTGTCGATGGCATAACGTACAAGGTTTGCCACATCGTGGATGTTCAATTTTTGCATAATGTTCGTGCGATGGGTATCGACCGTCCGCGCGCTGATAAACAGTTTCTCGGCAATTTGCTGATTTGTCAGCCCGTCCGCAACGAGTATAAGAATTTCTTTTTCCCGCTTCGTGAGGATTTCATCGTCGGAAAGAGGGAGGATTCTCTGCCCCTCCGCTTTTCGAATGAAGTTCTCGACGATAAGTTTTGAGATGCCGGGGCTGAAGAATTTCTCTCCCTTCATCACGGCACGCACCGCTTCAATCAACTGCTCTTTCTCGACGCTTTTAAGAACATAGCCTCCCGCTCCGGAGCGAATAATCTGGTAAACGTAGTCTTCGTTCTCAAATCCGGTCAGGATCAACACGCGGGTGGACGGGTATTTCTTTTTTAACAGTTTTGTCGCCTCAATGCCGGATAATCCCGGCATAAAAATGTCCATAATAACAAGGTCAGGCCCCAACGCTTTTGTCTTTGCAATGGCATCTTCACCGTCTTCCGCCTCTCCAACGACGACGAATTCGTCGTAGGATTTCAATTGGTTGATGACGCCAAAGCGTACAAGCGGATGGTCATCGACAACAAGGATTTTGATTTTCTTCATGGAATGTTGGCCGGACTTGGGAAATGGCAGAATTCCTTCCCGCTCTTGCTCGGTCTCTCTTCGTAAATGTATGAACTATAAGTGGAATTGTCAATTGCAGCCGAGTGATGCCATCGCTATTAGGCTTTGGAATAGTGTTCTGTCGATGCGTTGCAGGAAATCAATGAACCCGGTAATAGCTTCACTCCCCAAATCTCTGCAGGCTGGGCAATAAGCTCATAAAAATAAAGAAGTTTATTCAAGGGGTTAATCAGATACTTTCGCAGTCATCTTCGGGAATCCAGCCAACCTTCCCGTCGGCAAGGCGGATTTTGCGCCAATGATTGACACTGTCCAGCACCTGGACACGAAGACCTTTGTGAAGGACGAAAAGGTCGTTCCCTTTGCTATCGGGTGCGGCTTTAATGTTTGCCACGTCGCTCATGACAATCGCAAACTCGGTATTCGATTCTTTGTATGCTTGTACACCGTACCCTATCATCGTTAGAATGAGCGCTGTCGAAAAGACAAGCCCCCCAAACATCGAAAGCCTTTTCTGAGTGTAAGTTCTCGCGTAGAGAAAAATTGCAAACGCCGCCAGGGTCAGGATGAAAAATGAATAGACAATCCATCCCATCGTCGACAGGGAAAACAACGCGAGCATCGAATCGGCCCAGCGGTAAACAAAAAGCCGCGGCACTGCGTCGATCTTGTCAACGACCTGAAGGTTTGCCAGCTGGAGATTGAACTGCACATCTTCGTCGCGGGGAAGAAACTGCCTTGCACGTTCATAATTCAGGATTGCTTTTTGAATGTTGCCGCTTTTGTAGTAGGCATTCCCCAGGTTAAAATAGAGTTCGCCGCTTTCAAAGCCGCTCTGGACAATCTTCTCGTACTGAGTGATAGCGTCCGGATATTTTGCCTGAAGGTAAAGTTGATTCGCTTGCCCGAACGTCTGTGCTGCCTCTTCCGCGTAAGAAATGCCTGCGATGACAAGCGAAAGAAAGAACATTGTGAATAGTCGTTTCACTTGCTCAACTCCTTCTCCGTCGAAATAATGACGTTGCTCGCCATTTCATAGATCTTGCTTTTTTCTTCCTGCCTGGAGCTTGCCGGAGCGAATCGGGCGAACTCGCACGCTTCGAGACATTCCTTCAAGCGCGCGACGACGTCAACCGAGATCGGCTTTCCTTCCAGTTGTTTCATTACATTTTCGATGGAAAGCTCTGCTCTATCAATGGAGAGCTTGTCCGAAACGTATGCCCAAAGAGCACGAGAGATTTCTGCATAGAATGCTTCAGAGTTCTGCAAGCTCAATAATACTTTCGCTTCCTTCAATTTTTTCGATGCGGTCTTCATTGCTTTACGGGAGCGGAACGATGCGACATCCGATAATTCCTTTAACGTCCTTTGCCGGTACGCTGCAAGTCCAACGAAAGCCAGCAGCGGCAATATCGTGATGATTACCATCGTAGAGAGCGGAACGACGTCCCCTCCCTTTCTGCGGAATGAACCGGAGTTTGTCTTGATGAAGCGAATATCCTGGCTTAACAGCTTTACATCCTCCTTCGAAACCCCCGATGCAATTTGCGGCGCCTCAGCACTTCCTTTCTCAACCGTGAGATCTATGGCTCCCGATTTAAGAGCGACGTACTTGCCTTTCGAAGGATCGAAATATGAAAACTCCAGAGGGGGAATCCTTTTTTGTCCGGGGTAACGGGGAACGAGCAGCCACTCGAACGTCTTCGAACCGTTTACGACGTTGGTGTTCCGGTCGATCGTCTCATTGACCTTTGGATCGTATTTTTCGAAATCGTTGGAAATTTCAATGTTAGGGGCCTCGAGGATTTTGATATTGCCGGAACCGCCGATCGTCGCTTTCAGCGACAGCGGCTCGTTTGTTTTCACCGTCGTGCTGCTAACGCTCGTGTTCAAATTAAATTTTCCTACGGCACCTTTGAAAGATGCCGGTACGTCATTTTTCGGCAACGGGAGTACGGTAATTTTTACGGCAGGGCTCTTAATATTGACATTCGATGTTGCAACATTGTTGAAAAATGGATCATTGAAAAACTGGTCGAAGAAATCGTTCGAACGTTTCCGGTTTTGCATTTGCACCTGGCAAACTATTTCCAGCGGATTAATTTCAAGCGTGCCAGACTGCGTCGGGAACAGCGCAACCTTCTTCAATAATCCGGATTGGTACTGTTTCCCGTTCACGACTTCGGTTGTCAATGATACTTGTTGCGGCACCGCGAGCTCTTCTCCCCAAAATCCCGTCATCGCAGGAAGCTTCTCGATCGTATAGTTGGTGATCCGAACCCTTGTGTACACTTTAAACGTTACGGTAACCTGCTCTCCAAGGTACACACGCGAACGGTCGACGGTCGCACGCAGAAAAAGATTGTCGCCGACCTGAACATTTGAATCGGCAGACTGGCCCGATGCCGCAGATTGCTTCGGCTTGGCCGCGCCTTTGACCACAGTGATTTCTATCGGCTGCGAAGAGTATTGTTTCCCTCCCGTTTCAGTAGTCGCAGCACCGAGTGCAAACTTCCCTGCCGCACGAGGCTGCAGAACATAACTGTACGTCACCGAAGACGAAACAGAGCCGTTGACAATTTGCACGCTCGAAGACTGGTTAGGGCCGGAAAGCACCATGAACTTGCTGAGGTCGGGCAATTTGGGAACACTTCCCCCCCCATGCCTCCACCGTTCAGCGTCAGTTCCAAGGTAAACTGTTCATCGACGGCGACAGTGTTCTTATCGACCGATGCCGTAAACGAAACATTCTGTGCGGAAAGCAATAGAGGAACGATCAAAACCATCACTCCTATCGTCGCCAATCGACTTTCCACTTTTAACTTTTCACTTTTCACAGTCAACTACCAATCTTTCTCTACATTGCCCTTCACAACTTGTTTCTTGTGAAGCTTTTTCTGAACATTTTTCTCGTCGTTCTTCAACGCATCAAGAATCCGTTCAGCGTCCGCACGAGACATCTGCTTCTCTTGCTGTTGTTGTTGCTGCTGTTTCTGCTGTTGCTGATCTTGCTTTTGCTGATCTTGTTTGTTTTTATCTTGTTTATCCTTATCCTGCTGTTTCTTCTGTTGATCCTTTTGTTGGTTCTTATCGTTCTTATTTTGCTTGTTCTGCTGTTGTTTCTGCTGTTGTTTCTGCCTCATCATCTCCTCGGCGTAGGCGAGGTTATACTTCGTTTCTTCGTCCTTGGGATTGAGCTTCAATGAGCGTTTGTATTCATCAATGCTTTCCTGATAATTTTTTTGTTCAAGATGTACATTGCCGATGTTGTGGTGCAGCTGAGCTTGGACTTTCGGAACGGTTGTCTTTGTAAGAGCATTCTGGTAATTTTGGACCGCTTCATCATACCGTTGCTGCTTATACAATGCGTCGCCCAGGTCGAAGTATCCCTGCATCACCTGATTGTCTTTTTCCAATGATTTCCGGTACTCAGCTTCGGCATCGGAAAATTTTTGATCTTTGTACAGCGCATTGCCGTCGCTGATGTGCGACCGGACAGTCTGGGCCGCGGCAAGCGAGCTCAGGCATGCAGTCAGAAAAAGTAATTTGTTGAAAAACCTGGATTTCATTGACGCCGGAGTGAAGTTCGCGATTCCATGTTAATTGTTAATTGTTGATTGCTCATTGTTCCTTATCGACAGCTATTCCTCGAAATGGATTAATCTTTTCCAGCCACAGAATCTTCTTGTCGGACAGAAACACTTCAATAAGCAGCAAAACCATCGCTGCTCCTATAAAATACTGAAATTGGTCTTCAAAATCAGTGAATTGTTTTGTCCCGAATTCACTTTTCTGCAGTGCATTCACTTCCTTGTAGATCACATCCAGTTCATCCTGGCTGTTCGTGGCCCGGAAATACTTCCCGTTCCCGAGCGTTGCGATTTTTTCGAGCGTTGTTTCGTCCAGCTTTGTCAGAACAACATTACCGGCACGATCCCTCTTGAAATCAACCTGGTGTCCGTTCGCGTCATAGATCGGGATCGGCGCCCCTTCAGGCGAACCCATGCCTATTGTGTAGATCAAAACGTCTTTCTTGCCCGCTTCCTCAGCGGGCGCCATGGCATCGCCCGCATTATCTTCACCGTCGGTGATAATAACCAGAACTTTTTTGGTCGGCGTGTCCCAATTAAACGATTTCATCGCTTGATCTATCGCACTTCCAATCGCAGTCCCGGGAGTCGGCACCGACTCGACATCCACGACATCTAAAAACAAATCAGCTGCGCTGTAATCTGTCGTCAGCGGAAACTGCACATAGCTTTCACCGGAGAAAACGATCAATCCGATCCGGTCGCCGCCCAGCCGGTTGATCAGATTTCCGATTTCGTATTTAGCTTTTGCAAGCCGGTTCGGTTTGACATCTTCCGCCTTCATCGAAAGAGAAACATCGAGCGCGATGAAAATATCGACACCTTCCTGTTTCACTTCCTCTTGGCGAATACCCACCTGAGGGTTTGCCAGCCCGACAACGATGAACGAAATTGCCGCGACCACAAGCGCCGATTTTGTCGCTCGTTTCGCTCCGCTTGAATCCGAGGCGAGGCGCTCAAACATCCCCGAAGAGGAAAATTTCTCCCTCGCCGCCTTCCGTTTCCTGCCAACAAACCAGAAGAGTGCGAGGGTCAGCGGAACGATGGCAAGCCAATACAAATATTCAGGATGTGCGAAACGTATCATAAGTTCTTAGTGCGTGGTGCTTAGTCCTTAGTTCGTAGTCCTTAGTCAACGTCGTTTAAACTTCTAACCCGTTACTCAGTTACGGCAGCTTCCTCAACCATGTTTTCGATATTCCAATGTCAACCATCAGCAGAAACAATGCGAGCCCGACATAAGGATAAAACAGCTCGGCGAACCGTCTGTAGGAGCGAACTTCAATCCGAGTTTTCTCGAGCCGGTCAATTTCTTTGTAGATTTTTTCCAGCGTGGTGTTATCAGTGGCGCGGAAATATTTTCCGTCCGTCAACGCTGCGATCTTCATCAACGCGTTCTCATCCAGATCCACCGGCATCATTTGGTACCGGATTCCAAACGGCGTTTGGGCGGGATAAGGCGCTTCGCCGATCGTTCCCATACCCACGGTATAGACTCGAATTCCGTACGACGCAGCGATTTGTGCGGCCGTCGTCGGGTCGATTTCGCCCCGATTGTTCACTCCGTCCGTCAGCAGGATAATGATCTTGCTTTTCGATTTACTGTCTTTTAAACGGTTCACGGCGTTTGCAATTCCGAGCCCGATAGCGGTGCCGTCTTCAATCATACCGGGCTTGACGACCTTGAGCAGATTCTTCAGAACGGCATAATCGACAGTGAGAGGGCATTGCGTGAAACTTTCCGACGAAAAAATGACGAGCCCGATGCGGTCGTTTGTCCGTCCGTTAATAAACTCCTGCGCCACCGCTTTCGCAGCTTCAACACGATTCGGATGAAAATCTTCAGCGATCATGCTACCGGAAATATCAAGTGCCAGAACGATATCAATTCCTTCGCTATAGACATTTTCTCCGTGCGAGGTCGACTGCGGCCGGGCAAGAGCAAAGATCAACAGCGTGAGCACGGCCATTCGAAGGATGAACGGGAGGTGCCGGGCACGCTCCTTTCGCGTTGACGATATTTCTGAAAATGGAGTAAGGCTCGAGAATCGCACATCGCTTTCGCGGTATTTCTGGCGGAAGTAATACCATACCGACAGCGCAGGAATCAGCAACAATAGGAAGAGGAAGCCCTTGTTCGCAAACGTCACATCAAACATTCTGCGGCACCTCCTCTTTCGGCTTCGTGCGCTCAACAATATCCAGCGCTTGCGGAATGACGGCTTCGTTTTCTGAAGGCACGGGGCGTATATTTTGCAAATTTCACAAGGTCAGCGTCAATGAAGAACGCTTCAATCAACTTTGTAACGTCCTTATCCAAAGTAAACCGCTTGAGCGCTGCAAAAACTTCATCCGAAGTCAGTTCCAGCGCCATAATTCCGTACCGTCCCTCAAAATACTGCCGAATAATTTCCGTCGCTTCCGAGTAAAAAGCTTTAACATCTCCCTGCTGCCATACTCGTTTTTCTTTCAATTCTTTCAATCGGATCATCGCCTGGATGTGCGGCGGAATCTCCGGCGCATCCTCTTCAACAATTTCTCCGGCTTTCCTTTTTCTCTTTCTATAAAAAAAGTATCCGCCATAGATAAGCGCAGCAATCGCAAGAATAATTCCCGCATACAGAGCGATTTCCTTCCACGTCAACGGAACGCTGAGCGGCGGTTTGACATCTTTGATGGCTTTCGAGGTGTCAACTTCGACAGAAGAAACTTGTATTGTAATCGGATCGGATTGGACATAGTGCCGTGTTGTGTCAGGTGGATGCACGTATGCGATCAAAATTGGAGGAATGACAAACGAGCCGGAATCGTACGCTGACAACGTCACCTTCCGTCCATCCGCAACCATCCCGCTCGCACCGACCCGAGGCAGCGTGTCAAGGCGGACAATCTCAAAAACGCCGAGCGTATCCTTGAACTCACTCCACAAAATATTTACCGAATCCGCATGCCTCACCTGCACCGTCAGGTTCAACCAGTCGCCCATCGTAATATGGGTCGAATCGGCACTTGCCGATGACCGAAACGTCCTGACTGATGAAGAATCGAAGTGTGAACGGCAAGGAGGATAACAACGGCGCTGGAATACGCTGCAAAGCTCTTCAACTGAATTTTCATTACTTCCTAGCTGATTTCCAATACAATTGTCACAGCCGCTGTTCCCGAAGCTTAAAAAAATCGACCAGCGGCTTGATATACGGATTCTGAATATGGATGTCGATCCTGTCAACTTTGGTCGACAGAAATAATTTCTTTAACCGCTCTTCGTGCTGCTGCCAGTAGTGCCGAAACGCCTGCTGGATATGAATGTTGCTTGTGTCGACCCAGCGTTCGCGCCCCGACTCAGCGTCCTGCATTTTCACCAAGCCGATTCTCGGCATTTCCCGCTCGCGGGGATCCTGCATCGTGATGGCGATAACGTCGTGTTTCTTGCTCACGATGCGGAGCGCTGCGTCGTAGCCCTCGTCGATAAAATCCGAAATCAAAAACGTTATCGAACGCTTCTTGATGACGGAATTCAAATACTGAAGCGCGCCTTTGATATCCGTGCCGCCCCCCTTGGGTTCAAACGAAAGGAGGTCGCGCACGATGCGGAGGATATGTGCTTTCCCTTTCTTCGGCGGAATAAACTTCTCGATCTTGTCGGTAAAAAGAATGAGCCCGACTTTGTCGTTGTTGCGGATCGCCGAGAATGCCAGCACCGCACAGATCTCGGTGGCAATCTCGTTCTTCATCGCCACGGCTGTCCCGAAATTTTCGGAGCGGCTCAGATCGACAAGCAGCATCACCGTCAGCTCGCGCTCTTCCTCAAAAATTTTAATAAACGGATGATTGAACCGGGCAGAGACGTTCCAATCAATCGAGCGAATATCGTCTCCATACTGGTATTCGCGGACTTCGGAGAATTCCATGCCGCGCCCCTTAAAGACCGAGTGGTATTCGCCGGAGAATACCTGGTTCACCAGCCCGCGCGTCTTGATTTCAATCTGCCGTACTTTTTTAAGAAGCTCTTGAGTCGTCATAGATAGCCATTGGCATTGGGCTGTTAGGCATTAGCGTTTTGCAAAAGCATTGCAATTTTTAATTCTTAATTCATAATTCTTAATTGCTCTCACGGTACTTCGATCTTATTCAAAATCTCCTGCACAATATTCTCCGAGGTCACTTCTTCCGCTTCAGCCTCGTACGTTACGGCGACACGGTGCCGCAGCACGTCGAGACTGACGGCGCGCACGTCTTCGGGGATAACATAGCCGCGCCGTTTGATGAACGCATACGCTTTCGCTCCCAGCGCAAGATTAATGGTCGCGCGGGGCGATGCGCCGTAACTGATCAATTGGGCGATGCCCGGAATTCCGTACTCTTTCGGGTTACGGGTAGCAAAGACAATTTCCAGAATATACCGCTCGATCTTTTCGTCCATATAAATTTCCCCCATCACTGCGCGTGCCTTCATAATATCTTTTGTTGATACAACAGGCCTGACCTGGATTTCCGTTCCGTTGACGTTTTGCCGCATAATCTGAAGCTCTTCTTCTTTTGTAGGATAGTCGATCTTCACCTTCAGCATGAAACGATCGACCTGTGCTTCAGGCAGCGGATATGTCCCTTCCTGCTCGATCGGGTTTTGCGTTGCCAGTACAAGGAACGGTTCATCGAGTTTAAACGTTTCTTCTCCTATAGTCACTTGCCGTTCCTGCATCGCTTCGAGTAATGCACTTTGTACTTTTGCCGGTGAACGGTTGATTTCATCGGCTAAGATGAAATTAGCAAAAATCGGCCCCTTCTTTGTCTGAAATTTTGAGTCCTTTTGATTGTAGATAAGCGTTCCGACCAGATCGGCAGGGAGCAAGTCGGGAGTGAACTGAATGCGCTGGAACTTCGCCTGGATTGCCGCTGCGAGAGTTTTTACAGCCATGGTCTTCGCGAGGCCGGGGACTCCTTCGAGAAGGATGTGTCCGTTAGAAAGCAGACCGATGAGCAATCGCTCCATCATATTTTTCTGTCCAACAATGACTTTCCCGACTTCCATCGTGAGCAGATCGACAAACGCACTTTCGCGCTGGATCTTCTCGTTAATAGCCTTAATATCGTGCTCCATTCAACCTCCGAACATGAATAAACAAGCGTAATTGTATGGCAATTTTGAAGTTAGACTGCTCTTAATTTAAAAATGTTCCGCTTAAAACCAAATTTCGATGAATGAATTTGGTTCCAATGAAAATAATTTATGAGTTTTTGTTGCCATTTATAAAATCCCCCCAATTATTAAAGGCCTTTTTTTATGATAAAAAAGTTGCTGGCGTATTCTGTCCTTTCTCTTCTTTTTGCCGCAGGCTGCGGCGAGAAAAAAGCCGATCCTGCAAAGATCGACGAGGGCACCAAATTGATTGCCGATAAAGATTTTGAAAAAGGAATTGCCCTTCTTGACGACCTTGGCAAATCGAACCCGAACGATGAACTCGTCAAGAAGGCCCAGATCAATGCACACATGAAGTATGCAAATTTTCTCATGTACGAATCACTGCTGCCTCCGAAAGAAAAATACCCGTCGGCATTGCGTCAGTACAGGCTTGTTGCTACGATCGACCCCGGTAACGCCGAGGCGAAGGAAAATATCAATATGATTGAAGGCATCTACAATCAGATGGGACGCCCAATTCCGCAGTAATGAATTTGATTCTTTCTACACTGATTTGTATCTTTGGTATGAATCATGGGTCCCGCCAAAAAACGGCGGGGCTTCGCTAGAAGCTCCTTCAAGATTTAAAAGCGGGCGCTTAGCCAGTCCCGTCAAAAAACGACGGGACTTCGCTGGAGGCTCTTTCAAGATTTAAAAGCGGGCGCTTAGCCAGTCCCGCCAAAAAACGACGGGACTTTGCTGGAGGCTCCTTCGAGATTTAAAAGCGGGCGCTTAGCCAGTCCCGCCAAAAAACGACGGGACTTCGCTGGAGGCTCCTTCGAGATTTAAAAGCGGGCGCTTAGCCAGTTCCGTCAAAAAACGACGGGACTTCGCTGGAGGCTCCTTCAAGATTTAAAAGCGAGCGCTTAGCCAGTCCCGCCAAAAAACGACGGGACTTCGCTGGAGGCTCCTTCGAGATTTAAAAGCGGGCGCTTAGCCAGTTCCGTCAAAAAACGACGGGACTTCGCTGGAGGCTCCTTCAAGATTTAAAAGCGAGCGCTTAGCCAGTCCCGCCAAAAAACGACGGGACTTCGCTGGAGGCTCCTTCGAGATTTAAAAGCGGGCGCTTAGCCAGTCCCGTCAAAAAACGACGGGACTTCGCTGGAGGCTCCTTCGAGATTTAAAAGCGGGCGCTTAGCTCAGCTGGTTCAGAGCGTACGCCTCACACGCGTAAGGTCGCAGGTTCGATCCCCGCAGCGCCCACTATAAGGGAAGAGGAAACTCTTCCCTTTCTTTATTTAGGAAGCCGATCGAGCGCTTCGAATCACCGTAAAGACTGGATAGAAAATCAGTGGCTCGACGGGAATATTCACATACTAAAACTCAAAAACAGTTCAGCACTCTTACCTGCCGGGGTCGCTGGAGAATAATTCAATCCCCCCACCGCTTTTATTTTGTTCATACATTATGAGTCATCTCATACTCCAACTCCGGGTCAATCTTCTGCTGTTCTATTTTCTTTTCCCGCTCCATCAGTTCTTCGTGGTGAGCCTGGAGATAATCGAGCTCCTTCTTGCCGTACAAAGGCGGGTGATGATGACGAAGAGTACCCGGAACAATCAATATCGCAAGCGTCGAGGCTGCTAGCATCCCACCGAGAACGGTAAATCCAATCGTATTCCGTGCTACGGCGCCTGCCCCTGTTGCCAAGGCAAGCGGAAGAACACCCAGGATAAATGCCATGGAGGTCATAATAATGGGGCGCAATCGCAGCTTGACGGCTTCCAACGTGGATTGGATAAGCTCCTCTCCGCGGTCGATACGCACTTTCGCAAATTCCACGATCAGAATAGCATTCTTCGCAGAGAGTCCTATCAAGGTGATGAGTCCTATCTGCGCGTACACATTGTTAGTAAGCCGCGGCAAGCACATCAGCATCAGGATTGCACCAAACGCACTGATAGGAACCGGAAGCAATACGGTAAGAGGCACAGACCAACTTTCGTAGAGTGCGGCCAGAAAAAGAAAAACAAACGTGATGGAGAAAATGAAAATATAGATTGTGGCCGATCCCGCTTTTATTTCTTCATAGCTCAATCCCGAAAATTCATACGTATACCCGTGCGGTAAAGTCTTTTCTGCCGTTGCCCTCAGAGCGTCTATTCCCTCCCCGGTGCTGAATCCCGGCGGCGTGGAGCCATCCACTTCTGCAGAGCGAAAAATATTGAAATGTGTTATCAGCGGCGGCGCTTCCGTCGCCTTGTAACTGACCAGTGTGCTGAAAGGTACCATCTCCCCGCGCTGATTGCGCACGTAGTAATTACTGAGGTCCGATATCAGTGCGCGATAGGTCGTATCTGCCTGCACCACAACATGGTACGTACGGTCGTACAGCGTAAAGTTATTCACAAACAAACTTCCCATGTATGCTTGCATCGTCGTAAAAACGTCGGCAATATTCACTCCCAGCTTTTCACATTTTTCACGATCCAGCGTCAGGTCAAAGCTGGGAGTATGTGCACTGTAATAACTAAACGCGGTCGAGATTGCCGGGTTCTTATGTGCCTCGGCGACAAACTTCTTTACGACTCCTTCAAATGCATGCACATCATCGCTTGTGCTTCCCTGTTCGATCTGCATACTGAATCCAGCAGCCTGCCCTATGCCGCGGATTGGAGGAGGTGGAATGACGACAATATTGGCATTGTCAATGCCCGCGGCGGCAATGCGTTTTCTCAGCACATCCATGATGCCGGGTATTTGTTCCTCCGGTTTCGTCCGCTGCTCCCAAGGTTTGAGCATGCAAAAGATACTTCCGGCATTAGAAGTGGTGCCGGAGTTCAATATGTTCAGACCGGAAATGGCCGAGTAGTGATTCACGCCTGGGGTAGAACCGACGATCTCCATGAGTTTCGTAATAACTGCAACGGATTGAACGGTAGAAGTCCCCTCGGGCATTTGATACGTTACGTACAAACGGCCATCGTCTTCAGCAGGAATAAAACCCGACGGCTTCTTCTTGAACAAGAAAACTGCACCAACACAAATGCACAAGAGTACGATGACAACATATCTTGACGCTTTGATCCCCCGCCGCACAGTATGGACATAATCAGTCGTCAGCGTTTCAAACCACCGATTGAAACGGCCAAAGAACATTTCACTCCATCGTGACTTGTTGCTTCCGTGCGGCTTGAGAAGGAGGCTGCAGAGCGCCGGGGTCAGCGATAATGCGATGAAAGCGGACAAGATGACCGAGATCGCAATGGTGATGGCGAACTGTTGATATAAACGTCCTACGATGCCCGGGATGAATCCTACAGGAACAAAGACAGCTGCCAGGATAAGCGCAATGGTAACAACAGGTGCCGAAATATCCTTCATGGCCCGGTAGGTGGCTTCTTTCGCGGACAAGTGGTACTCGTCGATATAATGCTGCACTGCTTCTATTACAATAATCGCATCGTCCACCACAATGCCGATAGCGAGAACGAAGCCGAACATGGTGAGCGTGTTGATCGTAAATCCGAGCGGGATGAAAAAGCAAAAAGTGCCCAAGATCGACACGGGAATGGCAAGAATAGGGATAATCGTGGACCGCAGGTTCTGCAGGAACAAGAAGACCACGAGTGCGACAAGACCCAGCGCTTTCAATAATGTCTCGATGACTTCTTGCATGGAGACTTTAATGATCGTAATTGACTCAAAGGGGACCGCATAATCAACATCGGCGGGGAACGATTTTTTCAGTTGCTCCAATGTTGCGTAAACATTATTTGCCGTTTCAAGGGCATTGCTTCCCGGCGTTTGATAGATAAACATGATCGAAGCACGTTTTCCGTCAACAAAGGAGTTGCTGGAAAATGTGAACTTGCCTAGTTCTACTCTTGCCACATCTTTGAGATGAACAAGCTCACCCGTGGATGGAATATTTTTAACGACGATATTTTCAAAGTCCGGAACTTTACTTAACGGACCATTAACGAGAATCCCCAATTCAAACGTTTGTGTATTTTGTTGAGGCGGTGCGCCCGCCGAGCCGGCTGCTACCTGTACATTTTGTGCATTTAATGCGGAAATGATATCCTGCGGAGTTAGGCTATACGCCGCCATTTTCTCCGGATTCATCCAGACACGCATGCTAAAGTTGTCCGTTCGGGTATAAACATCGCCGACACCCGGTACGCGCAGCATGGCATCTTCTATGTATATATTAGTGTAGTTATCAAGGAACTTAATGTTGTGAGTTCCCTGCGGCGAGAAGACGGCTACCTGCATGAGCATGCTGGGATTGCGCGCTCGCACTGTCAGGCCAAGGCGGCTCACTACGGAGGGTAACAAGGGGGTAGCGATACCGACACGGTTTTGAACATTTAATGCAGCGATATGAACGTTGGTGCCCACATTAAAAGTGACATTAACGTTCATTGACCCTGTGTTGGTATTCGGTACTTTGCATGTACTCCATGCCCGGAGTACCATTGACCTGCTCCTCAATAGGAGTGGCCACCGTTTGTTCCACCGTTTGAGCATCCGCGCCGGTATATTGTCCGCTTATCGAAACCGCAGGCGGCGTGATGTTCGGATATTGATCAACGGCCAGGTTCGCTATACAGATGATGCCCGAGATCATCAATACGATAGAGATCACGATAGCGGTAACCGGTCGTTTGATAAACGTGTTAGCGATCATTCCTGGTCAAGATTATGGATCTCACGGGATCGGTGCAGATCGTATTCTAATTCCGGGTCAATGTTTTGTTGTTCAACTCTTTTCGCTTTTTCCATTAACTCTTCATGTCGAGCCTGGAGATACTCAAGCTTTTCCTTCCCATACGACAAACGTGTGATGAGAACGAAGAGTACCCGGGACAATGAAAATAGCAAGAGTAGTAGCTGCCAGCATGCCGCCGAGAACAGTATACCCGATTGTTCTGCGCGCTATCGCTCCAGCCCCTGTTGCAAAGACAAGAGGCATGACGCCGAGGATAAATGCCATGGAGGTCATCACGATAGGACGCAAACGGAGCCGTACCGCTTCCATGGTAGATTGGATAAGCTCTTCACCCCGGTCGACACGCACCTTTGCAAATTCCACAATGAGGATCGCGTTCTTGGCGGCAAGCCCGATGAGCGTAATGAGCCCTATTTGCGCATAGACATTGTTCGAAATACTTGGCAGAGATGTAAGCATTAGGATTGCCCCAAAAGCGCCAATCGGTACGGCCAGCAATACTGAGAACGGAACCGACCAGCTTTCATACAAGGCTGCGAGAAAAAGAAAAACGAAAGTGATCGAGAAGACGAAGATATAGATCGTCGTCGAGCCTTCCTTGATTTCCTCGTAGCTCAATCCCGAATACTCATAATCGTACCCCTCCGGCAGCATTTCTGCGCAACATCTTTCAAAGCATTCAGAGTTTCGGTACTGCTGTACCCGGGAGCAGACGCTCCATCAATTTCGGCGGACCGAAAAATATTAAAATGCGATATCAGCGGTGCAGCTTCAGTCGGCTGGTAACTAATCAGTGTGCCGAGAGGCACCATTGCCCCTGCCTGGTTACGCACGTAATATTTGTCGATGTCCGATACCGTCGCCCGGGACATGGTGTCTGCCTGTATCACTACATGAAAGGTACGGTTGTATGTTGTGAAATCGTTGACATAAATGCTCCCCATATACGCCTGGATGGTTGTGAAGACATCAGCAACATTTACTCCCAGCTTTTCACATTTTTCCCGATCGACAGTAAGATTGTAATTGGGCGTGTGGGCAGAATAAAAACTGTATGCACCAGAGATCGCCGGATTTTTATTTGCCTCAGCGATAAATCTATTGACTACCTTTTCAAACGCGTGAATGTCATCATTGGTATTGCGCTGCTCTATCTGGAAGCTGAAACCGACCACCGATCCGACACCCGGAATTGGTGAAGGCTGAATGACCTGGACATTGGCGTTGGTAAGACCGGCATCGCTGATGCGCTGCTGCATGACACGGATGATACCCGGCACTTGCTGGCGTGATTCGGAACGCTCATCCCATGGCTTGAGCTGGCAATAAATGGTACCGCAATTTGAATTGGTTGCATTGGTCACAACATTCAGACCGGACAACGCCGCGTAGTGCGCTACACCCGGAGTAGATGCGATGACCGACATCAGCTTCGTCATCACCGCAACGGATTGGGCAGTAGAAGATGCGGGAGGTAATTGAAACGTTATGTAGAGATTTCCATCGTCTTCGGAAGGTATGAATCCTGTCGACTTGTTCTGAAACAGAAATATCGCACCAACGCAAACAGAGACAAGCAGGATGATAACATACCTTGACGCCTTGATGCTGCGCTTAACGCCGTCGGAGTATTTATCCGTCAGTTTCTCAAACCAATTATTGAAACCGGCAAAAAACCGGCCCACTCCTCGCGGCACGGCGTCTTTCTGCGACGGTTTGAGAAGAAGACTGCAAAGAGCCGGCGTTAAGGATAAAGCAATAAAAGCAGAAAGCATGACCGAGATCGCAATAGTGATCGCGAACTGCTGATACAAACGTCCAACAATACCGGGTATGAAACCAACAGGAACAAATACGGCCGCAAGGATTAAGGCAATCGCTACAACGGGTGCCGATATATCCTTCATCGCCTGATAGGTTGCCTCTTTCGCCGATAGATTGTGCTCGTCCATATAATGCTGCACCGCTTCTACGACAATAATAGCATCGTCCACAACAATGCCGATGGCCAGCACAAAGCCGAACATGGTGAGCGTGTTGATCGTAAACCCAAGAGGGATGAAAAAACAGAAAGTGCCTAAGATCGAAACGGGAATGGCAAGGACGGGGATGAGCGTGGTGCGCACGTTCTGAAGGAACAAATAGACAACAAGGGCGACAAGTCCCAGTGCTAAAAGCAGGGTGACAACAACTTCACTCATGGAAACCCTGACGACAGTCACCGATTCAAAAGGAACTCTGTAGTCAACGTCCGTAGGAAAAGATTTTTTCAATTGGGCGAGTACTTTATAGACGCCGTTTGCCGTTTCAAGAGCATTGCTCCCCGGTGCCTGGTAAATAAGGAGACAAGAAGCTCGATTCCCATCGACAAATGAGTTGCTCGAAAAAGTGAACTTGCCCAGCTCGACTCTGGCCACGTCTTTGAGATATACCAGTTCACCGGTGGACGGGCTGGTTTTAACGATGACATTTTCAAAATCCGAAACCTTGCTCAAACGTCCGTTGACGAGAATACCTAATTCAAATGTCTGCGTCTTTTGCTGCGGCGGTACGCCTGCCGAACCTGCCGCTACCTGTACATTTTGGGCATTTAACGCGGAGATGACATCCGTAGGAGTCAAACTATAGCTCGCCATTTTCTCAGGATCCATCCAGATTCGCATGCTGAAATCATCGGTATATCTGCTGATGCTGCCCACCCCTGGCACACGAAGCAGTGCATCCTGCACAAAAATGTTCGTATAATTATCAAGGAACGTGATGTCATGCGTCCCTTGCGGCGCATAGACGGCCACCATCATGAGCAGGCTGGGATTTAACGCACGCACAGTAAGGCCAAGACGGCTCACCGCGGCTGGTAATAATGGAGTGGCAATGCTGACGCGGTTTTGAACATCCAGCGTAGCAATATCAATGTCGGTTCCGATGCCAAATGTGACGTTCATCGACATCAAACCGTTGTTCGTATTATTGCTTTGCATGTACTCCATGCCCGGAGTACCGTTGACCTGTTGTTCAATCGGAGTGGCTACGGTTTGTTCAACGGTCAGCGCATCGGCCCCCGTAAATTGACCGTTGACCTGTACAACCGGTGGCGTGATTTGAGGATATTGCTCTACCGGCGAGTTAAAGATACAGATGATACCTGTGATCACTAATATGATCGAGATGACAATAGCAGTGACAGGCCTCTTGATAAAGGTATTAGCGATCATAGTTTATTCTTGCTCACTGATGTTACGCTGGATTAAAAAACCTTGGCATGAAACCACCAAAACATTAATCTTTCATGCCTTTGCGACGATGTGGCGGCATCATGCGTTCTTGCGTAACAAAGAATTTCTTTGCAAAGCACGCAAGATTCTATTGCGAATTCTGTCTGCTTCCGTTTCCTTTTCCCGTTTGGGCCGAAGACGCTATGAGTGAGCCATTATGCAACGATTGTATTCCATCGGCGACAATGTTGTCCCCCTCCTTGATTCCGTCTTTTATGATTACATCGGACCCAAGGACTGACCCAAGCTGTACTTTCTTTTGAAATGCAAATAGACGGGGATCTCCTTTCGACGCGGGGGAATCTCCAGCCTTGTCGCCGGTACTCATCATGCTATCTTTCGCCACATAGACAAAATATTCGCCCATTTCTTCCACCACAGCCTTATTCGGTATAACCAATTGGGGGATTGAATCTTGATTATGTACCCGCACGACACAACTCATGCCTACGCGCAAATAGGATTGCGGATTGGGAAAGAGCAGTCTGACTCTGATGGAGCCCGTTTGAGGGTTCACTGCACGGTCAATAACAGAAAGTGTTCCAGTAAAGGAATAGAGAGAGTTGTTCGGTAATATAAGAGTGAACAGGGAATCAACCGACTGATGCCCGGTATTTTGAAGAGTATTAAAATACGACAATTGTTTTTCGTTGATCAAAAAATCAACTGCCATCGGGTCATCGGTAGAGATAGTGATAAGTACCGTCTGGCCGACCGTTACCAAATCTCCGAGCTTCACCTGACTGAATCCTATCGTTCCATCAAATGGAGCGATGATAACCGAATACGCTAAATTCGTTTTGGCAATTTTCAACGCTTCTAATGCCGATTGGTATGCATTTTGCGAATTCTCCAATGCAATCATCGCGTGGTCATACACCTGTTTCGCAACGGCTTTGTTCTTATTCAGATATTGATAGCGGTCGGCATCCTGCCGTGCCTGTTTTAAATTCCCCTCTGCTACTTTAACATTTGCGGCAGCCGTATTGTAGTTATCTTCGTAGATACGTCTGTCGATATCGTACAACTTCTGCCCTTTCGTTACATGGCTCCCCTCTTTAAAAAAAATCCCGGTAATGTAACCCTGTACTTCGGGGAGCAGGTTTACCTGGTTCAACGCAACCGTTGTAGCAGTGTATCTATCATAATAAGTAACCGCTACAGCTTTCACGGTAAACAGGTTCACCGGTGCTGGCCGGTGGAAGCGGCGGCGGCGGTTGTTTGCATGAGCAAAGAACGAGGCAACCGATGAATGCTATGCTGAAGAATGCTCTATTCATAATCATAATACTGTCCGTTGAAATGCATTAGTAATGAGAGGGGATTTCACCCATCGCTTTTTCCAAATCTATTTTGCTCGACAGGAGCTGGAAGAGGGCGTCGATATATCCTATTTCCGCGGTTATCAGGTTTGATTCAGCCACAAGGAGATTCAGATAAGCGACCACTCCCTGATTATACTGAAGCGAGACAACGCGGTAAACATTTTGTGCCCGCGATTTATTATCGTCCAGCAAGCGCAAGTTATACAGATTGCTTTTGTAGTTGGCCAACGCGGAACTATACTCCGTGTAAATTTCGGATTTCAAATTCATTTCAGCCCAGTTCACATTCTGTTCCTCAAGTTCCGACCTTTGAAGGTTTTCAACACGTGCAAAGCCCGTGAATATGGGGAAATTGATGGACACTCCAAAATAGGAATAAGGGTATGCAGTTCTAAATAAATTTGATGATACGGGACTTTCGTATTCATAATAATAATCGTAAAAAACGGAGACGGTCGGAAGAAATGAAAGTTTGTCATACAGGGTTTGTTGATGCTGCAATTCTTTTACCGTTTGAAGCTGTTGATACTCTATCCGGTTCTCATACTGTAATTGCTTCGTGGTGTCGGAATAAATTTCCTTCATCATTTGCGCCGTATCGAACGTCACGTTAAAGTTCTTTTCCGGCGGGTACCCCATCAGTTGTTTCAAGACGGCATATTCCGGTGCGACATTTTCAATTTGCTGCTTCAGTTCTGCCTTTCGAATTATTCAGCGTGATCACTGCTTGTTGATAATCCGTTTCATCGACGATCCCTCCCACATACTGGTTGTGTGTATCCATAATATTTCTGCCGAGGCGCGCGGTATCTTCTTTCAAAATATTGATCTGCTCAAGGGTAAGAAGAAGATTATAGAATGATTTACTGACAGACGATACGATGGATATTTTCTCACTGTCCGTAATTTGCTCGGCTTGCTTCGTGAGAAGCGGAGCGCTCGTCGCCGCATAAAAAAGCTGCGGTTCGAATATCGTTTGCGAAGCGGTTAATTGAGGAATGGCGGTGTTGGCTACACCGGTGGGCGTTACAATCGGCGCCCCTCCCGGCACAGGATTAGGGGAAACCGTCCTGGGTAATTGAGTGTAATGGACCATGTTGCCGGAAAGATTCAATTGGGGAAACCAGCCGGACAGATTAATGGCATTGGTCGCTTTGGCGATTGCCGTATTCACAAGGGATTGATTCAGACCGGGCTGGTATTGCAAGGCATAACGAATGCATTGGTCGAGCGTAAAAAATTTCGTTGAATCGGATTTGTGATTATTTTGGGAATATGCACAAATCGGTAATTGTACAGCGATGGCAATGAAGAGAAGCAATCGTATCATTTTATTCTTTATTTCAACCGCATTTATTGCTGAAAGATGATTTGCTGCTCTGCGATGTCTTTTACTACAACTTGGCGAGAGGCAATTGTTTATTCCTACTTTGTGATTTCACAAGGTACATTTTCTTTCGTTTGTTATACATTGTAAGACTACTTTAGACAAAAGATGTTAAGCAATGGTTTAAGCGTTTAGGTGTGATCAACCAGACAGATTTGGCTTCCCCAGTGCACAACAATTGACCTTTCAAAAACATATTTCACCTTCAACACTCTTTATCTTAAGAGCCATGGAATTGATGACCGATACCGTCGAGGCGTAAGGTCCACTGCTTAGATCTAAGCAGCGCCAGCCACAAACCCATGTTTTCTGAAAGAAAACGCGGGTTTTACTTCTTCTCTACCTAAAAGAGAGAGTGCAATAAAAAAAACGACTCGACTTCTGATTTCCTCTTCTTTGATTAGCTCCAATATAGTATATTTGCAGTCGAATTTTCGACACCGATCTCGATGAATAGCTTTGCACTCATCAAAAAGGAAACCCGCCTAATGAAAACGATATCACCTAAAAGCAAGATCCCCTCTTCATATTGGTCTCTTCTGATCATGGCCGTTCTTTTTTTGACTCCGCACTTTATATACTCTGCAACCACTCGGCACTCTGAGGATTTCACGAAAGATTGGAAGTTTCACCTCGGCGATGCGACGAACAGACAGGAATCCAGCCTCGACGATTCTCAATGGCGAATTCTCGACCTGCCGCACGACTGGAGCATTGAAGGAGAATTTAATAAGGATAATCCAGCGACCCCGGGCGGCGGAGCCTTACCGGGCGGAATCGGTTGGTACCGCAGAGTCTTTTTCCATCCCGCAATCAGACAATAAAAAATTATTCTTTGTCGATTTTGACGGAGTGTATCGGAACAGCGAGGTATGGATCAACGGACATTACTTGGGCAAGCGGCCGTACGGTTATATCTCTTTTGAGTACGAACTGACTCCGTTCCTGAAATACGGTAACGAACAAAATGTTTTGGCGGTGAAAGTAGATAATTCACAGCAGCCCAATTCGCGCTGGTATTCCGGTTCGGGAATTTATCGAAACGTCCGGCTCGTGACGACAGAAACAATTCATGTCGATCACTGGGGAATATATATCACAACACCGGAAGTGTCGGGGGAATCGGCGACAGTCTCTATTCGTACAAAAGTGAAGAACAGCACTGCACAAGTTCAACCTGTGAAAGTCAAAACCGTAATATTGGATGAAGAGGGCAATAAAGTAGCGGAGGTTGAATCTGGAAATGTTATTGCGGAGGATTCTCTCTCTGAAGTGTCCCAGGAAGTAGCAGTGAAAAACCCGCATCTCTGGACGCTTAGAAATTCCACGGCTGTATAAAGCCGTAACGACAATCGAATGCAATGGGATGGAATGTGATAATTATGAGACGACATTCGGCATCCGAACATTTGTTTTCGACGTCGACAAAGGATTTTCCTTGAATGGAAAACATGTGAAGATCAACGGCGTGTGCGACCATCACGACCTTGGCTGCCTTGGTTCAGCAGTCAACAAACGCGCGCTCGAACGCCAGCTCGAGATTCTGAAAACAATGGGATGCAACGCTATCCGCACTTCTCATAATCCTCCGGCTCCTGAACTGCTCGACCTGTGCGACAGGATGGGCTTCATCGTGATGGACGAAGCGTTCGACATGTGGAAGAAGAAAAAAACAGATTTCGATTATTCCTTAGACTGGGATACATGGCACAGACAAGATCTCACGGATATGATCCTTCGCGACCGAAATCATCCGAGCGTCTTCATCTGGAGCATCGGGAACGAAATACCGGAACAATGGGACAAGCAGGACAGCAGCGGCACAGTCATCGCACGAGAACTCGGCGCGTTGGTAAAATCTCTCGATGCGACAAGACCCGTTACGTCAGCGCTGAACGATCCGGTTCCCTCGAATCCGCTAGTCCGCTCGGGCGCTCTCGATTTGATTGGCAACAACTACAGCATTGATAAGTATCCCGACTTTCCGAAAACTTTTCCCGGAAGGAAATTCATCGCGACTGAAACGGTATCCGCTCTGGCAACACGAGGCCATTATGACATGCCGTCGGACACCATCAGGCGGTGGCCAACGCGCTGGGACATCCCTTTCAATGCCGGGAACCCTGACAACACATGCTCAGCGTACGATAACTGCAGCGCTCCCTGGGGATCGACCCACGAAGAAACATGGAAAGTGATAAAGAAATATGATTTCCTCTCCGGCATGTTCATCTGGACCGGTTTTGATTATATCGGGGAACCCACACCTTACAGTTGGCCTTCACGAAGTTCGTACTTCGGCATCATCGATCTGGCCGGTTTTCCGAAAGATGTATATTATATGTATCAAAGCGAATGGACGGACAAACCGGTGCTCCATCTTTTTCCCCATTGGAATTGGAAAAAAGGAGACACGGTCGACGTCTGGGCGTATACCAATTGTGAAGAGGTGGAATTATTCCTGAATGGTCAATCACTGGGGACAAAGAAAAAGATTGGAGATGATCTCCATCTCATGTGGAAAGTTCCCTTCACCCCCGGGACATTGAAGGCAGTCGGACGTTCGGGCGGAAAAGATATTCTGACACAGGAAATCAAAACGGCCGGAGCACCGGCAAAGATCGTGCTGGAAGCCGATCGGAACGTTATATCGGCAGACGGTAAAGATCTTTCATTTGTTACTGTCAAGGTGATGGATGAGGCGGGCACTCTCGTGCCGAATGCGGATAATTTAATCCACTTTAGTGTATCCAGTGAGGGAAGAATTGTCGGTGTAGACAACGGCCTCCAAACGAGCCATGAATCATTTAAGGCTCATGACCGGAAAGCATTCAACGGCCTCTGCCTTTCGGTGATCCAATCGACTGAAAAAGCCGGCCGCATTACGCTCGAGGCAACGTCGGATGGTTTAAAAGGTTCCTCGGTCGTGATTGAATCAAAATAAGCAGGCACAGACGGAACGAGAAGAAGGTATCCACAAAGCACACGAATGATATGTTAAATCATCTCGTTCCCAATCTCTGATTGGGAACGTACTTTTGCTCGGAAGGAAAAAACAGTACTTCCGTTCCCAACGGGACGTTGTGAATGAGATGATACATTCTCTTCGTGTGCTTCGTGGATTGTTTGCTGGCATTCATAAAACCAGCCAAGTATTCTCATCACACTTTTTTGAAATCGATATATCCCCTGTCAACATCCGTGTGAACAAGCTCTACGCGGAGTCTCTGGCCTACTTCCATCCCTTCAAACCCACTCACAAGCCTTCCTTCTACTGGGGGATGCAGAAGACGAACCCACGTCCCTTTGACCGAAGCGCCGGTAACGATAGCATCGAATTGTTCCTTGATCCTTGATTCAAGCAGCATTGCCGCTGCAGACTTCTCAACCTGCCGCTCTACTTTTTTTGCCGCGTCTTCCTCTTCAGTGCAGTGTGCAGCGAGCGCTTCCAATTCATCGTTCGTGTAGGGTTGCCGCTCCCCCGTCATCGCCGATTTGAGCATGCGCTGAGTAATAAGGTCGGGGTAGCGCCGGTTTGGTGCTGTAGAATGAGAATAATCTTTGACTGCAAGACCAAAGTGTCCGATTGAAATGTCGTCAGGGAGTTCAACGATATATTCACCAGGACCCATCAATTTGATGACGCTGAGACAGATGTCCGGAAAACGAAGAGGATCGGCGGCTTGCTCCGAATCTAAAAACTGTTCCAATGACTTTGAGTCGGGCTTTTCCGGCAGCGTGAAACTCCGCTCCAATGCGAGCTGAACGATCCGATTCCAATTCTTCGGCGTGCGGACAATCCGCCGCAGCGATGGATACTTCTTTAGTGCGAGGTATCGTGCGGCTACGCCGTTTGCAGCAATCATGAAATCTTCAATAATATCTTTCGCCCTGTTTTTTCTCTCGACATCCAGGCGTGTTATTTCATCGTTGTCAAAAACAGGGCGGGCTTCGATCGTTTCGAAATTGAGCGCGCCATGCACATACCGAAGGGCTTTCATCTTTTGGGCAATGCGATCCTGAAGCCTAATGTTTGCATCGAGGCCGGCGACCATACCAATTTCTTCCGGCATCGGACCGCTCCCCTCAAGCCATTCTGCAACGCTGTCATAGGCCAGCTTCGCACGGTTGCGGACTGCCGCTCTGTATATATCTGAACTCTGAAGCGAGCCATCTTCGCCGACGACCATTTCAACGACGACGGCGAAGCGGTCCGATTCAAAATTGAGCGAAGTAATATCGGTAGAAAGCTTCTCAGGCAGCATCGGGAATATTTCAGCCGCAGTGTATACCGAAGTAGTATTGTGCCGGGCATGTTCATCGAGTGCTGAATGATTCTTGACAATAGCGTCGACATCGGCGATGGCGACAAAAACTTTCACTGCTCCAGCTGACATACTTTCTGCAACGGTAAGTTGATCCAGGTCGCGCGAATCATCGTTGTCGATGGAACACCAGAGAAGTTTTCTCAGATCCCGGACTGATGGTTCATCTTTTGTCTCCTGCTCATGGATGCCGTCAAGTTCTGCAAGTGCCTGACAGAAAAATCTGGAAGAAGTCCCCTCTCAAGCATCACTCGGCGCGCGATTTTTTGCAGCAGGACGCGGTGCTTCTTATCGTTTGTGTTGGTCATTATTTAATGTGAACGTATTAGGTGTTGTGATAATATTCAAAATCTCCGTTTGAGAATACTCATTAGTATCGGATATACGGATGACGATGTCAAGTGCCACGATACCACACGCAACGAAGCCCTGCCAAAGCAGGCTTCGTTGGTGGACTTCAAGGGGGGACAGTTACTTTCCCATCCGGTCGAGTATCTTTTCCATTTCATCCATCACGCGGTTCATTTTTTTCATCGTTAGCTCAAAGGGTTCAGAAGTGGTCATATCGACTCCCGCTTTCTTCAACAAGTTGATCGCGTAGTCTGACCCGCCGGCGGAGAGAAATTCCAGATACCGTTTTGTCTCCGCTTTGTCCCCGGCCAAAACTTGTTCGGAAAGCGCACAAGAGGCAGTGAATGCCGTCGCATATTGGTAGACGTAAAAATTATAGTAGAAATGTGGGATATAACTCCACTCGGACTGAATCTCGTCGTCCACGACAAAAGATTCCTTTGTCGTGCCCGTAATATTTTTTTCGTAATTTCCATGTAGACTTCGTTGAGCTTATCGCCGGTCAACGCAGTGCCTTGTTCCGCCAACTCTGTGGATGCGAAGCTCAAATTCGGCAAACTGCGTCTGGCGGAATACCGTGCCTTTGATTCCCTCCAGTAAATTTTCCGAGCAACGAAAGCTTCACCGTGTCGTTCTGAATGGTCTTTAACATATGATCAATCAACAGCGCTTCGTTGAACGTCGAGGCGACTTCCGCGACAAAAATCGGGTAGTCGGCCGTCGGATACGGCTGCGTTTTATTTGAAAAATAACTCTGCATTGTGTGCCGTTTCATGGGCAAGCGTCCTGGTACCGTGGTCCTTACCATTGAAGTTGAGAAGCATGTACAGATAGAACATCATAGGCGTGGCCGTTGGAATATGCGCCGCTTTTCTTCCCCTCAGTCGGAAAAACGCTTCGAATCCACCGGTCGGAAAAAGCCCTCTTCGTAACCGAAAGGTATTCGTCTCCCAGGGGTGCAAGAGATGCAAGCACGTTCTGTTTCGATTAATCGACTGTATATTTCAGATCGACGCCGCGAAGAAGCGGAGCATACAAAATCGTAGTAGTGAAGCGTGTCGACACCGAGAATCCTCTTTCTCAACTTCAAGTAACGGTGGAATGTTGCAAGGTTGGCGTGGACCTTTCGACGAGGCTGTGGTAGACTTGCACTGGAATATTGTCTGCATCGAGCGCGCTTTGAAGAGACGACTCGTTATTCCGGGCCTTCGTGTCGAAAATATCTTTGTTCACCTTTGCCGAGAGCTCTGCGCCATACGTCCTGCGGTATTGGTTCATCGCTTCGAAATACGTCGCAAACACTTTTTTCCGGTCGTCGCGGTTTGCGGATGCCCGGTAAAGGCTGAACCCCGCCTGGTCAAGCTTCACGTATTTCCATCGCTCAATACAAGTTCCGGATAGGGAAACTCGGCATTAGAAAAAACATTGAAAATGCTTTCCGGGGCGTCGGCCATCAAGCCGGCGTCGGCAATAATTTTTTCTTCTCCCTCACTCCCTGTGTGTGCTTGTCGTCTCAGAATATCGTCGAGGTAATGACGGTAACTTCCAGTTTCTTCTCCTGCTTGAGAAACGATTCGATTGTTGCACGGTCAATCTTGAGAATCTCTGGTTCGATGAATGCCTCTGCCGCGTCAATCGTCGAACTGATCTGGTTCATTTCCTGCTTCATCGCTAGATACTTTGAATCCCGTGTATCCTGGTCTGAACTCATGCTTGCGTACGGGTAGAGGCGAGAATCCTCTTTGCCAAGCTGGTAGCTGAAATCCAGGCACCCGAGGAGCTTCTCGGGTGAAGAACTGAGCGTTCCCTGAAATTTTTTCACGTCCGGAATTTCAGCGACGAGATTCTCCTTCGCTTTCTTCCACGCGTCGTCGGTGGGGTAAAGCTCGGCAAGGTTCCATTTGTCTTTCTCCGGGATTTTTGCCCTGTCTCGTTCCTGGGCAACCGCAGCGTGAGATTCCGCAGCCAACATTCCGAAAATAGAAATGGCTGCTATCGTCAAAGGATGCATAGAGAAGCCTTTCGTGCGATAATGGAAGAAAACGCTGGAAATATGAAAAAATTATACGATTGTATTGACCGCAGGTTTCATACTATAGTAACTGATGTTACGCAAAAATCCTATTTGGCACACCCCCAACCCCTCTCGTTTTCGCCACATGCTCACACACAGAGGGGAGCGGCGGGGCAAGTCCCCTCTGTGCGTTGCTCGCGCGATGACGAGAGGGGATTTAGGGGTGTGTCTTTTGTTTGGTGGAGCACTTCTTTCATGAATTCTTCAGAATGCATAACATCAATATAGTAAGATAGATGATGTTCAAAATCAATCCGAAAGGGAGTAATAGTGCGATTTGCCCGTTTCGAGATGCGATAGGTGGGAGCGACGCGACCCATGCTTTGCGGCGCACAACGAAAGCCCGGTTCCGTCCTCAAAATAAAAAATGCGATGCACTTTTGTTTGCATCGCATTCGTAAAGAAAAAATCGTTGTATGAAACTCTTAACTCAACCGTGAATATTCGCTAGCATCCGGCTGCTGGTAGATCCGTTGGAGCGTCCACTTCACTCCGTTATACTGCAGGATCGCTATCATCGTTACCTGGAATCCGTTATAGGTCCCGGTCGAGGTCACCCGCATTTGCGTCCCCGTAAGCCCTGCCGGCCGGTCTGCAACGTACGACGCGCACCCTCCATTCACGTTCACGGTACTCGAAGGAAAGCCGGCAGCTGAGTTGCCGCCCACATCTCCTATCGCAAACTTTACGCCTGCATTGGAAATTTGCCGCGCCTCGTCATGGAAGGCTTGAGACTGCGCAACATTGTAAATAGCCTGGTCCGTGGTTGTAAACAACAACGCGAAGGCCCCGATCATCACATATGCCCCGAGACCAATAATGACCTTTGAACTTCCCATATGCACCTCGCTGATTAGGCTTATCTACATAAAAAAGCTTCTTCCGAAGCCCGTCTTTCTTGAGCTTTGACTATGTTAAAAATAACATCTCCATTGGCATTAACAATACGGGCTGACACGTATATTCACAAATACGGTGTGCAGAGGATGCCCGCATTCCCCTTCCCTACAGATTCTGAGGAAAAACTGTCCGCTCCCAAAACGCCCTCACGTATTTCGTGGGAAAATTTGTGGTAGTATTGTCGACGGCGGGTTGATTCGTATATAATCCCGGTCCCGCTGGAGCCGTAGTTACTTCATCTGCCACTTGCCCGCTTGATTCCATTACAAGACTCACTTTAATAGATTTGATCCCCGAAACATTGCTCCCGCTTAGTGTATTGCCGTACACATCGTAGTATGTAAAGCACAATGAATCGACGTCTCGCGCCAACTCGAAAGGAGTCCCTCCGTTAATCGAACTTACTACTCTGAACAGACTACAATGAATGGAGCCGGTATATGTCGGCTCCGAAAAAATAATAAACCGTTTCGGGAATGCTGTCATTGTTGATGTCGGCATGAAATTGAATTGCCTGAGACTGGGCAGTGTCGAAAACTTTCGATGTCGTCGGTCCGTATCCCGCTAGCCGAATATCATCAGTCAGGATTTCTGCCGGCACTACGGTTTTCTGCTTTACTATATAGAGAGTACTCTTATAAGTGTAGGCACTCTGTAAACCCACACTCAAATAGAGTGTCATGAGCACGATGGCACCGCGAATCACCATCGAACCGATTATGTCCAGCATTACGCTCATTAGTATGTCGCTATAGCGCTAAAAGTAAGAGGCTTTCGTCAAATAAATAGGATGAGTAACGTTTACATCGATTCGTTTGTAATAAGTCTGGACGCCCGAAGGTGAATCGGGGTCATTCTTCGAAACATAATAGACTTTCACTTTCAGCGTATATCCTGAAATGTCGGCAGAATTTGCGGTTCTCACATATCCATTGTAGTCGCCCACATCGTCAAACCAGTTTGGACTATCTCCCCGGACCGATTTATACGGCGCCACATCCGGATTTCCCGCAGGCATCACATTTTCTCTTGCGGTAAATGTAGGGCCCATATCGAAGTCGAAAAAGGGTTGGGGTATCAGGCCACGGAAAATTGGACTGATTGTAAGGACCAGTAACATTCCCCGACCCATCCAGCGTTACATTCGAATCGAATTTCTTCGTCAAAATTTCGGAAAGTAGTGCATTGCCAAAATTCGAAGCCTGTTCGATTGCCTCTTCCTGGAGATAATACTTTGTATTTTCGAGGATCATCTTATTGGCACTCAGTACCGCCAGAGTCAGCAATACAAAAAATGCCGCCGAAATCATCGTCTGCCCAAGGCTCATCGTAAAGTCTCTTCGGAAGCAGGTTCAAAAAAAACCATCACAATACGACGTCGGAATATGTCGAACGCGTCAAAATGTGCAGTGAGATTTGTCGCACAAGTAACAGATTGCATTAATTATTAGCCGGCATAACTATAATCTATTAACGAAAAATCATTTCTAGTTGCCACCCTCTTAATTGTCTCTCCTCTCGAACATTTTGGGGACACGTCTTGAGATTACATTCAGCACGAGAGAAAGATCATGAATTCCCTTCCCGGTCCCAAAGGGATGCCTTGGGCATAAGGAAAGCGATTAGGGCTGGGGTCGATAATATGGAATAGAAGAAGCTATCCCGAAAAACTCAACCGATGTCATTCTGAACAGAGCATTCTTGAGATGATTTCTAATCATCGTCGGCAGTGACACTCGCAACTTCTTCGATCGTCGTAATACCTCGCTTGAGAAGCTCCAGGGCATTCATTCTCAACGTGCGCATCCCGTTTTTCAGCGCAAGTTGCCGAACCGCCTCCTCGTTGACGGATGATCCGGCGTCAAGGATAAGCTGACGGATTTCTTTCGTAAAATACAACGCCTCGTGAACTGCCGTGCGCCCCTTGTAGCCTTTGATGCATTCGCTGCAGCCGATCGGCTGATAAAATTTCGTGGAGCGAATTTCTTCCTCCGGCATGCCCAGCTTTCGCAGCAGCGGGGTATCCGGTTCGCTGATCGGGCTTTTACACCGCTCGCACAATTTCCGGATCAACCGCTGCGCGACGATGATGTTGATGCTGTACGCGATGAGAAACGGTTCAATCCCCATTTTATACAGCCTGGAGACAGCACTCGGCGCATCGTTCGTATGAAGCGTCGACAATGTAAGATGTCCGGTGTTCGCCAGCTTCACCGCAATCTCGGCGGTCAGTTTATCGCGAATCTCGCCCACCATAACGATATCGGGGTCGTGTCGAAGAATGGCGCGAAGCGCTCCCTCGAAATCGAGTTTTGAATTCAACTTTACCTGCCGAGCGCCGTCGATGAAAGTATTCGACCGGATCTTCCACCGTTATAATGTTGAGCGACGGGTCCATCACCGTGCGGAGGGCGGCGACCAGCGTGGTGCTCTTTCCGCTTCCCGTAGGGCCGGTCACGATGATGATCCCGTACGGCTTCGCGATAGCTTTGCGCATCACGCTTTCGCTGTACGGGTCGAACCCGAGATCCTCGATGCTGCCGCCAATCACGGGCTCCATCAACACGCGGATAACAATCGATTCGAACTTGTTCTTCAGTTCTTTTCCGATCAAGGGGATGACGGAGACGCGGAAACGGACGGTTCTTTTATCGATCGTCAACTGTGCGAAGCCATCCTGGGCCATGTTGCGTTCGAACCGGTCCAGATTTTTGGCTCTGTCTTTGACCACGGCGGAGACTGCTTCAGCACGGGTCTCATTGTTCGTGTACCACCGCGACAGCTTCCCGTCAACCCGGAAGTGAAATTCCGTGATCTTATCGCCGCGGGGAATTACGTGGATATCGCTTGCTCCGACCCGGACGGCATCGACAAATATGCTTTCGACAAGGTCGACAAGCCCGCTCTTGCTGATCTCTTCTTCGAGCGCTTGCTCGTAATTTTCGGAATCTTCTTCCCCCTCGTCGACAAAGGATTCCCCGCGCAGCATCGATTCCTTATCCTTATATACCGCTTTGTCAAGGCTTACTCTTTTCCATAAGCCGTCCCATTGGCTCAGCGGAACATAGCAAATTTCAAATTTCTGGTAATGGAACGTCCGCGCAATTTTATACACTTCGGGCTTGGTCGGGTCGGGCGTTATCACAAGCAGCCTCCCCGGGCGTTCGGGGTCCATCGAGTACGGAAGGACGTTGTTTTCCTGCACCATGTCACGGATAGAGTCCGGAAGCGAGGTTAATTCCTTCCGTATGAAACCAAGAACACCGTCGTCGATCGTCTCCATCGAAATATCGAGAGTGCGAAAGGCATAGTAATCTGCCACCTCGCGATATACAAGATCCCTGTCCATCTTGAACTGCTCGACAAGAATCTGCGGCAACTTACGGCGCCCTTTGTTCTCCTCTTTGTTCAGGACCGCAACTGCGCGTTCGAGCACATCCGCTTGGATGATTCCCTTTGTCGATCAGGATATCGCCTAATTCTTTTTTTGCGCTGCGTGTCTGCATTGTGCAGTCTGTTTACACCATGGGCTGTGAGAGTATTGTGTTCATCAACCGGTCCGCCGGCCTACATCGACTTGATATTGAGCGACGCCGTCTCCGAAGAGAGAAGAGTCAAAAAGATCATCGCGACCATGATAATGACGGAAATGAAGACCTCAATAAAATTAACCAGATTTTTCATAGCGTAGTGATTTTCCATCTGATAAAAGTCCGCTAACTGGTTTGCCGTGTCTTTGACCGCGCCGGTCTCCGCAGCGGTCTTGAAACGGGAGATGAACATGTCGGGGAAAAAATCCACCGCTTCGAGCGCTTTTGACAATTCCGTCCCGTACTTCAGCATCGTCGGAATCGCGACGGTCTTGATTTGCTGCGTGAGGAATAAATTCCCGCTCGATTCAGCTGCAAGCTGGATCGCTTCAATGTTTTCTCCGGCCGTTGCATACATGATCCCCAGGACGCGGCAGAAAATTTCCGTGCTCGTGTTTCGCAGGATACTACCGACATACGGCACTTTGACGATATATTTGTGCATCGCGAGGCGCCCCTTGGGCGAAATGATGTACGCGTAAAAACCGCCGACCATGAGAACGAACAGAGACGATGATGAGCACGAAATGGTTATGGAGCGCATCGCTGATATTCAACGTGAACTGCGTCAATGGCGGTACCTCGTCGATGAGCGGTCCCATGAACTTCATCATTTTCGGAAGCAGGAATAGTACATAGAATGCGATCGCCCCGATAAGAGTGAGCGAAGTTACCGCCGGCAGGATCAACGCACTCGTCAGCCCTTTCTTGAACTCTGCCTGCCGCTCCACAAGCGCGGCAACGTTTCTGAATATCGTCGTCATGTCTCCGCTTTTCGAGGCAATACCGAGCATGAGCGCTGTGTGCTCTCCGAACACCTTTCCCTGTCTCATGAACGCCTCGCGCGAATCCATGCCGTTCTTCAGGTCAAGGATGATGTCGCGCAGCGCAACTTTCATGTTCTTGTCTTTGACGCTGTTCACCATCACCTGCAGGACTTCGGTGTACGGAAGCTTCTGTTCCAACAGACGCGCGCTGGTTCCTACAAATGACACGATCTCATTCGATGCGGCTTGAAAACGAAAATCATAATGCCGACGCACCCACCGCACATCGAACCCAATACGCTGCAGCGCCGCAACCACCTCCGCGCGGGTGTATGCGCTTTGAAATCCATCGATGTTTTTCGTCCCATGACGCACGCGGTACGCAAAATTCTTTTTCCTGCGAACCGACACAAGAATCGTGTTACGAAAACGAGGATGCAGCTTTGCCCTTCGTTTTGCGTCGGAGGACGAACTTGCCGAGATAAACCCTTGCACGGGTTTTCCCGAAGCTTCCTTCGCTACAATTTGATATGAAGTTATTTCTGCCAATCTTTTCCGGGCAAATTATGACACACGTCCTCTGGCCGGCATTCCGCTACGGCGCCGGTTCGAAAGAAAGCGCATAGCTGAAAAATGCCTCCACACAAGGGAATAGGGCTTTACTCAAGTTTGTGTAAAAATACATAAACAGTCAAGTCTGCACTATCGGGACGAATACGGATATTTGTTGTCGGGTAATATACGGATATTAATCCAGCTTGACAATTCCCTTTGTCAGAGCGTACCTAGTCAGGCCTGCAACGGTGTGGATGTCTAACTTTCGGATTATTCGCTCCCGGTGCGTCTCAACAGTGCGAACGCTCACAAACAACCGGCCGGCAATTTCCTTATTGCCCAGTCCCTCGGCTATCAGCGTAAGAACTTCCGATTCACGCCGCGAAAGCTCTACGCTCCCCTTTTTCCCTTTCGTTCTGGAGATCCTGACATAGTCGTTCACGACAGTCTGGGAAATCTTTGGGCTGAAATATGTCTCGCCACGGTGGACGGCCTCGATTGCAGCTATCAATGCCGACGGCGAAGAGTCCTTCAGCACGTAGCCCTGCACTCCCGTAGAAATCATTCTGCTGACATACTCCTTTGAATCGTGCATCGTGAGAATAAGTATTTTACTTTTGGGAACCGTCTTTTTCAGCAATCGCGCCGTTTCGAGGCCGTTCATGCCGGGCATATTGATGTCAAGAAGGATGATGTGAGGGAGGAGGTCCTTCGCCAGACGAAGAGCTTCCTGACCGTCGACCGCTTCGCCGACAATTTCATACGTTTTTTCTTGAACGAGATATGAGCGGAGGCCTTCCCTCACAAGGGGATGGTCGTCCACAAGCAGCAATGTTATTTTCGATTTTTTCATATTTGTGTCTCTTTCATTATCGGATTCAAAGAGGAAGCTGCACGCTGATTTCCATCCCGCCTTTTGGAGAGGAATGAACTGAAACCGTTCCGCCGACATAGGCCGCCCGTTCCTTCATATTCAATAAACCCATGCCGGAATTTTTAGAAGGATGTGCCGTAAGGTCATGCTCGCCGGAGCCTTTTCCGTTATCTTTTATTTTCAGCGTAAGCCGGGAACGGTCTCTTTCGCATCGGATCACAAGCCGGGTTGCTTCGGCATGTTTTGCAACGTTGCTGAGTGCTTCTTGAATAATTCGGTACATCGTTACTTCAATTTCGGGGGAAAGTTTTTTTGGAAAACGCAGGAACTTCAGGTCAACGCCGACTTTCGTCACTTCTTCGAATTCTTCACACATGCTTCTCACTGCGGGAATAACTCCAAGGTCATCCAGCTCGCTCGGCCGCAAATTCTGTGAAATCCTTCTCACTTCGTTCATCGCTTTTTCGAGAGAGACCTTCGCGCTCGCCACAACATCCCGCAGCGCTTTATCTTTGCGCTGTGCCCGCTCTTCAACGCTCTCCATCCTGAATTTTACGGAGGAGAGAATTTGGTTAACGCTGTCGTGGAGGTCCCGCGCGACACGCCGCCGTTCCGATTCCTGAGCGTTGATAATGCGTATCGGCAGATCCCGTAACATTTCATCGGCAACTTTCCGGTCAGTGATGTCGCGGAAATTGACGACGACGGCTCCAACCGCCGGGTCTTCGAGCAGGTTCTTCCCCACACCTTCTATCCACCTCCATGAGCCGTTCTTTTCCTTGCAGCGGATTTCTGCGGCAGCAATCTTTGAAGGCTCGCGCAGAATATCTTCAAAGAGAGCTTTGATCGAATCCAGATCGAGCGAATGGATCAATGTCAGAGCACTCCTCCCGATCAACTCATCCGGTACGTAGCCGAGAACTCTGGCAATGGAAGGGCTGACATAGGAAAATGCCCCCTCGCGGTTAACCAGGGCAACGACGTCCGAACTCTCCTCAATGAGCGAGCGGAACCTTTTTTCCCGTGACGCCAATTCGTCGCGCGCATGAATCCGCTCGCTGACATCCCGGACGACATTCCGGTATTCCTTCACATTCCCATCCCGGTCGCGGATGATTCTGGTCGATTGTTCCACCCAGGTCGCGCTGCCGTCTTTTCTTCTCCGGCGAAATTCGCACGTTGTGTCGATTGTTCCGTCTTTGGTCCGGTCACGGTAGAATTTCAATACCCGAGGCCGGTCCTGGGGAACAATCAGGCTCAGAAAAAATTTGCCGAGGATTTCCTCGGGCAAATACCCCGTTTCCGAAAATAAGTTTGGGCTGCTGTAGACAATAAAGCCGCGATGGTCGCAGACAAAATAGACCTCGCTGATATTTTCGACGAGGTCGCGGTACTTTTTTTCGCTCTCGCGCAGCGCCTGGTCGGCCCGCTTGCGTTCAGTGAAGTCGATGATCGAGACGAGGACCTTTGAATAGTCGGTTTCATGTCCCGACACGACGGACCATTTCAAGAAGATATCTTTTCGCTCCCCCGTGAAAGTCCGGTTGAAATCCTCAGTCTCAAACGTCGATGCGCCGGAAGCAATGGCGATAAGTTCTTCGATAAACGCTTCGTGAATCTCATCGCCGAATACGCCGTTCAGCCCGGCAAGAAAATCTTTTTTTGTTTCAACACCGTACAATTTCATTGTCGCCTTATTGACATCGAGAACTTTTACCATACCGGCGCATGCGATCACTTCGCCCGTATGGTTCAAAAAGTATCTCTTGAAATCCTTAACGCCGGACTTCCGCAAACGTTCGATATACGCTTTGACTTCGGAGAAATCTTCTTCCCACAGCGAGATCGGAGAATTTTCAAAAAAACTGTGGTAGCGTGCTTCGCTCTGGCCCAGTTCAATATCATGACGCCTCTGGCGGAGAAGCGAGCTCCATAACAAAATAGCAAACCCGATAAGCAGCAGGCCAACGGGAAGTAGAAAACTAAAATGCGGTATCATGAACTGCCTGCAATGAAAAGAAGTTCACATGCTGCGGGGAGCGGAAGCCGCCGCAAGAAACAAAAAAACCTCTTTATTCCGCGCAGTGCGGACCTCAAGAGGTTGCTGTAAGAGCAGAGCCAATCCAAAGTCGCTTCTCCCGAATTAGCAACATGACAACAAACGATCAGCACCCATGGCGGGATGCTTCGCTTTCACACCCGCCTGCTCACGAAAGTGTAGGAATATTTCGAGCAAAAATCAAGCGAAGCGTTTTGTGGGTAGTGGATAAAATGGTTAGATGTCGGACACCTTCTTCACTTGTTGCACCGGACATTTCATCACGCCGCGATTCCCGGAAAAGGTGTTCGACATCTACTGCAAACGTAAAGCGTCGTCCTTATTCAACGCAACCGCGTCCGTTCATTTCTCTTCCTTCACCGGTTCCTCAAAGTACTCTCGTATTTTTGCCGCAACTTTTTCTCCGACGATCTCGGCCAGCTGCGTCTCGGTAGCAAACTTCACTCCCTGCACCGATCCAAACACTTCCAGCAATTCTTTCGCCCGCTTCTTCCCTATTCCTTCAATAAGGTCGAGTTCGGTTTGGAGCGTTCGTTTATCCCGCAGCGAACGATGGAAGGTTATAGCGAACCGGTGAGCTTCATCGCGGATTTGCTGCAAAAGGCGAAGCGCCGAAGAAGTCTTTGGGATGGGGACAGGATCGCTCTCATTCGGCACGAACACTTCCTCAAGCCGTTTTGCCAGGCTGATGATCGGCTGTGATTGAAGCGACAATCCATTCAACACTTCGCACGCACTGGAAAGCTGCCCCTTCCCGCCGTCGACCATAATCAGATCGGGCAATGGCAGCAGTTCTTCGACCACGCGCGAGTATCGGCGGCGGATGACTTCTCTCATGCTTGCAAAATCGTCGACGAGGTTTTCTTCGGCTGTAGTCCGGATTTTGAATTTGCGATAGTCGCTTTTCTTCGGCCTGCCGTCTTCAAAGACAACCATCGATGCAACCGTTTCCGTTCCCTGGAGGTGCGAGATGTCAAAGCACTCGATGCGGCGCGGGGGATTTTGTAAGCGCAGATCCCTCTGCAGCGACTGGACCGCATGAGGGATGAAATCTTCCCGTTTCATTTTTTGCAGCTTCAACTCATCCAGGAGATATTTTGCATTCTTGCGGCACATCGCCAGAAGTTTTGCCAGCTCCCCCTCAACCGGCGCTACCACATCCACGGATTTTCCCCGCTGGCCGGTGAGCCATTCTTTCGCAGTGTCGCCCGATTCGATCGGCGACGAGAGCACCACTTCCGATGGGACATCGTTCGACTCGAGATAATACCGCTGCACGAGCGCTTCGATAACCTCCGATTCGCTTTTGCCTTCAACCTTGCTTATGTAATAATGCTGCCTGCCGAGGATTTTTCCTTCCCGGATTTTAAACACGACGCCGCACGCATCGTCCCCTTCCGCAGCGACTGCGATAATGTCCCGGTCGTGCAGTTCGATGTCCACGATTTTTTGGTTCGAGGAATAGACTTCGAGTTCCCGCATGCGATTTCTAAGTACGGCAGCGTCTTCAAATTTCAATTCCGCGGCTGCCGATTTCATTTGCATATCGAGAGATTCGATAACGCTGTTGCTTTTGCCGAGCAGTACCTGGGCAACATGGTCGATCATTTGATTGTAGCGTTCTTCCGACACCAATCCCTCGCACGGCCCTTCGCATTTCTTGATATGATAATCGAGGCAGACACGCGTTTTTTTCTTATCGATGAATTCATGGTCGATGTGGAAGTTACAGCTTCTGATCATGAAGATATCGCGCACGGTCTTCAACGCCGACCGCATCGTGTGGACGTCCGTGTAGGGACCAAAGTAGCGCGATCCGTCGCGGGACACCCGGCGTGTAACAAAAACGCGGGGGTACGGTTCTTTGGTAATAACGATGTATGGATAACTTTTGTCGTCTTTCAGGTTGACGTTGTAGCGCGGCTTCTTCGATTTGATAAGGTTCGCCTCGAGGATGAGCGCTTCGACTTCCGAATCGGTCGTGATGATTTCAACGTCGGAGACTTTCTCGACCATTAACGCAATGCGCGGATCGAGCACACGCGACTTGTGAAAATACTGCCGCACTCTGTTGCGGAGGATTTTCGCCTTGCCGACATAGAGAACGATCCCTTCCTTGTCTTTAAACTGGTACACTCCCGGCGAAACAGGGAGATTGCTCAGCTTTTCGTCGAGCGAGATATCTTCTTTCGCGAAGGAGATTATTTTTTCGTGATCGGACATATTCGTTGGTGCTTATGCCTTCTTTGAATCAATCGGTTGACTAAGCTCAATAAGCACTCCGTTCGTCGACTTAGGATGCATGAATGCCACGCGACAGCCCCCGCCCCCTAAAAATGGCGCCTCGCTTGCAAAACGAAATCCGAGTTTCTTTAACCGCTCAATTTCTTTTTCGATATCGTCGACCTCCAAACAAATATGGTGAATTCCTTCGCCCCGCTTCTCGATGAACGTGGTAATGGCCGAACCGGCGCCGGAAGAATCGGCAGCTTCGATCAATTCAATGGAGCTTTCCCCGAGCTGGTACAACGACACTGTCGCATTTTGCTCTTCTATCTTTTCGGTGCGTGGAAAATCATTTCCCAAGAGCTTTGAAAAAAGCTCTTTTGACAGTCCGAGATTTTTCACCGCAATACCAATATGTGCAACCCGCTTGACCATGGAGATTCACTCTATATTATGATGCTTGTGATCTGATACTCACCTTGCAAAATAAGAAAGCGCAGGCAATGAAACAAACTCAGCCTGCGCTTTGATGAATTATCCGCAGAAGAAACGGATGAAACGCTTAACAACCGACCGTTTAATCCCTTCGCCCACCGTTCATGATGCTACTTAATCATTAGCATCTTTTTAGTTTGGACAAAATTCTCAGCGGTCAATCGGTAAAAATAGACGCCGCTTGCGACAGTCGAATTGAAATGGTTCTTGCCGTTCCATTCAACAGAATGTGTTCCGGCATTCATGATATTGTCTACCAAAGTTGCCACTTCTTCACCCAGTGAATTATAGATCTTCAGCGATACACGCGATGATGCGGGAATTTCAAACTGAATTTTTGTTGAAGGGTTGAATGGGTTCGGATAGTTTTGCTCGAGTACCGAACTCTGACGGAACAGAGTTACCATTCGATGCAATTCCGGATACCGTTCCGGAAAACGCGGCAATAGTTCCGCCGGCGCTGACTGTCCAGCCGTAGATATTCGAGCCGTTCGCGCCAAAATCCAAATGATTCAGGCTGCCGATAGAGCCGGTAAATGACGGTGCCCAATTCGCTCCAAAGTTTGTGCTTCGGTATACCGAGCCTCCCACCGCTGCAAAGAAATCACTCCCCAATCCTGAAAAACCGGCCACAAAACCGCTGCCGCCAATCGAAACAGGCGACCACGTAAATCCCCCATCAGTCGTCCGCGCAGTCGCACCGGAATCGGACCCCGCCAGTCCGTATTGTGCACTGCTGAAATTAACGGCGACGCTGTTCGTAAAGGGGACCGGGCTCGACGACCATGTAGTACCGCCGTCGGTTGAGCGATAGACTTTGGCTGAACTGGTGCCAAACCAAATATCGCTTGTGCCGAATGTGGCCAATGAATTATTCCAGCCGGCTTCATTGCCAACCTGAAACGGCCCGCTGCCGGGCGACCACGTCGATCCTCCATCGGTCGTTTTCAAAAAGGTCCAACTTCCTCCAACCGGATCACCAACAGCGATGCCGTTGCTCGCATCGAACATTTTAATCCCGTCGATGAAACCGCCGGAAAGTGTGTAGACATTCGTCCAATTTACGCCGGCATTAGTCGTTTTGTAAATGAACGTTGAGTCGCCCGGCGTCGTCGACACAAAGGCAGTGTTCGCATCGAGAGCATTGATGACATAGATATCCGCATTGCCAATTGCACCGCCGCCTACCGGTTTCCAGGTGCTTCCTCCATTTGTCGTCGTCAACACCTGTGCTTCATTTCCAGCCGTCCACGCGATCAAAGGGCTGACCGCCTTCACCGAAGCTAAGTTCGTGTTAATGCCTGAATTTTGAACAGTCCATCCCGGCGATACATTGGATGAAGGAGCCGTCGAAAATACGCCGCGGCCATGGGTGAATGCAAAAAGAGCATTCGTGCCATTCTGAACTACAAGTTCATCCGTAGGAATGTACGAAGGCATGCCGGAATTGTAAGGCGACCACGCCGTACCATTGTTCGTCGTTTGGTATACGCCGGTTTCAGTCCCCACGTACTGCGTTGAGGAAGAGTTCGGGTCGATGACAAGAGAATGTACCGGGACATTCGGAAGATTTTGAGAAATGTCCGACCACGTGGACCCTTGGTCCGTGGAATACCAAACATGGCGCGAGGTCAGTGTTCCGCTTGTATTATAGCCGCCATAGCAGGCGAAGAGCCTGTTTTTGTTGTTAAGGTCGACGGTAATACGACGCACCCAGCCGCTGTTGTTTCCGACCGGAGTAATATCCTGCCATGCAGTGTCCCTCGCTGACGGATTCAAATTTGTGCAGCGGAAAATTCTCCCGTCCGTTGTTCCGGCAAATGCCAGATAATTCGATTGTGGATTCACAATAGCAACTGCACTTACATTGCCAATAGATAATACACCGCTCGCGGCTGTCCATGAAGCAGCCGAATTGCTTGTAAGCCAGACTTTAGTAGAACCTGCTATCAGCACGCTGGAGTTTTCAGGATTTATCGCAAACGGCGCGATAAACAAACACGTACTTGAATTGTTCGCATCGCTCAAACCGTTCACACAATTGGTCCAGTTTACGCCGCCATTGGTTGTTTTCGCCATCGATAGATAAACATATTCTTCATACGATACCAGACTGTTTGTTTGATCTTGAGCCGTATACCCCCCATCTCCACTGACCGACTCTGTCCACGTCGAACCACTGCCGCTGTACTTCAAATGACCGTTGTCCTGAGTCCCGCCGTAATAGGTGGGCCCATTTGTAAAAACAGCACCGCTATAAAATTGCGTGATCGCCAGACCATTATTAAGGCTTGCCCAATGCAAGCCCGCGTCGGTCGTTTTGTAAACTCCCCCGTCGTCCCCTTCAATAATTGTATTTGCATTGTTCTTGTCAAACACGATGGCATGATGGTCGCAATGAACATACGGCTCTCCGTACGATGGGTCCCAGAACGACACCTGCGACCAACTATTGCCGCCGTCGGTCGATTTCATGAGATCAATGCCTCCGACGTAAATGTTGTTTGAATTAAAAGGGTCGACGGCAATGACATTGTCATACCATCCCTGGTCTTTCAAATACGATAATCCTCCGGTTGATGCAATTTTCTGCGGAGTATTAAGTTTTATCCACGTTGCGCCGGCATCCATCGATTTGAAGATACCTTTCAATCCCGCATCCCCGCTGGTGGATAGATCTGTCGATTCAAATACAGCGAGTATGGTATTGGGATTGTTTGGATCTTGGGTGAACGCAATCCTCCCGTAATTGCTAGTCGGTAAATTCGAAGTAATTTTCGACCACGGTAGTACCCCACTTGTCGTTCGATAGATGCCTCCGAGTGCCGATCCGTTGCTTTCAACGGCAAAGACAATGACCGTTGGAGAAATTGCGATAACATCGCAAGGATTGAAATAGTTCGTCGTGTCGATCCGTTGAACTGATTTTGGTCCACGACGTTCCGTTGTTTGTTGACATGAACAAACCGCCGGAATAAGTATATTCGCCCCCCCCGTATTTGACTGTGAAATCTTTCGTCGCCGCATAAATATTTCCCGACGGATCGGCCGCCATTTTCAAGACATTCCTGAAATCAGTTACCGAAGCACCTATAGTACTCGGCAGCAAGATCCACGTATCGCCAAAGTCGGTAGTTTTATAAATTCCGCCGCCGTACACCGCATCCTCGTTCAGCCATCCTTCACCCGTCCCGGCGTAGACCACGTTGGTGTTCGTCGGGTCCATCACCATTGAACCAATCGCCATAACATCAGCCGTATCTGATTTTGGAACCCACGATGCTCCCCCATCGGTGCTTTTCCATATTCCGCCGGACACAGATCCGATGAGGATTTGATCACTGTTTGCCGGATTAATAACAATTGAACGGACCCTCCCTCCAATATTGCCGGGACCCAACGCGGACCATGTTGATGCGGAAATTTTGCGCAAAGTCTTAGCACTTTTTAATCGTTGATTCGTGTAGCTGACCGCTTCCCGCCGAAGTTGCTGGAGATCCAGGTTTTGCTTATTGCCGGCGAGGATTGCGTACCTGTATCGATAAGCGGCATCGGGATTATCACGGTCGCCGGGAGCAGATTCCAGTAGATCGTCATCCTCGCGTGGACCCTTTCGTTCGGAAGGCCTCTGAATAAGCAGAAATGCCGCTATGGCAATAATAACGGATAAAACAAAAACGAATTTTTTCGTGACTGGGTCTCCGGTTAATGGTTAATGGCTGAAGAACCTACAGAATTTGTTTGAAAAGAATCCGACGGGAAGAACCTGCGCACTACACATCATCAAGCGTTGACGACGTGAAATCACTTCTGAAATAATACCTATTTCAGAAAGTAATGTCAAGAAATGAGGGTAGCGGCCGTCACTGAGAGGAAATGACATTCCGTTTCAGATACTTTACAAGCTCGGCATAGTTGGAAACGGCAATCCCTCCGAGGACAAACGCAGCACCGACGAATGTTCTTGGAGAAAGTTCTTCCCCCAAAACGATCACTCCCAGGACAACGGCAATGATCGGCGTAATAAATGAGGTAAGCGAAAGAATCACGGCTTCGACTCTTTTAAGAAGCCAAAAATAACTGACGAAGGTTGCAACCGACCCAAAAATTCCCAAATAGAATATCGCAAGAATTGCATGCGCCGTAAAATCAACCTTCGAAAAGTCTTCAAGCGCCGCACTCGCCGCCAACAACAGCACTGCTCCCACAAGCATCGGCACGAAGGTGATCGCGAATGGATGAATCGAATGGCCGTGCTTCTTGATGACGATGACGGAATATGCCTGAAGAATCGCGCTCGCCAGAATTGCCGCCATTCCCCACGACGTGTTCGGTCCGGAGATATGAATATCGTTTGAAAAAATTTCAAGGATGCCAAAGAAACCGAGCACGATGCCCGATATTTTCCAGACGGTTATTTTTTCATTTGGAAGGAAGAGATACGCAAAGAGGGCTACCATGAACGGATAGATCGAGAAAACGATGGACGTTAAACCGGACGGAATAAACTGCTCGCCCCAGTAGACCAGCGCAAAGGGGAGGCTGAACGACGTGAGCGCGACAATCACATAGAACATGCGTTCGCTTCGATTGAACGGAATTTTCACGCCGCGTACCTTGATCAACGTAAACAGCAAAGCGCTGGCTACAAGAAAACGGCAACCCGCCGCCAAGAAGGGCGTCATCGTTTCCAACCCTATCTTGATGACGAGCCACGTCGATCCCCAAATACTGCAGACCAAGAAGTATGACAGATAAACGCGGAGTCGTTCGCTCATTCAGTCTGCCATCTTATTGAGGACTAAGCCGGAAAGAAGCTTGGGGTAAAAGAAGGTCGATTTTTGGGGCATCGTCTGACCGGCCTTCGCGACGGCGCGCACCTGGCCGATCTTCGTCGGGTTCACGACGAATGCCACCTGCGCCACCCCGTTTACCATTTCATTTTCGCACTCAGCGACGCTCTGGATGTAATGGATGTTCAGCTTTTTCTCCTGTGCTTCGACAGAGATGCCGAGCACATTGCCGAGGAAATACGAATGAAGGAGCACGACGTCGAGGTCCTTCACCTCGGCGGGCAGCGACAGTGAAACCAAAGAGTCAACTGCCCCACGATCTTTCAAAGATGCTATCCAGTACTTTGCAGCTGCATTGACGATAATTCCATAGGCATACCGCGAATACGACCCAAGCGCCTTCATCATCGCCTCTTGCGAAGAAAATTCTGTAAGCGTAAAATATTTTTGAACCGTCGATGAAAACTCTTTCCAGTCAAACTTTGGCAGGCTGTGGATAACGCGGTGCGTCGGAAAGATAACCAGGCCCTCGTCGTCGAGGTTCGTGAAGAACATCATAACATAATTATACAGCTCTGTCCCGTTATGGTTAGGGTTTTGAGACTTCATCAGGTTTCTGTAAGCGAGTGCGGTCTCATACCGGTGATGGCCGTCTGCGATCAACACCTGCTTCGGTTTCACCTCTTGCGCGATTTTTTCAATCGTCCGGCTCTCGGTAATCACCCAAAGCTGGTTCCGGACATTCTCAAACGTAACATCCACGGCAGCCGGCGTTGAGTACAGATGGATTAATAATGCCGTCAACGTTCTTTGCCGCATCGGAATAGAGGCTGAAGATCTGGCTAAAATTTGAATTGGTCGCTTTAAAAAGTTTGAACCGGTCTTCCTTCGCTTTCGACAGCGTTTTCTCGTGAGGAAGTACGATTCCCTTTTCAAATTCCTCCAGGTGGCAAAGCGCGATGAAGCCTTTTCGTTGAATTGTAGCTCCTGTCGTCGTTGTAAAAGTTTGAACAAGAGGATAAATCGCCGGGTGCTCTTCTCGCGCAAGGACGTGTTCCTCCTGCCATTCGTTGAACGATTTTGCGGCAGCGGAATATCGGTCTTCCTCACGGCCGAGGATTAACCGTACGATGTTGTGTGCGTCTTTGTCGTACAGTTGATTTTGCTGTTCCGGCGAAATAACATCGTACGGAGGAGCCACAACAGTATTAATATTGACCTTGGTTTGGTTGTATCGGATTCCGCGAAACGGTCTTATGATCGGCATAGAGTTTTGTCGATTGATGTGAAGTCGTTACATTTTCGATTTACGATTTGCAATTTTCAATTTGGAACATCTCGCGTGTAGATTGCATGTTTCTCATTTTTTTCTTTTCACTTTTCACTTTTAACTTTTCACTTTTAACTTCCTACTTATTCTCGTACCCCAACCTCCTCAGCCACGCATCCTCACCCCGCCAATTCTCTCTTACTTTCACATGGAGTTCAAGAAACACGGAATGGCCGAGAAAGGCTTCAATGTCCTTTCGTGCCTTCTCGCCGACCGATTTTAATGCCGAGCCTCCTTTGCCGATGAGAATTCCTTTCTGCGACTGCCGCTCGACAAAAATTTCGGCGCTGATGAAATGCTTCTTCTTTTCCCGTTCATTGAACGCAACAATATCGACCGTTGTCGAATACGGAATTTCCTGCGAGAACTGGTCGAAAATTTTTTCCCTGATAATTTCACCGACGAAGAATTTTTCGGGCGCTGCACTTACCATGTCTGCCGGATAGTACGGCGGATGATCGGGTAAATAACGGACTATTGTCGATATCAGGTCTTCAGTTCCGTCGTTGTTGAGCGCGGAGAGCGGAAGAATCTCTTCGAACGGAAACACTTTGCTGAACCTCTCAATCATCGGAAGAAGTTCAGCCTTTTCTACCCTGTCGATTTTGTTGATCGCAAGGAACGTCTTTTTCTTTGCACCTCGAATCTTTTCGAGCGCCGTCTCATCCTTTTGATATATTCCGTTCTTTATCTTTTCCGCGTCGACAAGCAGCAGGACAACATCGGCTTCATCGAGGGCCGACGAGGAATAGTGCATCATCACCTCCTGCAGCAAATACCTTGGTGTGATAATTCCCGGTGTATCGAGGAACACGATCTGATAATTTTCTCCCGTTAAAATTCCGAGAATTTTATGCCGCGTCGTCTGAGGCTTATCAGTAACAATGGAAATCTTCTGTTTCAGCAGCGTGTTCATCAGCGTCGATTTGCCGACATTCGGCTCGCCGACTAAGGCAACGTATCCTGCTTTGTGGGGTGTTGTTTCCATTTCTTGGGTTAATATACCTATAAATGGAAAGAGTTTCAATGAAGGGCGGGTTAACCCTTCGTGTCCTTAACGACCTTTACGGTTTTTCTTTTAACCGGCAAGGACGCAAAGAATGCTAAGGCAGCCAAAATGTATCGGGGATGTGGCGTTTACGGTTTAGAGAAGAAATTCGAAGTGAGTGTCAAATTCAAAATCGGACAACGACCCGTCGACGGAAAATTTTCATTTGAACAAATACGACAAAAGCCCGTCGCTCCAGAATCTACTTCGCAACCAATTTCTTGTATGCGGCAACATCCATCAGCAGATCGAGTTCGGCCGGCTTTTCAATCTTCACTTTAATCATCCAGCCTTGCTCGTACGGATCTTTGTTCACGAGTTCTGGAGAATCATGTATTTTCTTATTTACTTCCAATACTTCTCCCGTAACGGGAGAATAAAGGTCTGAGACAGCTTTTACCGCTTCAACCGTACCGAAAGCCTGGCTGTATTCTACTCTTTTTCCCGCTGCCGGCAATTCGACGAAAACGATATCTCCCAATTCCCCTTGCGCGTAATCGGTGATGCCGATGTACCCGGCGCCCGCCTCAACGCGAATCCATTCATGGTCTTTGGTATATTTCAATTTTTCAGGAAAATTCATATGCACCTTTCTCTTTCGATGTCAACGGAAACAAAGAACCCCTAGTCTCCGATGTTAAATGTATCGATGAATTTCGTATCAAAGATACCGCTGCGAAATTTCTCGTTCTGCATCACCTTCTGCTGAAAAGGTATGGTCGTGTGAATCCCCTCGATAATGCATTCCTCGAGAGCATATTCCATCTTCGTGATGGCTTCGTCCCGCGTGTTGGCATGAACGATGAGTTTGGCGACGAGAGAATCGTAGTACGGCGGAATCTGGTAGCCGGCGTAGATGTGCGAGTCAATACGGATGCCGGGCCCGCCCCCAAAATGTAGACTCGTGATCTTTCCCGGAGACGGACGGAAATCGTGTTCGGGGTCCTCTGCGTTGATACGGCATTCAATAGCATGCCCCTGAAATTTCACCTTCTTGCTGCTCAGCCGCTTTCCCGCAGCAATCTCGATCTGCGATTTGATCAGGTCGTAGCCCGTAACAAATTCTGTTACCGGATGTTCAACCTGGATTCTCGTGTTCATTTCCATGAAATAAAAATTCCCGGACTTGTCGAGGAGGAATTCAATCGTTCCCGCACCAAGGTACTTTACGCTCTTCGCTCCTTTGATAGCAGCGGCGCCCATTTTCTCGCGCAGTTCGGCGTTGACGCCCGGCGATGGAGATTCTTCTATCAGTTTTTGGTGACGGCGCTGCACTGAACAATCCCGTTCGCCGAGATGAATGACGTTGCCGTACAGAATCCCCCAACACCTGAATTTCGATGTGGCGAGGCTCTTCAAGATATTTTTCCATATACACATCGGGATTACCGAAAGCCGATTCCGCTTCGTGGCGCGCGGTTTGAAACGCGTTCTCAACTTCACTGTCGGAACGAACGATGCGCATGCCTCTTCCGCCCCCCCCCGCCGACGCTTTGATAATCACCGGCATCCCGATTTCATTCGCAAGGCGTTTTGCCTCTTCGACGTCTTTCACAACTCCGTCGCTCCCGGGAACAACAGGCACTCCCGCTTTCTTCATCGTCTCTTTGGCGAGCGACTTGTCTCCCATCGCCGTGATCATTTCCGGCTTCGGCCCGATGAATTGCAAACCGGAGGTCAAACAGATTTCTGAGAACTGGGCGTTCTCCGCCAGGAAACCATATCCCGGATGAACGGCGTCAGCGTTGGTAACTTCTGCGGCGGCGAGAATGCGCGGAATATTAAGGTAGCTTTCCTTGCTTGCAGGCGGACCGATGCAAATCGCCTCATCGGCGAATCGTACATGGAGTGATTCCCTGTCCGCTTCCGAGAAAACGGCAACAGTCGCGATACCGAGTTCACGGCACGCGCGAATGATGCGAAGGGCTATTTCGCCTCTGTTCGCAATAAGAATCTTGTTAAATAACCGCATTTCCGCAAATCACCAAGGACTTGTTCTACGAAAGAATTTCTACAATATGAAAAGGGCCTAGCGGGAAAAACATCAGGCGGCTTCGACGAGAAAAAGCACCTGGTTATATTCGACTGGTTTGCCGTTTTCGACACAAATTTTCACAACCTTCCCTGTGCTGTCGGACTCGATCTCGTTCATCAATTTCATAGCTTCAACGATACACAGCACCGTCCCCTCTTCTATATTTTGTCCTACTTCAACATAATTGGCTGCGTCAGGAGCCGGGGCGCGGTAAAAAGTGCCGACGATCGGCGACTTTACTTCATGGTATTTTTTTTCCGCGACCGGAGCGGGTTCAGCCGCTTGCTGTGCGACTGGCGCCGCGGCTGGGGGCACCTGCGGCGGCATTACTGCCGGGGCCATTTGATGAAGGACGCCGACGTTGCTTGCATTCTTTGTGATCCGAATCCGAACACCTTTTTCTTCCAGCTCGATTTCATTGACGTTGCTCTCCTCGACCAGCTTCAAAACCTTCTTAACAAATGCCAAATCCATTATCGCTCCATCGGGATAGTGATGAATTGGTGGACAGCAAATTATTGCTTCACGCGGTCAAGATATTGACCGGTGCGGGTGTCGACGCGAATCACTTCGCCTTCGCTGATAAAAAGAGGAACATTGACCATTGCACCGGTTTCCAATTTGGCCGGCTTGGTGCCCGGGTTCGCCGTGTCGCCGCGGACTCCGGGAACGGTTTCAACAATTTTCAATTCCACATTAAACGGAAGCTCGGCGCCAACAGGGTCGTTCCCGTCGAACATCACTTCAACCGTGAGCCCTTCTTTCAAGAATTTCGCCCCCGTGCCGAGAATTTTTTCATCGATGGGAATCTGCTCGTACGTCTCCTGGTCCATGAAGTGGTAGCTCTGCCCGTCATTAAAAAGATATTGATACTGCTTCCGCTCAACGCGGACAATTTCAACCTCTTCACCCGAACGGAACCGGTTTTCCATCGTCCTTCCGCTCCGGATGTTGCGCATCTTCGCCTGATAAAAAGCGCGCAAATTCCCAGGCGTCCGGTGCTGGTACTCTTCGAGAACGTGAAGTTCGCCGTTAAATCGCAGGAATGTGCCTATTTTCAAATCGGATGTTGTTGCCATAAATAACCCTAGCTCTTCAATCGTAAGAAATTGCTCAAAAAATTTGTAAAATGGACGCCGTTTCCGTATTTTAGCGGCAAAAATATAGTCAGATTGGCAGCGAAAGTCAAGAAGGAAACCCTCCCGTGCATAAACGAATCAGCCTTCCCATCCTGTTTCTTCTCTTTTTGTTCATAGTTTTCGGAGGATGCAGCACCCCGGCACCCAAAAAATTCTCGAATGAGACGGTTCACGTATACGCGGAGTTGCTTGCAATGCATGAGAAGGAAAAACTATTCGGCTTCATACCCGATTCTACGTACCGGCACGAAGTGAGGGATTTCTTTTCAGCGAAAAAAATAAACGAGGAAGATTTTCGAAAACAAGTAGCCGCAATTTCGCACGACGATATTGCGTGGCGGGATTTTCTCAGCAAATCTATGGCAGTACTCGACAGTATCAAAGCCGCCAGGGGAACGCAGCATTGAAATAAGGGGGAGTTTCTCCGCTTAATTCCCTTTTTTCAGGGTAAACATGAACGAACTTCCAACACCGGCTTCGCTCTCTACCCAGATTTTCCCGCCGTGCGCCTTGATAATCTCACGGCTAATCCACAAGCCCAGCCCCGAGCCTTTGATGTTGCTTACCTCGGCAGAATCCACGCGGGAAAATTTTTGGAATAGTCTTTCCAATTGATCCTCCGGGATACCCATGCCGTTATCTTTTATGGAAAGCAATATCTCGTCGGAGCCGTGGTTAACGACAGATATCTCGATCATTCCCCCGCGCGGCGAATATTTTACCGCGTTGGAAACAAGGTTCAGCAATACCTGGCGCAGCTTGCTTTGGTCTCCCTTCACGAACGAAGCGTCCAGCTCGATATTATATTGGAGCTGATGCCTGTTGGAAAATTTCACCATCGACACGGCTTCTTTGACAAGCGTTTCAATGTTCACCAGCTTGAAATAATAGTTTAACTGGCCAGATTCCATTTTTGTAATCGTCAACGTGTCCTCAGCCAGCTGGCTGAGCTTCGTTGCCTGGTCGATGATAATTCCAAGGTATTCTTTGAAGTGCTGGTTCGTAGCGACATATTCTTTTTTGATAAGGGATTTTGCGGCCAGCATGATGCTCGAAAGAGGGGTACGAAAATCGTGAGAGACAATGCCGACGAAATCTGATTTGAGCTTATCCAATTCGAGCAGCTTTTTGTTCGATTCCTTAATCTCATTGTAGAGTGTCGCATTGTGGATCGCGCTCCCCAACTGGTCGCATAGCGTGGTCAGGACCATAACGTCCGTTTCATCGAAGGCATGCAATTTAGTGTCTTCGATGTTGAGGATACCTACCACTTCTGTCCCCACTTTTATCGGGATCGCCAACTCGGAATTCGTGTTATGGTATGCGAACGACAGGTACCTGCTGTCCGTGGAAACATCGTTCGCCAATATTTTTTCTCCGTACATGCCCACCCACCCGACTATTCCATGCCCCGGCTTTTGACGGTACCCGTGAGGAAGGAAGTCGACGTAATTCCCCGAATGGGCAACGAGCACCATATCCTTGGTATCGTTTTCAATCATAAAGATGGTGACGTCGAAGTAAGTAAAATTTTTCTGGATCGCTTCGGCGGCAAATTCCAGCATCCTGTCAAGGTCGAGCGTTGATGTTAACCGGCCTGCGATACGATTAACAAGTTCAATTTGAGACAAACGTTTCTGCGCATTGTCAAACATCGCTGTGTGGCGAAGTGCCGTTGCAACGTGGAAGCTGAGCAATTGTGCAAGCCACATATCCGGCTGGTTGTATGCATTGGGTTTCGCCGACCCAAATCCGATCGATCCGATCATTTCTACACTTGTCCGAAGAGGGACGATCAACAGCGATTTGATCCCCACTTCGACAAACTTCCCTTCCAGCATAGGACTGAAAGCAGGAGCGGACTCGATATCGACAAAAATCCCCGCTTTGTTCTGAATAGTCCACCCGGGCATACCCGCATCCACGGCAAACAATTCATGATTGATATCGAGAGAATCAGCAACGCGGCTGAGCGTCGTAACACTGTAGTGGGATTTGTTCCTGTTGAGCAGGCAAATGAAAGCGCATTCTCCTTCGATGAGCCATGATAGCTCGGCGCGAAGAACGTCTAGAATCTGATCGCGAGAAGTTGTTTCATCGATCTTCAGTGAAATTTCGCTGAGAGTGCTGATCTTTTTGGAAAAACTCTGGGCTTCAAGAAGCCGGTTTCGCAACTCTTCTTTTGGCAACTCTAAATTATTAGGAGACTGCCAATCGGAGGCCATTTCTTTAACCATTTATCCTTTCACAGTCGAAATTTAGTTGAATTCCTCTGCTCCTTCTGAAAATCCATCGTCCCTTATAAAAATTTCGTCAATCCCGGCTGCTTGCGGCCCGGGGAATTCAACTCCGAACAACTTCACCGATAACGTGAGGAATTTCGTTTTGTTGTTTCAATAAACGGGTTGCCTCGTCCACTTTGATGCGGCGAGACGATGAAGATGAGACCGATGCCTAAATTAAAAGTTTTCCGCATGTCGTGTTCAGGCACTTGTCCTTTATTTTGTATCAGTGAAAAAATCGCCGGCCGCTTCCATGAATTCCAATCAACCGAGATACGCAGGCCTTTCGGAATAACACGCATCGTGTTGCCGACAATCCCGCCTCCGGTGACATGAGACATTCCCTTCACCATATTCTTGGACAGCAGCAGCCGGATCGGCGAAAGATACGAACGATGGACTGCAAGCAGAGTATCGCCGAGAGTCCCATTCAGCTCTGCGTAGAATTTGCGGAGTGCAAGGCGCGGAAGAAGAACTTTGCGTGCAAGAGAAAAACCGTTTGTGTGCAGCCCTGTCGACGGAAGACCGATGAGAACGTCGCCCGCTTTGATTTGCTTTCCGTCAATAATTTTCTTTTTCTCGACGACTCCGACAATCGTTCCTGCAATGTCAAACTCGCCCTCACGGTAGATTCCCGGCATTTCAGCCGTCTCCCCGCCAATGACCGAACATGAGTTTTGTTTGCACGCTTTAACAAAACCGGAGATGACTTTTTCTGCCACTTTCGGCGAGAGCTTTCCGGCGGCGAAGTAATCCATAAAGTAGAGGGGCATTGCTCCGCAAACAGCGATGTCGTTAACGCAATGATTCACCAGGTCCTGTCCAACAGTGTCAAACCGTTTCATCCCGAATGCAATTTTCAGCTTGGTGCCCACTCCGTCAACGCTGGAAACAAGCACCGGATCCTTTATGCCCGGGAAGGATGCCCTATAGAAGGCACCGAACGAACCGATGTCCGCTATAACATTCTTCGTAAATGTAGATCGAAGGCTGCGTTTGATTCTCTCAACAACCACTTCACCTGCAGCGATATTAACGCCAGCCTTTTTATACGTTTGCGACAAATTCTTCCTTTAGTATTTTCCGCACACCAATGTAGAAATATTTTTCTAAAATTGAAATAGTTTTTTCAAAAATCCGAAGGTATTCCCACTTACGCCGTACGACGGTTTACTTCAACGCTCCCTTGATAAAGTCTCACCTCTTGACTATATTTTCATGTGCTTACCATTACCCTTAATCGTCCATGAGATCTGTCGTATTGCTTCCCACCCACAAGAAGTACGCTGTGGGAAAAATTCTTTGCCTCGGCCAGAACTACGCAAAACATGCAAAGGAGATGGGTGCGGTCGCTCCGTCATCACCGATTATTTTTCTAAAACCCTCGACTGCCGTTATTGAGAATGGTGAGGCTATCGTCTTACCAGCAATCTCTGATGACGTCCACCACGAAGTTGAATTGACTGTTTTACTCGGCAAGCAGGGGAAGAATATTCCTCAATCGGAAGCGTTCGACTACGTTGCGGGGTATGGAATCGGACTGGATATGACCATGCGCGACCGCCAGAAAGAAGCAAAGGCCGCCGGAAATCCCTGGTCGATTGCAAAAGGGTTCGATACCTCGGCACCGCTTTCGCCGTTTATATCCAAAGATCAGGTTAACAATCCGGACAACCTGGAGATTACATTAAGCGTAAATGGCAAAGAACGGCAGCATTCAAACACATCGAACATGATCTATAAAATCGATTATATCATTGCATTTCTTTCTTCGATTTTCACGCTTGAAGAAGGGGACGTTATCTACACTGGAACTCCCGAAGGCGTGGGAAAAGTCGTGGAAGGAGACGTTATCGAAGCAGAAATTCCAGGAGTTGGAAAACTGCGCCACGCTGTCGTTTCTGCCCAGTCGAATTCTTTAAAGGCTTCACGGTGATGATTGTGCGCAAATATTTTTTCCACTCAGCGATATTTGCGGGGTGTGTTGTTGCAGTATCGTTACTATTGCTGAGTTTTGCATTTCGCCCGGCTGTGAATAACGAAGCGCCGCGCGCCTCGTCGGTTGAATCGCTCTACGCTCCGTTCGACTCGATCCGGACGGACCTCGAAGATTACATTTGGCCCATTGACGCCCCGCCAAAAATTACGTCGTCGTTCGCAGAGTTCCGGTCATCCCATTTCCATGCGGGGATCGATATTGGGACAAGCAATAAAATCGGACTTGAGGTCTACGCCTCACGCGACGGCTACATTGCTCGTCTCGAAGTATCCCCGTACGGGTATGGGAGATATCTGGTGCTCCGGCATGCGGACGGTTTTTATACAACATACGCGCACCTTAGTGCTTTCAAAAATGAAGTCGAACGCGCCGTTCGGGCTGAACAATTGAAGAAAGGAAAATTTTCCGTCGAAATGAAATTTCAACCGGGAGAGTACACCAGTTCGAAAAGGAGACGTGGTGGCGTACAGCGGAGAAAGCGGCACCGGTGATGCTCATTTGCATTTCGAGATCCGGGATGAAAATTTCAACCCGGTCAATCCCCTTCTCTTCCCAAACATCCGGCGATTCCCCGACACGGAGCCGCCGATCATCCGGCGACTCGCCATTACGCCGATGGACGAAAATTCTTTCGTCGACTATGAATTTTCTCCAAAAGTGTATCGGGCCCACGCCCTGAGTCAATCGTCGTTTACAGTTCCCGGCGTGATTCGTGCTACCGGATCGCTCGGCTTTTCTATCGATGCGGCGGACAGGGTTAACAACACACGGTACCGTTCGAGTGTGTATGAGTTTGAGTTTCAGGTGGATGGAACCACAATTTTCACGTCGCAGCGCAATCGTTTTCCCGAAGATGAAACACGCCAGGTCGGAATTGATTTCGATTGGGCGCTTTGGAAAGAGCGGAAAGGAAGATTCCAAAAGCTCTATGTCGATGAAGGCAACACACTTCCATTTTACAATCGACGAAATCAGTTCGACGGTGTCGTCGCGTTAAAAAATTTTTCAGAGGGGCTGCACAAGTTCAAGGTTATTGCGTCGGATTATTCCGGGAATTCTTCCGAACTCTCGGGGACGTTCGTTCTCAATCATCCTCCTGAAGTGGAGATTTTGAACGCAACCTCCGAGTCGGTCGCAGCGCTCTTTCCGGACAGCCGGAATGTTGCGTCAGTCGAAATCGGCACGAGGACATTCTCGTCCGGAAGATGGTCCATTCAGGATTACGATGCGCACGAACTCTCATTCAAGGGAGATTCGTTGGTGATACCCGGAAATCTCCAGGGAGCCGACATTGTTCGAGTTACCGCAAAGAATATTTGGGGGACGCGCTCATTCCCCGTCTATCATTTTCTCAAACCGCAGCTCGTTCCGGCCAGAGCCGAGTTATCGAGCGACGTTGATGGCTCTTTCTTGAAAGTATCGATCGAATCACCTGTCCCGTTCTCCGAAACGCCTTCCCTGCAAGTCCAACAGGAAAACACTATCTCATCCATTCCCCTGCGCGCCGTTGACGTTGATCAATACACGGGGGTCTACAGATTATCACCGACATTGCGCGGCACGGTGTATCTGAAGGCGTTTTATGAAATAGCCGGGAAGCAGTCGGAAGTTTTCGACTCCTTCACGCTGAATACCATCTCTCCGGATCGAGACGGGACAATTCAGTCTGACGATGGAAATTTTACGGTGGCATTCGAACCAGGAGCCGTTTTTGCTCCACTCCATCCGACTATAGAGAAGCTGAGCGAGACACAGTACGACGTCCAACCCGGCGACGTGCTGCTGCGAGGAGCGATCAGGGCAACGTTCAAGTATCCGGATAAGGACGAATCCGACGAAAGGCTTGGGTTGTACGTGAACAATGGCGGCGGGTGGAAATTTCTCGCGACGGAACGCAATCGCCAAACGCATACACTTGAGCTGCACAAGGCGCACACCCTCGGCACGTTTGGCGTGTTACGCGATGATCAACCGCCAAAAATCAGCCGATGGCGAACGCCGTCCATCAACGGTAAAGGCCGGCCAGTGTTCTCTTTTTCGGTGCGGGATAATCTTTCAGGAGTTGATGACGACGAAATCAATGTTTTTCTCAACGGCGAACGAATTATTCCGGAGTACGAACCCGAGAAAAGAACGGTGTTCTACGTTCCTCTCGACCCGCTTCCGCGCGGACGGTACACGGTGCAGATCGAAGTCAAGGATCGCGTTGGCAATGCGGCTCATCTGGCAAAAACGCTGACCGTCAACCGATGACAAGGAATTTTTCACTCGCTGCAGCGCAAGCCGTAAAAATTTTAAGAAAGAACCCGCTTGCGCAATTGATCATCGCTATCGTCGTGGTCATTATTTCGACTTCACTCTTCATGCTGTTGTCGGAGCATACTGCAAACACACGCCAATTCCAGACATTCGGCGATGCGCTGTGGTGGTCCATCGTGACGATTTCGACGGTCGGATACGGCGACAAGGTTCCCATTACGACCGCAGGCAGGATCGTCAGTGCGATCACCATCGTCAGCGGGCTGATACTCATTTCACTGTTTACCGCGACGATATCATCGGTTTTCGTCGCAAGAAAAATTAAGGAGAGCCAAGGATTGCAGGACATCGATTTTACAGGCCATACCCTCATCTGCGGATGGAATCCGCATGTCGAAGAAATCCTCCGCATTTTGAACCGATACGGCAATGCGGCGACGGCGATGAAAATTGTCTTGGCAAACGAAGCGCAGCCGGAATTGATGGAAGTCGTCAGCGAGGCGTATCCGAACCTCGACATCAAATTTGTGCGCGGCGATTATTCACGCGAGCCCGTGCTGCACCGGGCAAACATCAAAGCAGCGCAATCGGCAATCATTGTTCCGGACACGACATCGCCGTCCGGGCAGCTCTCCGACGATAAAACGCTTCTTGCATTGCTCACAATGAAATCGATGAACCCGAAAGTGAAAGTCTTCGCTCACGTTTCCAATCGCGAAAATTATCAGCACGTCAAACGGGCAAATGTCGATGATGTCATCGTAAGCGACCAGCACGTCGGATTCTTCCTTGCGAACCAAGTTCTTTCCCCCGGGGCGCCGCAGGTCGCCACGGAGCTTCTCGATTACGAACACGGCAACGATATCCACCGCGTACCGATCCCCGAAGAATTCATCGGCAAAACGTTCGAAGAAGTATTTCTCCATTTCAAAAGGACAAAGAACTGGACGCTCATCGGCATCGTGACCGAGGAAGAGACCGTGAGCCTCGGGGATATTCTCTCGCACGATATGTCCGCCGTCGATACATTCATCGAACGGAAATTCAAAGAGGCGGGAATCAACGTGGCAGAGCGGATGGGCATGCGGGTCGAAGTTAACCCGCCGCTCGATTTCCAAATTCAAAAGAAAAATTTGGCCGTTATCATCGGAACGATTGATATCGACAAAGCATAAAACGCGAAAATGGCATGAAAAGAATTGAAGCAAGGTTCCTGAAAAAGATACCGCTCTTCATCGGACTATCGGATGATAAGCTCGAAAGGATCAAGCGGATCATCAAAGAAAAAACAGTGGATGCCGGCTCTGTGATCATCAAGGAAGGAACCCAGGGAACCGAGATGTTTATCCTTCTCGACGGTGAAGTGGAAGTCTCGAAATCGCTGCTCCTGAAAATTGCCGGGCGCGGGATGGACCAGCGGGACAAATCGCTTATCCGGCTGACCGGGAACGATTACGCATTCTTCGGCGAGATGGCTCTCTTCGACCCTACCGCAGCCCGCTCGGCAAGCGTGATCGCGAAATCGAAGTGTGTTATTGCAGAGATTGCGCAGGAAGATTTTTTCAAGCTCGCGGAATCCGACCACGAGATCGGATACCGTGTGCTCAAAAATATTGTAACAATCATTAGCAACAGACTCGATAAAACAACACAAGATGTGCTTAAGCTTACGACAGCCCTGAGCCTGGCACTGGAGAGATAATCGCCTCGCCGCTGTGCGCGCACCTTCGTCCCCGGCTTACACCGTTCACTCATCATTTTTAACAGTACAGACAAAATGCAGGAACTCCCGAAATCCTACACACCCCAAGAAGTCGAAGACAAATGGTACCAATTCTGGGAATCGAACGGCTTTTTCCACGCTTCACCCAACAGCGGCAAGAAGCCATACACGATCGTCATCCCCCCCCCGAACATCACCGGCATTCTCACGATGGGACATGTTCTCAATAACACGTTGCAGGATGTTTTTATCCGATGGCGGCGCATGCAGGGATACGAAGCATGCTGGGTACCGGGAACGGACCACGCGGGCATCGCAACGCAGCATGTCGTGGAAAAATCTCTTCTCAAGGAAGGAATCGCCAGACGCGAATTAGGACGCGAGCAATTCGTCCAGCGGGTGTGGCAGTGGAAAGAGTTGTACGGCGGAACAATCATCAAACAGCTTCGAAAGCTCGGGACATCTTGCGATTGGGAGCGTGAACGTTTCACTATGGATGCAGGGCTGTCAAACGCCGTGCAGGAAGTGTTTGTGCGTTTGTACGAGAAGGGGCTGATCTACAAAGGCAAGTATATTGTCAATTGGTGTCCAAAAGATCACACTGCACTGAGCGACGACGAAGTGAACCATTCGGACAGCAACGGTCATCTCTGGTATATCAAATACCCGGTCGAAGGGGATCAACGAATTCGTCGTTGTAGCAACAACGCGCCCTGAAACGATGCTCGGCGATACCGCCGTTGCGGTCAACCCGAAAGACGACCGCTACAAACATCTTGTCGGAAAAAGTGTTCTCCTTCCGATTGCAAATCGGATTATTCCCATCATCGCGGATGATTTTGTCGATTCTTCGTTCGGTACCGGAGCCGTGAAAGTGACGCCGGCGCACGACCCAAACGACTATCAGATCGGCGAACGCCACGGCCTGGAAAAACTGATCGTGATGGATACGTCGGGAAAAATGAACGAACATGTCCCGAACAAGTATCGGGGCCTCGATCGGTATGAATGCAGGAAAGAAATCATCCGCGACCTGGAAAAGAAGGGATTGCTGGAAAAAATAGAGGACCACGTTCACAGCGTCGGACACTGCTACCGCTGCGATACGGTCATTGAGCCGTACCTTTCCGACCAATGGTTCGTGCGGATGAAACCGCTCGCCGAGAAAGCGCTGCAGGTTGTGCTGAATGGAGAAATAAAGTTCTACCCTGATCGTTGGACGAAGGTGTACGAAAACTGGATGACGAACATCCGTGATTGGTGTATCTCCCGTCAGCTCTGGTGGGGACACCGAATCCCGGTGTACTACCTTCCTGATGGAAGTATGATCGTTGCACGAAACATCGAAGAAGCTTCGGTAAAATTAAAAGCTCAGCATTCAAAGTTCAGTGTTGAGAACCTCAGACAAGATGATGATGTGCTCGATACATGGTTCTCGTCGTGGCTCTGGCCTTTTTCAGTGTTCGATTGGCCGAAAGAAGACGGAGACGTAAAGTACTTTTATCCCACCGATACGCTCATCACCGCGCCGGATATTATCTTCTTCTGGGTTGCGCGAATGATCATGGCGGGGTTGGAGTTCAGAGGAGAAGTACCTTTCAGGCATGTCTATTTCACCAGCATTATCAGGGATATGCAAGGGCGAAAGATGAGCAAATCGCTCGGCAATTCTCCAGACCCGCTTGATGTGATCGCAACGTACGGAGCAGATGCCCTCCGGTTTACCGTTCTCTATCTTGCTCCGATCGGGCAGGATGTTCTCTATTCGAACGAGAAATGCGAGATGGGAAGAAATTTCGCCAACAAAATTTGGAACGCAGGACGGTTCCTGCTCATGAACCGCGACGCAATAGCCGCAGATTCACCGGCCGACATTGCGATCGTCAGCGCTGCCCCTTCGAATGATTTGTCGGACGCATGGATCCTCTCACGGTTCAATGCAACGGTGAAGGAAACAACCGCCGCCCTTGAAAACCTCCGCGTCAACGAAGCGGTGAAAATGTTGTACGACTTCATGTGGCACGACTTCTGCGATTGGTACGTGGAGTTCGCAAAAAACAGGATTGCCGAAACAAGCGACGTTAATTTGAAGCGTGCGATTGTCAACCGTGCTATCCGGATTTACGAAGAGACACTGAAACTCCTCCATCCTTTCATGCCGTTCGTTACGGAAGAAATCTGGCAGCACCTCAGCGAGCGCAAAGCCGGCGAAAGCATCATGAAATCGCCGTGGCCTGCTTTTGACGAATCGTTGATCAGCGCAAAAACGGACGGCGAGATGGAGTTTCTCCAGAGCGTCATTAGCGCGGTGCGCACTGTCCGCAGCGAAATGAATCTTCCCCCAACAAAAGAGGTTCCTCTTGTCGTCAATTGCCACGATGAGGCGAAGCTCGAGCGTGCTCGAATCGAATCGTCCATCTCTCGAACGGATGGCAAAAATCAATTCTTTGTCCCTCGGCACCGATCTTGCAAAACCAGGCTATTCGGCAAGTTCGGTTGTCCACGGCCAGGAAGTGTTCATTCCTTTAGAAGGATTAATCGATATCGGCGTGGAACGGGGCACGGCTTGAGAAGGAAATTCTCCGCCTGGAAGGACAATTGAAGGCCGTCCTCGCAAAACTGGACAACCCCAACTTTGCCGGAAAAGCGCCCGCAGATGTCATCCAAAAAGAAAAAGACAAGCAGGAAAATTTCCAGCAAACTATCTTGAAATTGAAAACGAGTTTGGAGCAATTGAAGAATTGACGCGAACGGCACCATGTGTTCTATGAAGAAAACGTCGCTGATAATTTCGCTCCTGTTCGTCATCCTTCACCTTGCAGCATCCCAATCAAGACAATCGTTCGGCGGTCTCGTTCAACGTATAACAGCGGAAGACCCGTCGAAGCGCTCTGCCATCGTTGACAGCTTCATGGCCGCCCAAAGGCCCAAGGGCTTTCCTGTCACAACCGATTCGATGGCGTATTTTGTTTTCCGGGGAAAGGTTGATTCCACGATTGAAGTCGCGGGCGATCATACGCAATGGTCGCCGAACGGCGACCGCTTGATTAACGTGTCCTGGGACGAACCTGTTTTATCTCGGCAAAAAATTTGAACCCGACGCCCGCATCGATTACAAATTTATCAAAGACGGAAATTGGATTCTCGACCCATTAAATCCGCACATCGTCAGCGGAGGGTTCGGGCAAAATTCCGAACTTGCAATGCCGTCCTACCTCCAGCCGGCAACTATTCGGTACAACCCTTCGATACCGCACGGCACGATCTCGACTTTTACTTTCACGAGTTCTTACACTAGAGACAGTCGAAAAGTTTCGGTATATCTTCCGCCGCACTATGATTCAATCGTCGCTCCGCTATCCATCACTTTATGTTCACGATGGACCCGATTATCTTTACCTCGCTTCAATGGGCAACGTGATAGACAATCTGATCCGGACAAAAAAAATTCGGCCGATTATCGGAGTCTTCATCCCTCCGGGGAGAGACAGGGAGGGGGAATACCGTCTAGGGAAAATATCGCAATTCACAAAATTGATGGTGAAGGAATTGGTGCCGTACATCGACTCCGTTTACCGTACCGACGCCCGCGCTTCCGAGCGCGGAACGATGGGCTCATCGGATGGCGGTCATATTGCGTTGTACCTAGCGGTAAATTATTCAGACACATTCGGGCTCGTCGGTGGACAATCGAGCACGATCACCGATCTCCTCCGCGAGCCGGTTCGAACCGGGCCGAAAATTCCCGTGAAATTTTATCTCGATGTCGGCACCTACGACATTTACAGTACCAAATTACAGATTTCTCGAGTTGAACCGGGGGTTTCACGATTTACTCCTCAGCAAAGGGTACACTGTAACGTACGCGGAGTACCACGAAGGGCACAGCTGGGGAAATTGGCGCGCCCACACCAGCGATATCTTGAGAACATTCTTCCCGTATACTTCTACAGATGCGAAAGTTCGCAAAGGCGCACGCAAAAATATATTATTGAAATAGCCCAGTCATTATCATTCGGTCATTCGATACGTTCACTCCCCTTCCAGCGGGCATACTACGCTCTTCTTGAAGGTCAAAAGGACTTCGTTCTCCTTGAGACCTCTCGATTCGATAGCGGGAAAAAACGGAGGCTTTTTTATTCCTTCATCCTACGACAATTATTTCCCTCCACCGTATTGAGGCAGATGCCGCTTTCATTTGCAACTCGATACTTAGAATGCGAAAAGTCGAATTTGTAGGAAGGAGATTGATTATTGATGATCAAAAAGTTCGGAGTAACTCAAGTCATAAGGCCATATTTCCCATTTTGTTTCGGGAAATCTTTTCATATTTTTGGCTTGTTGGATGCGATGAAATTCGGCTGCATTTGGTGTGCTGGATGTCGTAAAAGACGGGTCATTCCGGCTACGCGCTGCAACCGGCATTTACTCAGCGATTCGCTTTGGCATCGAGTCTTGTAAATTTGAGAATTTCTGATATATTGAGGGAGATGCTCTCGGTTGCAAATGAATTTTTGGCAAAAAGAGAGCACCTCTCAATTGCGGGCTCATCGTTGAAAAGCATTCATTATCTTGGAATGATGACGACTTTTTTGAAATCTTCAGAAACGATGCCTCTCTTCACATGAATCGGCAACAGCTCATCTCCCAAATAGTTGAAGACGTGTTAAAGGAAAAGAATCGCGCACATGAGTGCTGCAAAGACGGCGTGTGTACAGATGGCTTATGCGTCGTTCACAATAAAGACGGCGTAAAGAATGTCGTCGCCGGCGGCGCCTCGCGCGTTACGGCCGGTTTCGGGGTGGATGCCGCAGGCGGAGTCGAACCCGACCTTGCCAGGATGATCGACCATACTTTACTCAAACCGGAAGCGACAGTTGAACAGATCGAAAAACTCACTGCTGAAGCGAAGAAATTTCATTTTGCGAGCGTCTGCATCAATCCTTCTTACGTTTCCTTGTGCGCAAAATTACTAAAGGACACCGATGTGAAAGTCTGTACCGTAATCGGCTTTCCGCTCGGCGCGACTTCGTCGGAGTCTAAGGCTTTTGAGGCGGAACGCGCGATCCGTGACGGGGCAAACGAAGTCGACATGGTGATCAATGTGGGAAGGCTGAAATCCGGCGATTATGAGTACGTTGAAAGCGATATTTTTGCGGTGGTGAGCACGGCAAAGCGTTATCAGGTTCTAACAAAAGTAATCATCGAAACGGGGTTGTTGACGGACGAGGAAAAAATAAAGGCATGCATGCTGGCAAAACGTGCCGGCGCTGATTTTGTGAAAACCTCAACCGGCTTTTCAAAAGGGGGGGCGACTACCGGAGACATCGCACTGATGCGCCTGGTTGTCGGGAGTGCGATGGGGGTAAAAGCATCCGGCGGAGTGAGAAGCCGCGAAGATGCACTGAAGCTTGTCGCCAGCGGCGCAGACAGAATCGGAGCGAGCGCCAGCGTTGCAATCGCCGGCGGAACTACAAATACCGGAGGCGGCTATTGAATACCATCGGCCACACCAAGCCCGTATGCGGCAGGACAATGCACCTGACTGTCCGATTATCCTTGTTCGCCGGTTTGGTCATGAGCGTTGCTGCCGCCGGATGTTCGTCATCGGGTACAACGCAAAACAACGGATCAACCATTCCATCTGATAGTGCATATTCTCAAAGCCAGCAGAACCTTTCTCAAAAAACATCCCGCAGTCAAAAACAATCCTCCTCGGGAAATCAACAAGGTTTCGTAACTCAGGAGGACACGATTGAAGCGGAGGTCGTGACGCGCAACCACAGCGCGAATCACATGAAGCTGCCGTCGCAGCATTCATCGAAGAAAAAATACTACAGCGTCCAGCTCGGCGCCTTTCGAGTCTTAAGCAATGCCGACCGGGCAAAAAAGATTGCACAACAGCGATACAAAAAACCGGTTTATCAATTCTTTGATAAACCGATAAAAATGTACCGTGTGGCACTCGGAAATTTTCCGAAACTCAATGAAGCATTGAAGTTTCTAAAAACGATTCAGCAGCAGCACCCGAAGGAATATAAAGATGCCTGGGTTGCGGAGATGAGGCGATGAACCGCAGGCTCACTCTTTATCTTGTTCGTTGCCGTGTTTGCGTTAACCGGCACTGCCCTTGCGTTTATTCAGACTGCTCCGGATTCAATTTCATCGGCCCGAAAGGAAAAACTCAGCACGTTTGAAAAATCGTTCAAACCTTCCGAGTACGATGATGATATTGAACTCCTGCACAAAAAAGAAAACCAGCCGCGGCCAATCGTCGACGTCCCCGTTGAAACGTTCACCATCGCCGAACCGGAGACCGTCCAAGGATTCCGCATTCAAGTGTTTGCTTCGAACAATTATGATGAAGCAGTTTCAGTTCGCAACTCGATCAACCTCGAACTCCCCGTTCAGTGGGTGTACATGGTATACGACGCGCCGACGTACAAAATACGCGTTGGAGACTACACAAACCGCGCCGATGCCAACCTTGCCGTCGACGGCTTCATTGAAAAAGGATACAAAGGCGCCTGGGTTGTCCCCGACCGAGTGCTGGCGAACCCGCGGGCAAAGCCTGCTTCCTCCGTCGATAGCACAGGAACTGACCAGAATTAGATCATTATTCATTAGGATGCTGGCAATTAAAGTTGTATCTTTACAGTGTTATCCCGCCTCCGAGCTTGATACTTTTGGAAGCGGAAATTGAGATTCGCTCTCCGATGATTAGAAGCTGAGGTTTGCAGCAGGTTGCCGAAAAGCCCATGCTGCGGTTCGGGAAATAGGTATCGCTCCCTCGATTTGCCTTCCGCAATTTTCCATCTTTACGCAGCGCATCTCCCCATTTATTACTAAAGGATTTTTATGTCTTTTTCAAAACTCGGTCTCAATGACCGATTGGTGCAGGGTATTCTTGCGACCGGATACACCGCGCCGACCACGATTCAATCACGAGCAATTCCGGCTGCGCTCGCCGGAAAAGATGTCATCGGCTGTGCACAAACCGGAACCGGGAAAACCGCTGCGTTCGTTCTTCCGATCTTGAATCGTCTGTCTGCCGACGTCCATGCGAAACACCATGGCGTGCGCGCACTCATACTCACGCCAACGCGTGAACTTGCGCAGCAAATCGAGGATTCGATAACTGCGTACGGACGATTTATGAGCCTCCAGAGCTTGGCCGTGTTTGGCGGAGTGAACATTCAAAACCAAATAAAGCGCCTCCGCCGCGGCATCGACATCGTCGTCGCAACTCCCGGGCGGCTGCTTGACCATCTTGAACGCCAGAGTATCGACTTGTCGAATGTCGAAGTTCTTGTCCTTGACGAAGCGGACAGGATGTTTGATATGGGATTCATCCAGGATGTGCGGAAAATCATTTCCAAGGTGCCGGCCCACCGGCAGACGATGCTTTTCTCGGCGACAATGTCGAAGGAAGTCCGCGCACTCACCGCTAATATTCAGAAACATCCGGAATTCATAGAGGTCGGAGAGCAGCGCAAACCGGTCGAGACTGTCACGCAGCATTTTTATTCTATCCACCAGGAATTGAAGGTCGACCTCCTCATCCATATTCTCGAATCGACCCAGATGGAAAGCGTGCTTGTATTTTCCAGGACTAAACATGGTGCGGATAAAATCTCTCACCGCCTTGAGCGGAAAGGAATCAAATCTATTGCGATTCACTCCAACAGGACTCAAGCGCAGCGTCAGCGAGCGCTTGCCGGGTTCAAACACGGCGACTTTAAGGTTCTTGTTGCGACCGACATTGCCGCGCGCGGCATCGACGTGGAAGGTATCACTCATGTCGTCAATTTCGATACACCGACTTTTGCCGAGGATTATATTCACCGGATCGGACGGACCGGACGGGCTACATCGAAAGGAGACGCCCTTACGTTTGTGGCGCGAAACGAGCAGGAATACTTGCGGAAGATTGAATACTTCGTTGGAAGGAAGTTCGAGTTAAAAAAATATCCCGGCTTCGATGATACGAAAAGACCTGCGGCAGGTACACATACTGAAGAACCTGCAAGGGGATTGCAGCACAAAGAGAACAGGCGCCATTTTGAAAAACCTCGAGGAACATGGGAAGAGAGGCAGCGAAGGCGTGAACGGGGAGACCATCCCACCGAAAACAAAGTTACCCTTTCAGAAGCCATTCCGAAAAAGACGCCCGGACAACCGCGGGGCTCACCGGCCGGCATGACGAACCGGAGCTAACCTGCCTATGACTCTTTGCGGGTCTTCCACCCGAAGGGTCGTGAACTGCGAGTCATTCCATGAATCGACGATTCGTAGAATCGTTGACAGCCACGTAGAGCGGCGACGTGCAGCCAGCTCCTTATAGATTTTACGTGCGGCGAAATCGTCGATAGCTGGTTCCGTCAGATTGAGCCCTGGTTTCTTGATCAACATACTAATGTCGTGTATCAGAAGTTTTTCTTGAAGTCCTGTTTGTAGACTTAGAACCTGCAAAATGTCCGAGAGATCCGTCAGGAGCATCACATGTAATTGTTCAAGGTATTTCCGATACCCAACATTAGCCAAAGTGGTCAATTGGTTCTATTGTTGTAATATCCAGCAATAGTGCTTAATGTCGGTGCGGCAAGTGAGCCTATTATTGATATTTTAATTTTTGACGTAGTAACTGCTGAAAACTGAAGAAGACGGCTTCTGCCGACGGTTGAACCAGTAATAACTTTATTCCATTGACCGTTTTGGTCTGCATAAATAACAAAGGACGATATGCGTTGACCGTATTCAATTGCTTCTTCCAATTGAATAGTGTTAATACTTATAGCCTGGCCTGTCGTAATCGTAATATCAGCTGTTGTGCTATCCTTCTCTGTTGTCCAAAATGTTTTAGAATTGTGGTCGATACAGTTATAGGCTGAATAGTCGGCAATATCATCTCTTGTGTTCGTCGCTTGAATTGTGCTGTTAATAAACAGGTCATTCCCAAATATGCTTTCCAGTTGTGTATGCCAAGCTTGTAATCGTTGAACATCGACATCGGCGAATAATCCTTGGGTGTTTGGTGGCACATCGAGGAGTAAATTACTATTTCTTCCTACTGATGAAAAGTAAATATCAATTAATTGATCAGTGGTTTTAAGCTGAGTATCTTCTGATGGATGGTAAAACCACCCGGGTCGTATAGGGATATCACATTCTGATGGCCACCAAACAATCGTTCCGGCGGTATTAAATTCAGGATATTGTGATGGCTGAAAGCACCATTCGGTTTCATTGCCCAGACCATCTTCATTTCCTACCCAGCGGATATCCGGACCCATAGTGGAGATGAGAGCGTGAGGTTGGTAATGTTTTATAGTAGAATAAAATCGAGCCCAATCATAATCTTGATGTTTGGTCGTATCCCCGTTAGCCCCGTCTAACCACACCTCACCTATTTCACCATAATTTGTTAATAACTCAGTGAGTTGATTACAATAATATGTATTATATGCATCTGTGCCATACGTAGAATCATGGCGATCCCACGGTGAAAGATAAAATCCAAATTTCACTCCTCCCGTTTTTGCATGCTAATGCCACTTCTTTGACAATATCACCTTGGCCATATTTATATGGGCTGCTTTTTACAGAATAGTCGGTAAATTTGCTGGGCCATAGACAAAAACCATCATGATGCTTTGCAGTTAAAATCAGATATTTAAATCCGGCGTTTTTTGCAACAGCCACCCATTGATTCGCATTGAATGCAGTTGGATTAAAGAGTAACGGACTATCCGTTCCGTCTCCCCATTCTTTATTTGTAAAAGTATTTATACCAAAGTGAACAAAAAGTTCGAGTTTCCTGTCTTGCCATTCTAATTGAGAACTCGAAGGAATTGGGTATGTATCTTCGATAGGCGGGGATTCAACCATGCTTCGTTTCCCTGACGTTGGTCCTGTCAGTGAAGACGATCTCTCTAAACAACCTATGAAGATAATGGCTATACACAACATCATAGATAGCAGAATATATCGTTGTTTCATTGATTCCTTCATTTTTACTGTCGCCGCAATCTAACAATCATTTGAATTTGATCCGTACCCCCTCGACAGGCCAGCGTGCCCGCACTTTGATGGAATCCGGATAGACGGCAAATCGCTCCGCAGGAGTGTACGGGAACGGTTTGCCGGAATAATACACACCGTTATTGTAGTCGTCCTGAAACGCTTTCAACCGATACTCTCCTGCATCCAGCTGCGAAAACAAAAATTTCTTCCCGCGCTGTGTTGTTATGCGTACGACCTTTTTTGTTTTTTTAGCGGTGTTCTCGGCAATAACAATATATCTGTCGGCATGAGATGTGTCCGGATCAACGAGCATTCCCTCGATGCTGCTCAATTGTTCGGGGTCGATGGTTCGGAAGGAAAACTTTCGCGTACTGTCCTTCCAGTGATTCCCGGCTCCGTCCCGGAGCGAGTCAAAGCGGACAAAAAAAGTATAGAAATAATCCTGTCGTAACGCAGCACGAGGCACAACGCTGAAACTCGCGGAAGAATTCCAGACAAAGTGCAGCGGAATTTCCACGGAATCCTTCCCTTTCAAGAGCACGGCATGTTCTGCGGATTTCTGTTGAAGCACATCGTTGAAATCAAACTGAAATTGCTGCTCCATCGGGAATCGCACGGTCGAGTCCATCACGGTCGCAAAAAGAAGGCCGGGCGGCATCGTGTCGCGGACTGATGCACGGCTGAATTGTTTTGACGAAGCCAGCGGGTTGATAACATGGCCGGCGAGATCTTTTACGCCAGTAACAAAAACCTTGAAGAGAGTGTCTTCATCACGCTGGGGCTCTGTGATGAGCATGACATGCGCAGGATTCTCAAAGTGAGGGAAGAAATCGACAATACGAAGGTTTCGGGTTCGACCAGTGTCGGAAATTGAAAAATCCCCCGATGCGAGGGTAGTCAAGTCAATACTTTCGCTGAATTCGATCTCGACATGGCTGTTGTCCTTCGAAACTGCCGAGGTGAGCCGCGGCGCGGTCGTATCCTCCACGGAAAGCTGAAAATTCAGTTCGGTCCGTATTGAGTCCGCTCCGTCCAGCCTGATATCGCTCGGTGAAGTACTCATTGCGTCAGTCTCGGGGGCGTACGCCAAATTGCGAAGCTCATCGCGCACCGCTAGCACTCTGTAATTGCCGAACGCCAGGTGAGTTAAAGAGTAATCGCCTGTGTTGCCCGTTTGCGTGATGTAGTCAGGTTTTTGCGTCATGGGGTTCAGCGTATCCGGCTTGAGACCGTCCAGTTGGTATGCAAAAATCATCACGCCGACGGGCTTTTCATCATAAATTCGTCCGCGGATTTCGCCGCGGTCGATCTGGGCACCGGTAGTAAAAGCAAACGAATAAGCGTGCGCCATTCGGTTGCGGTTGTTGACGTCGACAACATCGGTGCCTACTGTTACCACGTAGGTGGTGTTCTTCCGCAGCGTGTCCCGGAAATTTAATTCGACCTCTCTACCGCTCCAGTCATATTCGATTTTTTTTATGTACGGCGAGATAAATATGGATTCTTCAACCGAACGCCGTTCAACGTACTTGCTAAATTCCAATGCAATGCGGGAAGAAGAATACCCCGTTGTGTTGGGGGGTGGGTAGACGTGGACGATCTCGGGCGGGGTGGTGTCGACAGGCCCTCCTCCCGGAGGACGCTCTCCAGCACAGCCAACCAAGATCAATAGAAAAGCGGCGACGCCAAGCCCGAAGATGCTCGAGCGTGCAGCTGCAATAAGTTCATCTGTCATGATCGGTCCTGTAATCGCCATTTGAATGTTTCATCATAATAAAAATATTTTACCTTAGAAGAAAGATGAAAAGAGGCGCGCTGGCTGCTCAAGTAGAGTAAGAGTTTGGAGAGCTGTCGGACGCCTTCTTGATTTACCTTACCGAAGATTTTAACACGTCCCGATTTCCCGGATCAGGTGTCCGACAGAAACGACTGAAAGGGAA
>CAWJKX010000081.1:0-14632 GCA_963843065.1 uncultured Bacteroidota bacterium
CGTAGTCCGCCAACATCGCTGGCAACGACCGGGACTCCGGCAGCCATCGCTTCTGCTGCACTGAGACCGAACCCTTCATACTCCGACGGCACAGCAACAATATCCATAATTCCATAAAGAGCTAGTATTTCTTCGTGCGGTTTTGATCCTAACCAGCGAACATTATCAACGAGGAGTAAATTCTCCGCGAGCGCTTGGAGCTCGGATTTGTCCGGCCCATCTCCGATAATCAAGAGCACAGTCCTTGGCATTGTTTGAGCCACTCGCTTCATAGCGTGTAATAGAAAAGAATGCCCTTTTTCGGATCGCAGCCGTGCTACGACACCGACTACAGGCCTGCGGGTGATACCCAGCTCCTTTTTTATTGTCGTTCGGGCCACCACGCCTATACACTCTTCAATGTGTTGAATGTCTATAGAGTTATACAGAGTACAATGACGCGACCCTGAATTAAATGTGCTGTCGCCGTAAACCGTCCCCGTGCCGAACCATGATTCCTCTGTCGCCACAGAGTTGCAGAAAAACATCGTGCAGAGTTTAGCTGCGAGGCGAACGAATAGTTTCTCCCTGTTGCCAAATCGATTACGAGGGTAATGGACCGTCGCAAATACTTTCTTCACGCCCGCCACTTTTGCCGCAAAAATTGGAATCAGCCCCGGCGCAAGATATTGTACATGAACAACATCGGGAATCTCTGATCTAATTACTTTCAGAAGAGCCAAAAAAAGCTGCACAAATTGCCGCACGAATTTTGTTGTTACCAAACGGTCAAGCTTCAATAGCTGCACCGTTGCTCCGGCAAATCGAAAATCATCAACAACGGCATTGTTGTATTCATAATAACAGCAGATGGTGACGTCGTAGCCATTCTTCACGAGAACTCGAACCATTTCCAATGTCTGCATTTCCGTGCCGCCAAGAAGAAGAACCGGCGTTGCAACAAGAACGTGTTTTGATACACTTGGTGAAGTCTTCACGACTTATCTCACACATAAACGCTGACACGGTTCATAAAATATTGAATCCGACGGGACCGCAACACAGTTCCACGTCGATTCAAACGAATGATCTAAAAACCCGTCTTGTCGCATACGGAAGAGAGTGTACCCATCTCCAAGAATGGTCCGGACATCATCCAGTGCAAAAAATTTCCGACTTACCTCGTTATATTCAAAAATTATGAGTGGACGGCGTGAGGAGATATAGCGCATTCCTCCACGCAGAACCAGCGGCTCCGCTCCTTCAACATCAATAAGAATGATCGCGGGGTCTTTAAACTTCATCAGTTCGTTGTCGAGCGTCGTCGCTTGCATCATAATTTGGCTTCTATTTTTTCCATCAACAATCGACGCAGCAAGTGGATTTGCGTCGGAAAAATAGCTCACTGGGCGCCCGTCGGTGTTCAGGTACTTTTTCGACAATGGCGACATGAGTGTAGTTATTTAACTCGACGGTTTTCCGGCAAGCGTTCACGCATTCAGCATTAGGTTCAAAGCCGATGACGCAGGAAATAATCGGATATTGCGCAACATCAACAATCATCTCCCCTACATTGCAGCCTACATCCGCAAAGATGACAGCTTGGTGCAATGAATCCAATATTTTCTCTAAGAAGAAATGTGTCTCCGGCTCGTTGGATTTTCCATTTATCAGAAGGTTGTAGCACATTGCCACCTTGTGATTAAAGTAGAGTTTCTTACCGACAAAATCGAGGACATGATCGGTTTTAATCTTACGCTGTACAAATCCCATGCCTTTTAGCGTAATGCCGAAATATCTGCGACACAATTCGTATATTTTTGTGTACGTCTTGGCGACAGTAAACCAAAACATTTCTTTTCCGATGAGTGGTAATGATTAATTGCGCTTTGGACGGGATCTTTCCAGAGATCGTTTCCTGACCAATTCTCAGCTCCGGGACATCGCTAACCGCCAGCCGTAACGGCAGTACATTCACTGCTAGTTCTGTTTCTCAAAAATAATCTTGTATCTGTGCAAACGTGTTCATCCTGATCCAGCCGAAAAGCGGCGGGACGCGACGGCCTCCTTCGACGCGCTCCGCTTGCTCAGGATGAGCCGTCGCGGCTGCGTCGAAGGATGACGATAGATCACAAAATACAATATTTATTTTGAGAAGCGGTACTAGTTCTTAATCGCACAGTAACGATAACTCAACCAAACGGAATTATTTTGGCTCACGTTCTGCGTGTCTATTGTCTTTGCTCCATTCGTCTTCAAGAAATTAATAACCTTCTCCCGAGGAATTCCGTACATTTCCATCACCGGTTCGCCATGCAAGATCCCTTCCCATCGTATCCGGGCGTGAAAAACCCACTCAATCACATTTTCCGGGATGATGGATCTTGCCATCCGCTTGATGAGGGTAGTGCCTCGGGATCGTTCGCTCGGAAGCTGAAACACCATGATCCCTCCAGGTTTTAGTATTCTGGTGAATTCCGCGAGGTACTTTTTAATATACATCGGTTTCATGTGTTGGAGTGTGATATTTGAGTAGATAAAGTCGAAATAGTTGTCTCCCATGATACTCAAATGATCCACCTCGTTGAGGATAAACTTACACCGGCTTCCATGTTTATTGAATTGTTTTGCCTGTTCGATCATTGATGGAGCAATATCGATACCGTACACTTCATCAAAGTGGTTTGCGAGGGCTTGCGTTAATCGGCCAACGGCACATCCGAAATCAAGCGCTTTCGATCTGGCGACCTTCACCCGCAGTGATTCGAGATATTCCAGCACTTCCTTGATTTCTCGTTCACCTGTCGCAAAAAATTCATCGACATTCCATTGCCGGTTCTTCATACCATCGAAGGTTAAGACTGCCCACAATGGATCGGCTTGCCCGAGTTTATTCCAATTCTCCTGAAGATGTTTTATTCTCACGAAGCTGTTCCTTTCGTCTTTTCAAGGTCGAGAAAACGTTACAACAGTACCAGCGAAAGTTTGCACTTGTTCACACACAGATCGAAACGGTTATCGTATGTTCACATCACGCGGCGAGTGATCAATTTTGAAAATAGTAAAGTATACTCACTCATAATTTTTTCCGGAGAAAATAGTTGGAATAGTCTGGCAGATCCGTACTGCTTCTGTAATCTTCCCTCTCGCCAAGCATCAAACAACTCGTTTAGAGCACTCGTCGTTGATTCGGTCGATGTGCAGTCAGCTGCGATTCCGCCCCCATGTTCGCTGAGTATATCATGCAAGGTACCTGTTTTCGGGGAAAGTGAAAGTATCGGCTTTCCCGTTTGAACATAGTCGGTAAATTTTGACGGCAGAAATATTCCTTCGATTGACGGCGCTTCAACGATAAACAAAACACTGCACTGGGCCAGAAGATTCATCGTTTCGTGATAGGAAAAATGCCCTTTCCATTCGATTAACGGTTCAATCGAATATTTGCGTGCGAGTGCCCGGCTCTCCTCGCTCGCTTCTCCGATGATCCAAATTTTCAACGATTGCGCAATTTCCGGCTTTTCCGTCAGCCACGCTATGCTTTGGAAAAACGTTTCCGGATCCCGTTCAGCCGAAAGATCGCCTGCGTGGCATAAAATAAACCGACCTGTGTGATCATTGGCGTTTGCCTCTCCCTGCTCAAGGGATGGATGCGGAATAACTGAACTTTTCATTTCTATATTTTTCAGGTAGGAGAATGCGTGCGTACGCAGGCGAGCACTCGGAAACGTATGCCAATCGGCTCTCCGAGCAGCCTCACGAAGAAGGCGGCCATGGAAATAGCCGAATTGGTGTTTTTTTGTGCCTCCATATTCACGCGAGGGCATTACGTCAGAGGGGTCGTTCCAGTTGGCAATCCAAGGCAAACCCGTAGCGCGCTTCATCATCATAGCAGGAATATTTGCGGCGTCGGGGGAGGCGCGAGAAAGAATAATATCGTACGGATTCTGTGTATGCAGTTGCATACCGATTTTGTACGCGCGCGCAGCCCATCTGATGCCTTCAACCGGACGCCCGGTTTGCAGGAGGGAAAAAGCCGTATCAATCTTTGAAGTAATCATACCGCCGGCAGCATATACCACTTCATGAATAGATGGTTCCAATTCTTTCCACCCGCTTCTGTTCGAGCCGGTATACGATGTTGTTGACAAATTGTGATGAATCACGCGAAACGACATCCACCGACAACCCGTATTTGAGAAAAATTGAACACAGTTTGTTGTTCACAATCGCTTCGGGCCCGTTCAGCGGAGCAAACGCCGGCGAAAACATTAAAATTCTGTACGGACGGTTTAACACAGCAAATTACCTTTCAAAATGCAGAAGCCGCCGCAATCGACGCACCGGCCTGACAGCAAACCGGGGGAGCGAAGGATAGCCGCCGAGGAGTGAATAATCAAGTTCGCCCGTACGCTCCGAATGAAATTCGAGCCGTTTCTTTCGACACGATTCGATCAGGGCAAGGTACTTCCTGCCTGTTTCCTGATATGAAAACTCATTTCTTACCTTTGTCCATGCGGCGAGTGATAGTCGATGCAATCTCTCACGATTCTCTGTAAGTGCAGTTATAGCTTCCCCAAAGCCGGCGATATCGCCAACCGGAAGTAAAAATCCATCCACATCATGAGTAATAACAGCATCTGTACAGCCCGGCAGATACGATGCTGCCGGCACAACTCCGTTCGACATAGCTTCCAGCAAAACGAGAGGCATTCCTTCAAAATGCGACGGAAACAATAGTATGTCGGTTTTCTCCATCATGCGTAATACTTCCGCATGCGGAATGTTTCCATAGAACCGCACTGAATCCAAAGAAAATGCAGAACAGCGCTCTTTTAAAACAGGCAAATCTGCACCATCGCCAACTATGGAAAATGTGACAGAACTTCTGCCGGCAAGAACTTTGCCGATAATTTCCGGTAAATACAGTACGCCTTTTTGAACATGTGTAATTGCACCGGCAAACAACACGGAAAGTTTTTTCCCCTTATCCTCCACGCGCGGATAGGATACAGGCACTTCCACACCATTCGGTATGTAAAAGATATCCCCCGGTTTTATGTTTTTCTGACGTATTCGTTCTCGAATAGCCGGACCGACGCCAACGACGGAATCCCAATTCTGTGCGTTTTGTACTGCAGTGTCAATCATATTCTGCAGAAACGACTGGTGAACAACGGGTATCGCTGCGGTATCGTCGCGCAGCAAACCAAGCGCAGACTGTGCGGCGGGTACATCATTCAAAAGTACAGCATCGTACGTCTGAAGATCCTTCCCTATCACTTCGGCATGAGAAACCGCGGAAGAGAAATTGCCTTGAAATATTTCTCGGACGGTAAATCCTTCTTCACGGAACTGATCTGCCGTCGCCCCTTTTTTGAGGACTTCGATAATGTCGACCTCATTCCCCGCCGAGATAAAATATTTTGCGAGAAGCCGAATGAATGACTCGACTCCGCCGACTTGTAACGCATATGTGACAATGGCAATTCGCATTGCTAATGTACGCCCGGCTCAGGAAATGATACCGCGATTCTTTGCAATCTCAACTGCTGGTTATAGATAAACGTTCTGTGAACTTTTATGGGTTTACCTACATTGTTTGAGAAAAAGTTCGAATGCATCATTTCATTCTGAGCCAGAGTGAACAACCGCCAATGAATTGGTTCCCAAAACCAAGCTCTTTCCAAAGCGGATCTGCCAATGCATACAAATCTGTCTGATTGCAGCTGAATGCATTCGACTGCAACAGTTCTACCGAAGAAGCAGCGTAGAGTAAGAGTACCGCAAGCATGTATTGCTCCGAATACCGGGTTTCAAGCTGTTCATCAGGATAATCATACGGCAGCGAAATATCGTGAAAATGGACAATCACACCCGGCTTCAACCGATGCAGCACATCCATGAACAACGCCGTCACATCAGAGTTTGGTAATACATAGTGTGAACTATCAATAAAGAGAAAATCCCCCGGCTCAAGTCTGTCAAAAACTTCTAGGTTCGTTTTCTCTAGTGGCAGCCTGATAATTTCATCGCACACATTATCTACCTCTTTCCGAGGTGCGGGATCGATTGAAATAATCCTCGTCTTTAGGCTTTGATCACGAATAGCTTTTCGCGCAAAAAGTGTTGAATTCCCGGAGCCGATCTCAAGATAGACCTTTGGTGAATATTGTGCTAAAAATCCATACAGCGTTATTGCGTCAAGCGGCGGTAAATAGCCATTAAGCCAAGACGGCTCCGACTCGAAACCGGGAACTGAATGTAATGGAATCTTTTTGTACCAATGTTTGTACTGTAACGCAATTCGCAGTGATTTTTCAAAAGCGGGTTTATATTGTGCGAAGAGAAACTGTAGTTTGGCGTGAGGATCACTGCCGTCGCTATACGGTCTTGAACGGCCATATCTGGCGGACGGTATGATCTCATATTCAAGGAAGATCGGAGTTCTATCGTGAAGGAGGAAGCGCAGTATCTTGGGGGCCTCTTTCGTGACAACACCGCGCCGGCGATGATCGCTTAGCAACCTCAATGCATTCAATATTGAGCGAATAAATGAAATACTTAATACACCCTTTGTTTTGATTCCAACGCGGATAACGAGAACTTATTTGGTTTAATGAAGATTAGCTCTTTAAAAGCATGCATAATTAATATATTCGATATAGTAGTGGCAATTAAACTCTCAAATCATATTCTTTCTCATGATCTTAGAATAAGTTTTTCGAGGTGCCTTCAAACTCGGCGTATGTTCAAACGGAAATTCATATCCTTCTGAGAACGGACAAGCCATTTCCACGACTCGTTGCAAAAGTAAACACTTGGAACTGTTTAGAATAATTCGTCAGCGCATTTCTTACGCCAGGCCACTGGATCGAATCATGGAGAACGAGGATGCCTCCATTCTTAAGCTTTTTCGAGTAGACGTCTATTTCGGCACAGGTAGTTGCGTACTCATGTGAGGAGTCTATGAAAATAATATCAGCATCAGGAACAGCTTCCACTGTTGCCTTGTCGAGAGACCTTCCCGTGATCAGATGGGCGTAATCCATAAGCCCTAATTTTTTCATATTTTGTTCTACGGCTTTCAAGAATTCGTCCGAGATATCCACACAATATAGTTTTCTGTTGTTTGGGGGCATGCACACAAATGCCTTAGCTATATGAGCTGATGTTACCCCGATGAAAGAACCTATTTCAACCGCCACCGTTGCATTCATTCCAAATACAAGTCTCCCGATAAACAGCGACACCTCGGGCTCGGCGGTCCATTCCGGCAATCGACCACTCAGACCGTCAGAGAAATCGTAGGCAGCTAAATCAGAAAAATCCGGGGTAATCAACGACTGAGTACCTTCGGCACAGACCTTCTGTAAGAAACTAAACGGTTCAAGGTCCGCGCAAACGCCGGGATAGACATGGCCAATTTTGTCCAAGTAAACCTGACATTCATTTATCAGAGCGTCCGTCCTTCCCCAGCAGATCGTTTTGAGAAGCCGATATCGAGCAATTATTCCGCTCCAGTGATTACGATTCTGCACACTCATAAGAACAGCCCTTGCGTTGCGGTTTAGAATTCCGAACCCTTCAAATTTGTTTGCGTCTCATATCCAACTTTTCGTTACCATTCTACGGGCAACGAACAAAATCGGCATCGTCATTTACTGTGCCGGAAATAATCGAGAGTTCAATACTTCTTCAAATTTGGAAAGGAGATAAAAAGTGTACAAGAAGATTATCTTCGGGTATATACCAATTGTTGCATTGGAAAAAATTAAAAACGGTACATTATTTAACTTATGGATGTCATAAAGAACTCGAAGCGACTCATAATCAATAATTATCTTCTGTTTAAGAGGAAGTTTACATGATGAAATAGGCAAGTCCGAATGCCATTTCTTGTAAAACTTAAAACAATTCTCAATCCATTTCCTATCGTGTTTACTTGCAGAAACATGCTCCAGTGTAATATCAAAAATACTTCGCAGTTCGAAGCCTAATGTGTTTATCTGCATGCTCAAATCAAGGTCATAAAAATGAAACCCATCGTAATAGTGGTCATCAAAACAAACAGAATCAAACATTTCTTTCTTGACGCAAAACCATAAACCGTCTAAGATCGTTACACGGGTGGCAACGCTCTTTTCTGGATTTACGAAGTTGTAGACGCTTTCTTTTATGTTATCTCTGTTAGTGTCTATACTGTTAAGACATAATGTGCCATTGGGAGAGTTCATATACTTGTGCCCGCCCGCCCACCAAATAGAAGGTATGTCGCTGAGATAACGTGTGCCTGCGACACCAATCATGCCAACCTTTTTTTCCCGAAAATGCGACAATACCGTTTCACCCCAACCTTTAGTATGATAGACAATGTCGTCATGCATAAAACAAAGTATATCATTCTGACTCTTTCTTACACCTTCATTATAGGCCGAGGCTAGCGAGGAGTACTGATTTTTAGAATTGTCGATAATTATTAACTCGTGGGGAATGCCAACAGTTTCTTTGATGTTGTTAAACAGCGCTTGTGTAATTGTTTGATTACGTGAACAAATGATAATTGAAATCATCTAGAACCCATTATTCTCGCTCAAAAATCGACCCATTTTCCCGCCGCTCCGCAGTTGACTGCCAACGTCGCGGCTTCAAACCTGAGGACAGTCAAGGTATCCGGCAACAACATGGCCGATGTACCGAAAGGATATCACATTGAATCAGGATTTGACAAGATAAAAACACGCTGAGTCGCCGTCGTTTAATCGATTAAGTCTTTTTGATTCTTGTTCGAAGTACTTCATCTGATGTCGAGAAAAAATGTTGTGTCCGGCATAGAACTCAGTCAACGGTATGTTCAATAAATATAATTCACTTCCAAAGAACTGAAATGACGTTGAATCATAGACTATCGCAGCGACATCAAATCCAGTGAGATCCGCTAGAAGTTTAATGCTTTTAGTCGTATGAAGGAAAAAATGTCTCGGTGGATCTAATTGCACCCAGTTACCGGTGTATTTTCTCCATGCATATGAGTTAGCGACAGGTATTCTGATGAGAGCTTTCCCGTTCTTACGGAGTAAGCTATACGTTGTTTTCAGAATTTGTTTTGGATCGTCCATGTGTTCAAAGGAATGATGAAACATGATAAGATCAAAAGTTTCATCCACTTCTTCTAATTTCTTTTTATAGATTCTCAGTTCAGTTGAAACAATGATGTCATTGTGTATATAAGGGTCAATCCCGGTAAGGTTGTTGAAACCATATCGGTTTAATTCATACAGAATAGATCCACTTCCGCAGCCAACATCCAGAATTTTATCAGTATAGTTAAAGAAATTTTTTTTTATCCATAGCGCCGGCGATTCTTGAAACAACGCCCAGAGCATTCCGACAGGGTTTGAATGACCCAATTGTTGTTTAATGAGAAAGGTGTTCAAAATTCGTTCAATACGAATTTTTAGACGGGGAGTGACAAGCGGATCTTGAAATGAATAATAATTGGCCGGATAGTATTTACTAATATCATGAGGTATATGATCGATTTGGACACATCCACAATTGGAGCATTCGAAATAATGGAATATGTCCCGAAATCCCATCATCATCTCTTTTGCAAAAAAATCTCGGTTTTGAATTTCATTCGAACAGATATAACACTTCATCGGCTATTGTATTCCGTTTTTGTAAATACCTGGCAGCAAGCCAGGCAGATCGGGTCCGAAAAAAGGAGTTAGCCCTGCCAATATACATTTTCCCTTATAACCATCCCAGGGTTCCCTGCTATCACAACATTTGGTATTGGATATTTCTTAGAAGTGACCGTTCCCGCTCCAACTATCGAACCATCTGAGATCTCACATCCTTTGAGTATTATCGCATTACTGCCTATCCAAACATCATTCCCAATAGAAATGGGTTTATCCTCATTTATTAACGTATGTGATGATTGTAAGAAAATCTTATGAGTATCGGAATCCGAGAATAGTATTCTGAACGCAATCAGGTTGTTCTTTCCAAACTCAATGTGGGTATGACAATTTATTGTGTTTTCAGCAGTACTCCAAAAATTAGCACCAAAAATCAATTTGGCATTAGGCAAAACCAAAATTCTTGACCCAGACCCTATTACAGCATTCCCTTTAAATACCACTAATCCTTCGTTATGCCACGTGCCCTTATTTGCCTTGGCATCAAAAAATACCTCTGCGGCAGAAAATCCTATTTTAATAATGCCTGAATGAATGGACTCCGGTAAATAAATCTGTCCGCCCGTTTTAAGCAATTTCACTTTGTTTGATATGAAGACCGGGAGCCGTAAAGCAACCGATAAACGGAAATACTTAAGGTTAAAATATACGCTTCGAGGAAGATGCCATAAATATCTTCTATTAATCCATAGGAACCTGGGAATAAGAAGAAAAAGTTTAGCATTTTTTTTGTAGCGTTTGTATTTCACGTTACATTGCACTTCTAGGCCTGATGGACATCATGCTTCGATAACGGTATGTCAATAGCCAACATGAAGCTGGGGAGGGTTTAAAAAATTTACTTCTGAGCATGCGGCAGCTTTCGCTTGTTCTTAACCCGATTTGGGTGGTTTCACGTCCGGATTTACAGCCACCAGCAGGACTAGAGACTGCTCCATTCGGTAAAATAGTTGCCGTTCATTTTCTTCATGGCAACCGGGTTCCTATAACAACTTGACACACGGGTCCGATTTCAGGTCCAGAGTTCTGCGGCTATCCGCCTAAATTTTATTGACCAAATTCCATTTATCCTTCAAAATAATGCAGCCATAATCATACCCCTCCGCAAAGGAAAATTCAGTTCCATCATCATAAACTTTTATGGGGCATGTATCAGAAATCAATTCATAAGATATTGTGCCTGTGGGCGTATTGAGTGCGATTAAAAAAGAATAATCCATGGGCGCGATAAGATTACCTTCAATGATAAAATCTACTGTGAGTTCCTTTGTTGTTGCATCCGCAAAATCTGCTACAGGTTTATTGACTGTGAATACACGATTTTTTCCCCGTGTTAACAGCGCGATGCCAATATTTTGGAAAGAATAAAACTTATTAATCCCGATTATTAACCTCAATATTATCGGTTCAGAATGAGCAAAGGAGGATTGAGGTCCTTCCGTACCATATGTCTCAATACTTTTTAAATAGATGTCCTTGTTCTCGTTCCCCTTGCCCAAATAGGTAACGGTTGAACTATTATAATAGTGGGTTACCACATTTTCAGTGTCGCCCATGAGTTCTATTTCCCCAGCTTTAAGCAGAATACACCTATTACACAACTGCAGAACGGTGCCCATATTATGACTCACAAACAGCACCGTCCGTCCTTCCTTCCCCACTTCTTCCATTTTCCCAAGGCACTTCTTTTGAAACTGTGCATCGCCAACTGCCAGCACTTCGTCGACGATAAGGATTTCCGGTTCCAAATGTGCAGCAACCGCAAACGCAAGACGCATGTACATCCCCGATGAATATCGTTTTACTGGTGTGTCAATGAATTTCTCTATTTCAGCAAAGGCAACGATCTCATCGAACTTTTCCTTTATCTCCGCTCTTTTCATCCCCAAAATTGCACCATTCAAAAATACATTTTCTCTTCCGGAAAGTTCTCCGCTGAACCCAGTTCCGACTTCCAGTAAGGAAACAACTCTCCCGCGCATTCGTACGAGACCTCTTGTCGGCTCCGTTATGCGAGAAAGCACTTTTAAGAGCGTGCTCTTTCCGGCTCCGTTGCGGCCGATAATACCAAAAACATTACCTTGTTGGACTTCAAACGACAAATCGTTCAACGCCCAAATGTAGTTTTCTTCATTCTTCGGCCGAGCCCCCGATTTCCTGAAAAGTGTCGAAAGTTTTTCGTCAAAAACATCCCGGAACGAGTTGTGGCGGCGCAGCGCTCCGATACGATACTGCTTCGACAGATGTTCGACGGTGATGATTGCTGACATAATAAAAACATTAAATGATATCGGCGAATTTTCTTTCCATGCGCAGAAAATTCATGAGGCCCGTGACGAGCAGCGCAAGGGCAACGCACGTTGACAACAAGACCAAATGCACAGGGAGTGTCCCGGTATGAAGCATCGACCAGCGAAACCCTTCGATAACACACACGATGGGATTAAGCCAGTACAATGTCTGGTACGACGCCGGAATCTTGCTCGCCGCATACCCGACCGGTGTAATCCAGAACATGACCTGGATAACGTACGGGAGTGCGTGCCCGATATCCCGGTACTGGACAGAGATCGATGAAAACCAAAAACCGATGCCGAGCGAAGTAAGAATCGTCAAGAGAATGAAAAACGGCAGGAGCAAAATCGTTGCCGTGGGCATGAATTGAAAATAGACCATCAACACTATCGCAAGGATAAATGCGATAGAAAAGTCAACAAGCCCGGAGAGTATTGCGGCGGCCGGAATGATGACCCGCGGGAAATAGACTTTGGAGATAAGGTTGGCATTAGCCAACAAACTCTGGCTTGCCCCCACCACCCCCTCAGAAAAAAAATTCCATGCGACAACCCCGCAGAAAGTAAAAAGAAGATACGGAACGCCCTGCACGGAAAAACCGACCAGCTTATTGAACAGCACCGTGAAGACGACCATTCCCATTAACGGTCGAATCAGCGCCCACGCCGCACCTAAAAAAGTCTGCTTGTAACGAATTTTGATGTCCCGCCATACGAGGAAATAGAACAGTTCGCGGAATTCCCATATCTCGCGAAACCGCAGCACCGATAATCCTTTTGTCGGCTCGATGACTATTTCAAAAGGCATTCAGAAATTCCTCGCTTATCATTTCGTTCCTTCTCTCACAACGGGTGCTATTTTGCTTCGGGATGCGGAGGATGAGTTGAGCAAGAAATGAGATCCTCGAAATAAAAAAATTCAGTCTGAAATCAGAAGTGCCGGCGACCGAAAATTGCTTCGAGGCATCCACGGCGAAGTTTTATTAGAAGCCATCTCAAAAACATGTCGCTTTGTCCTTCCCAACGGATCTATCGACCCGTAGGGTCGTTCCACGAATCTACGATTCGTAGAATCGTAGATAGACAACTCGGCGAGGATGCTTATTCAAGATGAACGGACCATTTGTTCACCATGTCCCGAAGGGTCGTCGCAAGTTCATTTGTAAGACAGCTTCCAGAGAATTTGTCGCGGCACAATAGATAGTCCAAAATGTTCAACACCTCAGCAACCGGCAAAAATCTGTCCCTCGCGGCGTCTAGCTTATTTGTGGGAGATAGAGTAAATGCTTACTCCAAGCACGCCAAGGGTTGCGGTTGTATTGACAATCATCAAAACATCCTGCCACGTAAGGGAGTCAGGAATTCTCTTCACAACGATCATGTCGCCGGGCGCAAGTGGTACCGTCGGCGATTTGCCCTCAAGGATATCCCGCACAGCGATCGTTAACAAAACTTTCGTCTTCACTTCTTTCTTACCGGATACCCGGTACAGAAGCACCTCTTCTAAATTCGACCGCTCTTTTGGTCCTCCTGCAAAGGAGATAAGCTGAATGATATCCGTGTTTGTCGGAACAACGTACACGCCCTGTTGAGGAACTTCTCCCCACAAGTTTACCGTCATCGTTACTTCAAATGGTTTTGCATAATAAAAATACCCTGGTCTGCTCTGGCTTGATTGTTTGGAACTGCTGAGTTCGGTCTCCGTGGAGACCTGCGCGAGCAAAGGCGCCGCTGAGGCAAATGCGATAAATATTGTCAAGGCTATTTTCATAGACAACCCGGCATTCGTATTATGTTTTTTCTTTGGGAGTATATTTTTGTTGATAGTAGTACTCCCCGTGCAGATGATAGTATCCCCTGTGCAAGCGATTCAATTCGTACTGATTCACCACGACTCCTGCAAGATTCAGCCTGATCCCTTCAATGATATCCACGGAATGTTCCAGGCTGTCGAACGTGGTTGAATTTGTTTTCACAACAAAAATTACGGCATCGACCATTGCGACCAATAATTCAGAATCGGTAAAAAGAAGAATCGGCGGCGAATCATACAAGATGATATCGTACATCTTGTCGAGTTCCAATTTCAAATTCTTCATCGTTGATGAGCCGATGAGTTCGGTCGGATTGAGCGGGATGGCGCCGCAGGTCAGAATGTCCAGGTTTTCAATAAACGTGTGGCGTATGGCGGCGGAAATATCAACTTCACCAAACAGCACCTCGGTGAGACCGGGTTCAAGGTTCAAATTGAAAAGCTCGTGAACCGTCGGACGGCGCAAATCGACGTCCACCAGCAGCACTTTTTTCCGTGTTTGCGCGAACACGACCGCAAGGTTTGCAGCCGTTAGCGACTTGCCTTCCTGAGGTGCGCCGCTCGACAAGAGAATGCTCTTTACCGGCGTCTCCTTTTTCCAATACTGGATGCTGGTCCTCAACCGTCTGTACGAATCTGCAATTCTCGAATACGGATTGATGGCAGTTATCAAATGCGGGTCGATGATAAGGCCGTCGGACGCAGATTCTTTCTCACTCTCGCCCACCACTCTCCGGATGGTTCCCCGCTCGCCATCTACGGTTTCGCTCACGGGATCCACGCGAGTAACAAGATTCAGAGCTTTCTCATCCATCGCCGGAATTACCGTCAACACACTCAAT
>CAWJKX010000082.1:0-18447 GCA_963843065.1 uncultured Bacteroidota bacterium
CCCCGGCGTTTGATATCTTCGGGTTTGTGAATACGGTCGTCAAAATAGTTGATGAAAAATGCCGAGCTGATTCCCATTACCAGACCGATAAAGAATCCAAACCCCAGGTTCTTGGGAATATTGGGATAGAGATGAGTCTGCGGAGGAAGGGCATGCTGAAGAACGTCGACGTATCCGAATTCCGATTGTTCGGCGATAAGAGCGGATTGATATTTTTCTTCGACGGCGACATACACTTTTTCGAGCGTCATTTTTGTCCGTTGAAGCCGGGCGTAGTCAATGTTGATTTTAGGAATGTTCTGGAAACGCGCTTCGCTTTGGCTGATACCGTTCACCAGTGCTTTGTGACGGACTTCCAACAATTGAAGGTGCATCTGAGCGTCGGTCAGCTTCTCAGAAAGGGCTTTAGCCAATTCCCGGTTCTCGGCATTTCTTCTCGGCTCTATTTGAACCGATTCCCATCCGGTCATTTATTTTCTTGTGGAGAGCATCGAGCTGGTTGTTAATATCTGCAATCCGATTTGCCACCAACGATTGGTCTTGCATATCCGCGTTCTGCTCTTTTATAAGATCACGCTCCTGTTCAAGCGCGCTTATTTGTTCCAGTATTTTTTGTATCTCGATACTGGCGACCATATCCATGATGCGCTTGCTGTCGGCATCGATCTCATTTTCTTCGTTCTTTGGAAGCGTTGCCTTTACTTCCGCCAATCTCTTTCCGTACGTGAGTTCCGTACTTCGCGCCGTCTCGATTTCAATTTCAACCTCGTCGCGCTGCGCTTCCAGGTCGGAAATCGTTTTTACTACCGACTGACTCTCTTCGTCGATGGAGCCATGTTTTTCTATATACCGGCGAAGAGCGTCTTCAACGGTGTCGAGCGCTGTCCTCTTGGCCTGCAATGTGCGTTCCAGAAATTCCCGCGTTGTGCGCAATTGCTTCCGGCTGTTATCGAGGTTGTTTTGGTAATACGCTTCCGCATACGCGTTCGCAATAATTGCGGCTTCCTTCGGATTCGTGCTGAGCGCACTGATAAAAATAACGTCGGATGCTTTGTCCGGGTCGAACGAGACCGCATCGTCAAGACGGCCGAAGATGTCTTCGTTGTGGGCAAACGGTCCGAACGAAGGTTCGTCGTCTGACCGCTTGAGCACTTCAAGCGTATCATAGCCCCCCAATGTTGCTACAGGCGTCTTTTTCAATAAGGCCAACACGTCCTCGGCCATAGCGCGGGATTTGAGGATGCCGATTTCTTTCATCAGGTTGCGCGTCGTTCCTCCAAGATCGGAGAAATCAAGAGAACTGATCCCCATATCGCTCTTTGCCTTATTGCTCACTTGAACGATTGCGACTCCCTCATAAATAAAGGCGCCGAGGTACGTATACAGAACGGCGCCGATAAAAAAGGCGAGCGTAATCCCTATGATGACGTACTTCCACCGTTCAAGGATTTCTATATAATCACGGAGACTCAGTTCAAGAGCCGGCGGTGATATTCCTGCACGATTATCCTGTGTTTTTGCTGCCATAAGAGAAAGAATTGATTATACGAAAACCCGTTACAATGCTACTGATTTAAGGAGGGGCGTGTCTTCATTACCTCCCTTTACCAAAAAGCACGATGTGAATTGTTTTCAGCATAATGTCGATGTCTAACAACAACGAGTAATGAGAAATATAATAAAGGTCGTATTGCAGCTTCGTAACTGTATCGTCGATATTTTCGCCGTACGAATAATTCACCTGGGCCCAACCCGTAATCCCGGGCTTCACAAGATGCCGAAAGTGATAATACTCAATTTTCTGTTCATATTCACGTGCAACTTCAAACCATTCGGCACGGGGGCCGATCATGCTCATTTCCCCTTTTAAGACGTTCCATAATTGTGGTAATTCATCCAATCTGGTTAATCGGAGCAGTTTTCCCACCCTGGTAACGCGGGGGTCGTGTTCCCGGACATACTTATCCCCTGATCCCGACCCATGGTACATCGACCGGAATTTATACATCGTAAACGGCGTCTCGTTTCTGCCGATACGCGTCTGTCTGAAAATAATCGGGCCGCGGCTTTCTGCCCGAATCAAAATTCCGATGATGACCATCAACGGAATAAAAAGAATAAAACTCACCGATGCGACTGTGATATCAATCAGCTGCTTCAAACGATTGTCCCACGGATTCCGTACCAGCAGCAGGTCGCCTTCAAACAGCCACCACTTGTTCAGGATAAAAAGAGGAACCTTCCGGAAATTTTCTTCGAGGAACAGCCTGCTCGGGATTAGCGGAACACTGTGAAAGTGGAGTGAGACCAGCTGCCTGAACACTTCGTTGCTCAGCGAAGATCTGTCTTCGGTCAGGATGATTCCGTCGCAATTGCCGGTCATCGAGCGGAGTTTATTGAGAACGTCTCCTTCGATGACGGGAGAACCGTTTCCGCATATTGATAAGCCGACTTTTTTCCCGCTGAGGTCGGCAAACCGTACCTCCTGATCTTTCGGCGTTTCAGCGTACATCCGGTACAACTCCTGCGCCGTTTCGTCGGTCCCGAGGACAAGATAAAATCTTTTCCGCCGTACTTCCGCAAGCCGGGAATTGATCGTCCTCCGCACGGAAAGCGAAATGATAAGAAATACGAAAGAATGTTGCCGGCAGCACGCTGCGGCTGAACTGCAGCGACGGTTTATAGCTGAAGATGTACACAACAACGATCGTCAGCACGACGATAATCATGACTGCCAAAATATACTGGCTGGTGTACGGAAGGCTGCGCATGTCGATATCGGGGTTGTATGCACCGATCGCTTCCAGCACCATCCACGTCAGGATAACGGGTAAAATTGCTCGGTACCAGTATTCAGTAACAAAGTCGACGTCGGTACGCAAAAGGCTGAGGACAAAAAATATACCGAAGAGCGTCGCTCCATCAGTCAGCATTAACAACAGCTTAAATAACTTCTTCGATCTCATCATACAGTATCACGTTCGTATCGATTCGCAGCAAGCGGTGCTTCACAGCAAACCCGCTCTTTGCCGAAAAATATAATAAAGAAAAATCGGGGTTGAAACAAAACTGCGCTTCCACACCCTGCGGGGCTCTCGAAGAAGCCGGGGCAGCCATTCCAATCCTGCATTTTGAAGGGGAGGCGACGCTCTTCGTTTTGTTCCCGCAAAAAAATCGAACGCCGCACCTATCGCGGCAATAATCGGAACATTGAGACGGCCGCGATTTTCCTGAATCCATTTCTCCTGCTTTGGGGCCGTCATCCCAACCCACAGCGCCGTCGGTGCAGCAAGGTTGATCTGTTCAATCATTCGGCTGTTTTCATCGTCTGAAAATTTCTCTTTGAACGGCGGCGCACAGGTACCACATACCGAGACATGAGGATACTCATGCGACATCCGTGCTTCGATTTTTTCCAGCACCTTATCCGACGAACCGAGAAAAAAAAATGACTTCCCTCGTTCTCTGTTCCATCGTTCAACGATTCCCATAAAAAAATCGTAGCCCGTAATCCGCTGTGTAATTCTTCCTCCTAAAATTTTTGACGCCAAGACAATCCCGGCGCCATCGGGAATAAGATAGTCGGCGGCACAAAGGGCCGCCAGGAACTGGCTGTCGCCTTTTGCAGCCACGAGTGAATGCGGGTTCGCGCAAAACAACGTTTTCCCCTTCATCCCATGGGAAATTTCATCGTCAATCGCATTGAGAATGTCGGACAGTTGCGCCGTCTGAACCTGGACATTCCAAATTGATTCACGCAGAAAATCTTTCATCGTTCAATGAACCTTCGCTCTGCGATGTTCGGCCGCAGCGCCGTAGATTGCCATCAATGTGCCATAATTCTTCTCTGCGGTATACTTTTCATCAAAATCCCGGCGCGCCCCTTCACCGAGAATACGCAATTTTTGCATCGTCAGCAAGCATCCCGGTTACACATGAAATTATACCTTCAGCATCTCCCGGCATGAAAAGACTGCCGTTTTTATTTTCGGTGATAAGATAGGGAAGGGAGCCGATCTTCGACGCCGCAACCGGAACGCCCAGGGCAAAAGCTTCCTGGACGACCATCGGAAATCCCTCGAAGCAGAGCGATGGCACTATCAACAATTTCGCGCTCGAAATATGCTTCATCGCCTCATCACGGGATACGTTTCCAAGAAATGAAACCGAATCCGGCGCCTCGCTTTCCCGGATCGAACGAACAAGCTGCTCTCTCATCGGCCCGTCGCCGATAACCTCCAAATCGCGGCCCCCTCTTCCCCATTCGCTTCCATGCGTCGATCAATACATGTATTCCTTTTGCCGCATACAGCCTCCCGACAAAAACCGCTTTGTTGTCGCGATCTTCCCATGGAACGGGTCGGGGGGGATGTTCGAGAAAATGGGGTTTAACAAAGAGCGACTCTGTTGGGATTCCAAATTGAACCATCTTTTCTCTTTGGAAATCTGTCAGCGTAATGAATGCGTCAACGTTGCTCCGCCACGTGTCCCTGGCGTTATGAAAAGCAATCATTGCCGAGACGGGAATCGTTGCTATTCTGCTTTCGCGGTAACAACCGTACCGCAGCGCCGGGATAACGCTCTTTCTGTCTAAACAGAGCGTGCATGGCTGATCTTTTCGGAGTACGGTCGCCGCTGAACAGCCTATCCGATAGTTATGCATCGTCATGACTGTTGGAATATTCCGTTCACGCGAAGCGTAAAAAATGGAAGGCGACAGAAGAGGAAATGTGTTATGTACATGAACGATATCGGGTTTCGTTTCCCGCAGCTTTCGTTTCAGGGCATGCAGACTGAACGGATTCCAGACGGTGCTCGCCGCACCCCTCAACGTTCCGCCGAAACCTGCTCGAAGTATTTCATCGCTGTGCCGGTTAAATTCACTGACGGAGTGGCCGCGGTTCCGAAGAAGCGCTGCCTCGGCACTATAGGCGGTATTCTCCCCGCTTGGCGCAGTCGACCCATAAAAATTGTGGACGAGAAGAATTTTCACAACTAGTGCTGTCTCAATTAAATAAAGTTGTATTTGTACAAAGATGTTCATCCTGAGCAAAGCCGCGACGGCTTCCTTCGACGCGCTTCGCTTGCTCAGGATGAGCCGTCGCGGCTGCGTCGAAGGATATTGATGCACTTCAAAATACAATATTTATTTTTTTGGAAGCGGCTCTAGCACAATGCTCGAAGATTAATTCACCGATGGTTTACGGTCCATAAACCATTTCTTTACAATCAGTCTGATCCGCAATACCTCGTATTTTTTTAGATTTATCCGGCTGAAAATAGAGACGGGGTCTTGTAGATCATCTGCATACATTCTAAACAATACGCCGCCGACGCCTTCCCACGTTTTATTATCTCCTGCACCAACGGCAAAATTGTATTTGTAATGTGCTTGGACATGTTTCACAACCGAAGCGTTAAACTGTCCATACGGGAAGACAAAAGTGTTTACGTCTTGGTGCAATTTTTCTTCCAGAATTTTTTTTGATTCGACGAGCTCATCCTCAATGTTTGGACATTGAAGCAGATTCGGGTGTGAGTAAGAGTGGGATGCAATTTTAACAAACCCGCTGGCGCTTATATCGGACAATTCCCGCCACGAACAAAAAGGAGCAGCATCGATGTATTGCCGGCCATTCATCAGCTCGGCGGTGGGCACAGCCAAACGCACGTTTGGGGAGACGTGATCGCCTGAATCTAAAATAAACTTTGGTGAAACTGCAAGAACTACGCGAATTCCAAATCTCTGTACCAATGGAAGGACATAACGGTAAAAGCTGTAGGTCGCATCGTCAAAAACCATGCAGAGATTTATGAGGTCTTTTGCCAAAACGTCGCCCGGTAAAACGACTTGGAAGCGCTCTTTTATATACCCGAAATGTTTCTCAAGAATTGGCTGCGAATTGGATAATTTGTCAGCATCGACGCGATGATACATACAACAGAGTAACACGCGAACTCCAAAAGTATGGCGTTAGGCTATTCTGAGCCTTTGATGGCGAATATTATTGGATGAAATATACATTATATAACAATATTATCAAAGGTCTCTTGAGAATTATTAGTAAACCATCTCCGGACATGGTTCCCTGCGAAAAAGACATTTTTTTGCCGATAAATATAATTAGAACCGTAGTCTGACCAGGGTATTTCTGTTTTTTCCTCCTTCAGGTTTTTCGAACTCAATTATTCAATCATTTTTGTAATTTTTTGCCCATTTGCAGGTGGAGAATCTTGAGAGCAGGTTCATGGGAAAGAGCTTTAAGTTTTGTTGTCTCGACCCATTTTTTGTTTACGTTTGCTTCCTTTTGCCTGGCGGAATCGTCGTGCCGCAGGTGGATGCGACGTACGCCATTCCCACCGACTCCTCTCAAGTCAGCACTCCACGGCTTTCTCTCTTTACAGGCGCTGTCGTTGCCAGCGGAGCCGCAGTCGAATTTTGCTCGGTATGAACCTCTGCGGAAAGATTACTTTACTCCGTTTTTCTTCCGTGAAGATTTTACTTATGCCCGAAATCAGGATAAACTGCTTCACTTTTACGGGAGCGGATTGGGAAGCGTGATTTCGACAAAAGCGCTTTTATGGGCAGGATACGATGAACAGGATGCGGCGCTTTACGGCGCGGCGACTTCACTTGCCTTTATGACCTCTATGAAAATAGAAGATGGCCATATCAACTACCTTGGATTTGACCGGGTTGACGAACTGGCGAATGTATTGGGAGCGGGATATCCGCTGGCGCAGTATTATGTCCCATGGTTGAAGAGTTTCACGCCAAAAGGTTCGTACGTTGCATCTTCAAATACTGTTGTTGCAAGTCAGCAGACGCTGCCAAGTTTTCTTGAAGACCATGAAGGACAAAAATTTTGGATGGGAATTACCGTGCACGATCTGCTGCCGAAAAATTTTCAGGATTACTGGCCCTCGATTATTGGGCTTGCAGCCGGTTGCACAGTCCGCGGTTTGAACACGCCTCACTCCTACCACGAGACGATCATTGCGCTCGACCTTGATTTACGGAAGCTCCCCGGTGATTCAAAATTTCTTAAAACGATGTGGGAGATGCTGAATTACATCCACCTCCCAATGCCTGCAGTACGCAGTAAGTCAGTCCGCTATTTGGTACGGACTCTATTTCTAAATTAAAGCTCCCGATTAATCGTAAACGTTTTTCCCGTGCAAAGTCGCAGAGGCGCAAAGATCCTATTTATACCCAATTTGCGACTTCGCGTCTGGCGAAGCCATCCTCCGAAGGAGTCCTTCGGACCTTCGGGATTTGTGCGAGAAAATTTTTTATTTCCCCTCGACCAACACTTCATACACAACAACCGGGGTTTCCAACCCTTTCACTTTTATCGGTTCAAGCGGACGAATCGGAACTTCGTCTTTGACATACCGGTATGTTGCTTCCGAAATCATGATGCCTTCAACCGGTGCGTTCGATTCAAGACGCTGGGCAAGGTTGACATCGGAGCCGAGGACGGTGTATTCCATTCTCCGCGCCGAGCCCAAATCTCCTACGACAGCCTCGCCGGTGTTGATGCCGATACGAACACGAAGCGAAAGCCGGCCAACCGGCTCCCAGCGCGCCTTCAGCTCGCGGCATTTCAACTGCATCTCAATCGCCGCCCTCACGCAGCGAAGCGCGTGGTCCGGCTGAGCCTCCGGCGCACCGTAAAAAACCATCAGGCCGTCGCCGATAAATTTATCCACCGTGCCGCCGTACTTGAACACGATGTCGGTCATCGCCTCAAAATATTCGTTCAACGTTGTGCTGATTTCTTCCGGCGTCATTGTGGATGAATATGTTGTAAAACTTTTGATGTCGCTGAACATGATGGTGACTTCTTTTCTTTTCGGCATCGTCGTCAGCGTATCCGGAGCGTCAATAAGCTGCCGTACGACGGACGGCGGAAAATATTGTTCAAATTTTGAGCGGAGCTTCTGCTTCTCCCGTTCTTCGGTAACATACCAGTAGACGACAACCGCCGTTGCCGAAAAGGCGCCGCTCATCAAAGGACGAATGATCGACATTACCACATTGGCGTATATAAAGAGCGCCGAAGCGAGAACAACATACGCGGCAAGAAGCCCGAATATCGCCAGGGCAAACTGTACCGATTGCAGTCGGCTCGAGAAAAAAAAGAAAAGCGCAGCGAAGATCACTTCCACAAGAAGCATCGGCACGGCAGGCAATTCGAACAAAAAATTCTGTGTGAGGATTGTGTTCAGCGTGTTGGCATGGAGCCCAACGAGGGGAAAACTTCGCTCAAAAGGAATCGGGCCAATGTCCGATGCGCCGGTGGATACGTCGCCAATGAGAGCAATGAACCGCCGTACCGTTCGCCGAACGCTTCGACCTCATCATTGTCATCGGCAATGCTAAGAACCTGCGCAAAGCTGATGTGCCGCATCGCAGACCAGCCGCCGATCCAATTGATCAGCATATTGCCGTGCGAATCGATTGGAATGACGATATCGCGCTTCGTTCCATCTTGCAACTGGGCATTTCCTAGCGTAATTGATTTCCCCCCCTGTACCGTGATGCGGTCCGGCGTAACATGAAGGTAATCGCAGACCAGCCGCATCGCCATACTTGGGTAAAATTTTTCCCCGTAGCGGATCAGCAGCGGGACACGACGGAATACACCGTCGGCATCGGGTTGCACACTGATAAAGCCGATACCGCGTGCGGCGTTCGCCAGATCATCCCATGTCAGAAGCGTTGCGCCGGCTTTGTAAAAATCGCCGACATCCTTTGCATCGAGAGTCCACGATGTCGAGTCGAGAAAATGAACGACCTCGGAGGATGCCGTCTCTCTGTTAATGGTCGTATCCTCCAGACTAAAAGCCACGGGATAATAGGCCCGTCCAAATCTCCTCGTGGAAGAAACCAGAATGCTGTCGTCGTACGCTTGCAGCTTTCGGGCAAAAATAATGTCGAACGCCACGGCGGAACAGTTCATCCTATTCAACACATTGACGACGTCGCCGTAATACCTCCGCGGGAAATAGAAATTCAGTTTTTTAATAGTGGAATTTGCAATATCGACATGAAGGATTGAAGAGTCGTACGCCGGGGGATGTAACGCTGCCCGTACGAGAAAGAGCCGGTCTACTGTTTGACGATTCCACGAATCGAATACGCCGGGGAAAACCCAAAAGAGGAGATGCGACAAACAAAATGATGCGGCTATTAAAAGTCCCGCGCTGACAACTCTGCGCTTCTTACTTGTGGTCAATGGAAATCGTTTTGCTGAAAAAATTGTTCGCCAAAATCTCGGATGCAAACTGTGCAATGTCAACACGGTCAGGGTCGACCGCAGGCTTCTTTTCCCCGCGAACATTGCCGGCGATGCTGATCGGCCGCTCCGCAATCGTTGCAAAAGTCCGGAACCGCTTTTTAATATCTTTGATTTCGTTGACAACAAATGCCGCCGCGTCAGGTCTCTTATCGATTGTCGATTTGAGGTAGGCGCGCAAATCGTTCTCAAGGTCTGTCAGCCGTTCGGATGATGCAAGCACGTAAAACGTTTCAGTCCCTGTGTTCTTGTCAAGCCTGAACCATTCCCGGCCTTTCGGGATATAATAATTCTTGTCGAGCTTGTAGTCTTTCTGGAACATGGCACTATCGTAAGGGAAGAGCAGCGACAATTCATTGTTGGAATTTTTATGGATCACGTAGATGAACGCCGGTTTCACCAGGTTGACAAACAGCTTGAATTCATCTCCCGTGCTCATTGAAGTATCCTTTGCGACAACTCCGATGCGGCGGCTTCCCGCATCGCCGGCCCGGGCGACAAACGCCCAGTTGTATTGGATATTATTGACAAGGGATGTGTCCTGAGCATAGACAATCAACGTCATTCCCGACAAAAAGATTATCAGGCAGAATCTTGACCATATTTTTACAGTCATTACTTTATTTCCTTTCAAGAATGGAGAGAGCGGCCAGCCGATCTCAATGAGGAACTATCGAAATGGTCATATCCTTGTCATAGTTCCCTTGATTTCGTGTCGGATGTTGGTTCCCTTTGGTTTGACGCTTAACATTTTCTTCGACATAGTCCATCAATTCTCCGATCGTGACCGTGTAATCGTTATTGATGTCTGCTTCGCCTTTCAGTCCTTTCAGCAAATAATACGTGAAAACCCCGTGCCCGAATTTATCAAGTTCCTGCGACACTTCTCCTGCCTGGCTTGCCGTGAAGACAATCGTTCCTTCTTTCGATTTCGACAAATCGGAAAGATATTGATTGATGAGATTTGTCTCGGTAAGCGAGACCCCGCGCGTTGCCAGGTCGGAGCTAATCCCCCCGCTGTGGCATGCATCGGAAAATACGATGACGCGCTTCGACGGAATATACCGCATCAGCGCCGTGTTCACATCCCACATAGGAAAAGCAGTCGTCTCGAGGGAATTCGGGTCGCTGTCGTATGTCAATAAATAGTTGTTGTTCGGGTTCGCCGGCTCAGGAGCGCCATGTCCGGCGAAATAGATAATCACCAGGTCTTTGTCGATGGTTTGACGAAGAAAATTGTAAAGCGCCTGCTCGACGTTTTGCCGCGTCGCATCTTTGTTAAGAAGAATTTTCATGTGGTCGGGCTCGTAACCGCCGCCGGCCGGGCTTTTCAGAAAGTCTGCAAAGTCGCGGGCATCACGGTCAGCATAGCTGAGGTTTTTGATCAACGGATTCGCGTACTCGGAAATTCCGATCACGACCGCCCATCGCTGCGGCTGGCCTGAAGAGCTGCGCTGCGGCTTGTCGGCATCCATCGAGGCGCCATTCGTTAAAATGCGCCGATTAATATTGATGACCCTCGAAATTTTTTCGCCGTTCTTTCCGTACACCGCAAACTGAACCTGGTTGAAACCCGACGAAAGAGGAAGCGGCTCAGACTGAAGAATGCCCAACGGCTTCCGGGGGATGTTCTCCTTGTCGGCAATTTCAATTGTATTAAGTGTAATTGTATACCGCGTGAAATCGAACCAGACTTTGAATTCCAAATTCTCCGATGCCTGGTCAGTCTCCCCGTTTTCTTTTGGGCTAAGGATCTCCACTGCGGCTTCCTTTACCAGCCGTTGAACACGGATGTTTTTCGTTGCGACATTGCCCCATTCGTCCGTTGCAGAAACAGAGATATCGTTCGCTCCAACGACGGGGAGTTGTGCAACGCCGAAAATTTTTTTTGACGGAAGTTTTACGCCGAACTGTGATTTTTCATCCGGGGTGATATCCCTCAACTTGACCGGCTGCCCTGCAACAGTTGCTTCTCTGACGCCGCTCTCGTCCGACGCAACAGCTGATATTTCGATCTCGTTTGCGTATACTTTAAGAATATCTCCATCTTTCAGAACGGGCGTTTGAAACACAATGATCGGAGGCTCCCTGTCCGGTTTGCGAGTGAGGACCGAAAATGTTTGTACCGCGCCGGATGTTGTTACACCGATAAGAGTTGAACTATCGGGCAAAAACAATGCAGCGGCGTAAACGATTCCAGTGTCGGCGATGTTTTTCCGCAGTGCCCCCGTGGTGACATCCCAGATCGCTATTGCGTTCCCCGTTGCCGCAAGCCATGCGTTGTTCGGGTTGAAGGCGAGCGATGTTATGGAACCTGAATTTCCACGCATCGTTTTGAGGAGCGAGAAATTCTGAGCATCCCAAACCCGAATCGTTGAATCGGCTCCTCCTGCGGCAAGGTACCTGCCGTTCGGACTGAATGCTATCGCAATCGCTTTGTCCTTAAATTCTGTCAGAGTGTTCAGAAGAAGATACGATTGCGCGTCGAAAATCCTGACGACGCCGTCGGCATTTGCAACGGCGACTCGGCTCCCCGCCGGGTTGAAAGCGACACCGAGCACTTCACTTTCATCCGTTTCATTCGGAAATTTACCGAGAGGGTCGTCCGAACCCGTTGCCCACAGCTTTATTTCCCCATCGCCTCCGCCGCTGACAATCCTGCCACCTGCATCGATATCGATTGAGCGAACTCCAAGACCTTTCCCGTGTGCCGGAAACTCTTTCAATAATGTACTATCGGCAATACTCCAAAAAGAAAGAAGTCCGCTGCCCCCCCCTGAAACAAGATATTTTCCGTCCGCTGTAAATGCGAGTGTCAAAATCCTTGAACTGCGCCCCGTCAGATTATACTTCTCCCGCAAAGTCGCCGGGTCAATAATTTTTATTGATTTGTCTAGTCCGGCTAAAGCAAGAAGGCCACCACTGGTGGTCAGTTTTGCAGCATAAATTGCGTTTTTGGTTACTGCGGCATGCTTCAGGGGTTCAACGTACAACTCTTGTGCAGAGAGCTCGACCAAACAGAGCAAAGATCCGACAATGAACGCAAGGAGTGGGAGCCTTGAAATCATATACTGCCTTTTTGCGGAGAAGAACTACTACTGGTGGAATCGTTCGCTCATTGATTGCTGATTGGCGAGAATAACGCAGCTCGTAAACCTGCACAAGTATGGGAAAAAGTCATCTCTTTGTCAAGGCTCCTTGTCGCACTGAAGAAGGTGGATTAAGCGGAAAAGCGATTGACTCTCGCCCCCTCGTTTTATATATTCAATTCGACTTTTTAGGTATTCCGAACTGTGATGAATTTGATGCGTTTCTTCTAATAATTCCATGAAAAAATTCTTCCTTGCCGGTTTCCTGCCGTTTTTTCTCCTGTTGAGCGAGGCTGCAGCACAGCAAAATCCTGTTTCGATCAAACTGAAAATTGCCGAAAAATCCGGCCTGTTCAATATGGGGGGGCCGAGATTTGTCAGGCTCACACTCTCAACCAAAAAGAGTGAGACGAACCTGACGTGTGAAAACGTGAACGGCGGGCAGTATTACTATTTCCTCCTCCAAAATGAAGGAAGCTGGAAGATAGACCCTGATTTTCTTAAGGAAAATTTGCCGCAGCTTTCGTTAACGCAAGATTCATTACGGCTTCATCCCGATTTTACCGACGACATTATCGCCAACGACGACAGTACAATCGTGTTGATCGGATTTCAAAAAACATTTGCACTCAACAAACCGTTTATATTCGAATATCCGCTCGACAACGGAGTTGCGAAGATCGGAGTGAATGTGCCGCAGGAATACTGGGCCGGCTATTCAAAAGTAACAAAATATTTCGACCTTGGAGACAAAGCGTTGAACGGCTCCCGCTATAAAGAGGCAATCGCGAACTTCAACGTGATCCTGGGCGACCAAGGACTTGCGATTTTTCCCACATATTCCACTGCCAAGGAAAAACGCCTGGAAGGGTTCAGCAAATACTTTGACGGAATTTTCGACAGCCTATCAAGAACGATGGTGAGCGGTGCAGACATAAAACAAAAAATCGCGGCAACCACACAAACCATACCGAAATTTCAATTCGTCGCGGATTCGCTCTCCGACCAATCGCTCGGCATCACTCCCTCCGATGCGACCATTGCCCCGCTGATGGAAAAAGTACGAGCCGCGATTCAACACTCGCGCACTCTCCTCGACTCGCTCCACCAAGCACTCGACGACCTCAACGTGCGCTGGATTTATATAGGTTCGTCGGGGGACAGGATAGATTTCAAATACAAATACATTGTCGAGGCGCTTGCGTACGCTTTTGCATCGGTGAATTTTGCGGATTCGACGGCAGCAGAATTGACGTGTACAATTCCCGAAGAACTTTCCGGCCGGTTAAAGAAATACAACCTGGAAGAATCGTACGAAACGTTCGTTCGCATCGCCGGCGAGCGATGGAAGAACAGATCAGCGCTGTTTCCCCCGGAGTTCCTGCTTAACCTCAGCAAAGATTCAACGCAATTCCCCCTTCCCTATTATTCGGTGCTGGCGGCAGTGAATGATTTCTATTCTTCGAATTTTCCCGATGCGAGGAAGGAAATCTTCCAGGTGATGAAAACATCATACGAACATGACTTGACGAACCGGATGGACGACCTGCGCATTCTCATCGACACGCGGGAGAAGAAAATTCCAAATGAGGTGCTTGCACATATGCGGGACGGCGAAGCGGCGGAAGAAAAAGGAAACACCGACGGAGCCGCCGAGCACTATAAAGATGCGATGCTGATCGCTGAAGACTATGCGCCGGCCGCTTTTGCCCTGGGCAAGCTGTATGACCGCATCGGAGACAGCTACAAAGCGAACAACTTTTTCCAGAAAGCAGTTGCCACCGATACGCTGTATTATTCCGCATACCGGTTTTTGTACACCAATTATTTCAAGAATTCAAATTTTAAACCGATGATCGATTTGTTGACGCAAGCTCTTGCGCGAGGAAACGATTTTTACGACATCCATTATTACCTCGGCATTGCCTATAACGGCGCGGCGCTGTTCGACGACGCGATCAAACAGTACGAACGGGCATTGGAATTGAACGCAAAGAGCACCGACGCGAACATCCAGGCGGGCATCGCGTACCAGAACATGAAATCGTACGTCAAGGCACGCGAGTACTACACGCGGGCAATTCAAATCGACCCGGAAAACCAAACAGCGACTGAGAACCTGAAAAGGCTGGATGAACTGCAGAAGAAATTCTAAACTGCTAACCCCACCCTGACCCTCCCCTTATCCCGCAAAGAGCGCGGGACGCAAAAAACGCGCAGGGGAGGGAAAACAAAATCCCTTTCACTCACACTTCCGGCTTCAAAATAATTCCTTTATTTTTGTGCCCGTTCATCTTGATGGTTATCGGTTTTTCACAGCGGATGTGCCGCGCGTATGTCATCTCTTCCACAGCATGCTGCGCGGCAAGCCATTCCCAATCGATGAACCCGTGATTCGCCTGAGCGTTGACCGTAAAATATCCGACCATAAATGACGTGAGGTTCTGGAAAAAATGCGACCCCTGCGACGGAGAGACATTGAAGTCCTTCATGTTTGCTTCAACGATCGCCCGCGCGCCGGAGATCTGATCCCAGGTTACCGGTATTCCGAGCCACGGGTCGAGCGTGCCCCACCGTCCGACACCGATAAGAAGATACGGCGTGTTTTCAGAGACTAATTTTGCGTTGAGCCGGCTCACTTCCCAGCCGGCCTCGCGCGTTTTTGCCCGGTCGAACCGATTGATGTCCACAACGACGATATCGCGGATGTCTTTGATGATGCCATTTCCCAGCACCTGTAAACTCTGACACACCAGCCCGGCCGGGTCAACCTCCTCGACATTCAACTCCTCCAATTCCCGGCTGATGACCAGCGGGCGCATCTGCAGCAAACCGAACTCTTTCGGTTTTCCGTTCGGCACAGATAGGTTGACGGCGAATTCGATTTCCACTGCCGAACCCATTCCCCAGCTTCCCATATCGAGAAGAAGTTCGAGGATTTTCGGGAGGGGAAAAATCTGTCCCTTCAGGATCGGCGCAAACGTGACCAGCCGGGTTCCCTGCCTCGATATCCCGTCGGAGACGGAATCATTTTCGTGCGAGTACGTCGAGCCGATTGCATTCAGCGTGCCGTCGTATTCGGCGATGTGCAGGTCGAATTTTTTCACCAGCATGTCGTGGGTTACGACAATCGCATCCTCATGCTCGTTTAAAACAAGCGCGTAGAATTCATTTTGATTGTTTCGGACGGTGTCTTTGATAGAAGACAATTGCTGCAACTGAAGCGGATGCTTTGGACAAAAACGGAGAACGGTGCCGCCGTCGGCAATAATTTTCCCTAGGCCCAGCGCGACCGACGCGATGCCATCCTGAGGCGTTTGCGGCTGGAGAGGATAGAAATTGTACGATTTGCCGACACCGGAAAAATCCGGATAAAATTTATTGTTATGCGGAACGCCGACCATCTTCTGGATGATCACTGCCATTTTCTCTTCCTCGAGCCGGTACGACGTTACCCGGATATAATCCTTTGCTGACCGGTAAAATGTTGACGCATATACGCGCTTGACCGTTTTCACAAGCTCCTTCAGCCTGATACGCGGGTCGGGGTCGTTGTTCGGAATCATGTAGGTTTCATACACGCCCGCAAACGGATGGTATTGTGAGTCTTCCAGCAGGCTTGATGAACGGACCGCAAGCGGTTCGTTCACCAGATCGAGAAATGCAACAAGGTTGGTTAAGATTTCTTCCGGAAATTTTTTTGCTTCAAGAAACCGCCGCGTCAGTTCCGTATCGTCCATGGCGCTGAGAGCGTAGCTCCGGAGGCGGTTGTCATCGAGGAATTGATCGAAGACATCCGTCCCGATGACGACCGACGAAGGCACAAAAATTTTCACATCGTCAAACCTGTCGCGTACATCGTGGCTGTTGATAAGAAGGTTAACAAACCCAAGACCGCGCGCTTTCCCTCCCAGGGACCCACTGCCGATGCGCGCAAAACTGTTCGACGGGTCGAACGTTTCTTTTGTAAAATCGGTGACGCTCCCCCGCTGTCGAAGCTGGCGGTAGTCATTCAGGGATGCGATGAGATCGGCGCGGAGTGCCGCAACGGATGGATAATCCGATACTTTTCGCGGACGGAGGCGATGCGCGAGCCAAAACTCCGTGCGCGCCTTCAGCCAATTCGAGAAGTGATTTCTCTCGCCATGATAGCGGATACTTTCTTCGGGGACAAGATGAAGTTGTTCCTCCAATGTTTTCAAGTCGTGCGCGCGGCCGACTTCGATTCCATCCGCCGCGCGGAAGACAAAATCGCCAAAACTGAAATACTGGATCATGAACTGCCGCAAATCTTCCAGTAAAGTCGGAGAGTCTTTGAGCAGGAACGATGCGCCGACTAACCGCGCCTGTTTCTCATTTTCCCGCATGTTCGATTGAAGCAAAATCGGAATGTCGGGATGCTCGATCTTTACGCTCTTCGCAAATTCGATGCCGGCGTTCGGATTTTGCTTCCCATCGCGGAAAAAATCGATGTCCGAGATGACCCCGAGAATGTAGTCCTGATACTTCCGGTAGGACTCCCACGCTTCCTCGTACGTCGTGCAGAGAAGAATCTTCGGACGTGCGCGCATCCTCAGGAATTTGTCGGATAGATTTATTCCCTCGGAAATAAGCCGCAGCGATTGTTTCAACGTTTCGGTGTAGATAAGCGGAAGATACGACGAATAGAAACGGACACTATCTTCGATAAGAATGATCGATTGAACACCCGCAGCGCGCGTGTCACTTTCGATGTTCAACCGGTCTTCGACATACTTGATGATGGCAATGATGATGCGGAAATCCCCCTGCCAGATAAACACTCTGTCGAACACAGAAGTATCGTGGTGTGCAAACAATTCGGTCAATTCGCGGTTGTCATACGCCAGCACGACGATAGGTATTTTCAATCCGGCTTCATGTACCATCCGCGCGAACGTTGCGGCGTGCATATCTTCGATATGGAGCGTGGTGATGATCATATCGAAGCGATTCTCCTCCTGCGCAAGGGCGAGCGCATCTTTTCCGCTCGAGACTCTTGTCAGTTCCGGCGAATGACTCAGGTTCAATCCCTGGTACTCGTTTCGGATTAATTCATAGAGTCGCCCATCTTCTTCAAACAGGTACGAATCGTAAAGACTGGAGACAAGAAGGATATCACGAACGCGGAACCGGGCCAGGTTTTGAAAACCCTGGACACGGGAACCGTAACCGTGTTCAACCCAGAGGGGATCGAAGGTTTGCATGGAAGTATGTTACGAAGGAAAAATCAAAAAGAAAAGCAGGCGAAGAGGAATGCACTCGCCTGCTATTGTATTTACCGGAGACGGTTATACTAATCCCTGGTCGATCATCGAATCGGCGACTTTAAGAAATCCGCCGATGTTGGCGCCGTTGACATAATTTCCGGGCGTCCCGAAGCGGTTCGACATATCGACGCACGTTTTATGAATACTCTTCATAATAAGATGGAGTCGATTGTCAACTTCTTCACGGGTCCACGGAACGCGCATGCTGTTCTGCGCCATCTCCAATCCGGAGACCGCGACACCTCCGGCGTTTGCTGCCTTTGCCGGACCGAAAAGAATTCCGGCGTCGAGGAACAACTTTACACCGTCGAGCGTTGTCGGCATGTTCGCACCTTCGGCGACGACATATACTTTATTTTTCAGAAGGTTCTGTGCGTCGTTAGCGCTAATCTCGTTCTGCGTCGCACTCGGAAAAGCGCAATCGGCTTTGTGATTCCATAACGAATTGTGGTTTGCTTTCGGGTCGATTGGGGTGAACACGGCACTTTTATACTTGTCGGCGTACTCTTTGATCCTTCCGCGGCGCACGTTCTTCAGTTCCATAACAAACGCCAGTTTTTCTTTCGAAATCCCTTCTTCATCATAAATATAACCGTTGGAATCAGACAAGGTCAATGCTTTCCCGCCGAGCTGATTTATTTTCTCGACGGTATATTGAGCAACATTTCCGCTGCCGGAGACAAGACATTTTTTCCCTTCTAGCGTTTGTCCTTTTGTCGACAACATTTCCGATGCAAAGTACACTGCACCGTAGCCGGTCGCTTCGGA
>CAWJKX010000083.1:0-8339 GCA_963843065.1 uncultured Bacteroidota bacterium
ATACGACACCGTACTGCCAGGTCGTATCCAAAAAAGTGGATCGAACCGTGGATCTCAAATCCCGTTACACCGAGAAAGATAATGAGCGCGGCTTGTGTCCAGTGCCAGAATCTTTCAAATGCCTGATAGACATATTCTTTTTTCATGTTAACGTGTATCCTTTCTCTTCCTGCTTATAACAATTCGTGCCCCGCCGTGAACGATAACGCCCGCAAACACAAGCACGATTATTCCGCCGCCCAGCCATTCAACCCATGGATTGTAATCTCTTCCCGGAATGTAGAATCCAGAAAGGTTTGCAAGCCGTCCGTTTTCACGTGTGTGACATTCAACGCACTTCACCGCTTGTTCCTTCGGCGAGACCATATGATTGACCGGCCAATACATTTCCGTTTCAGTAAATCCATATTTTCCGCTGTAAGGGAGATTCACTAATTTCATTCCCTCTTCTGCCGACCGCTGCCAATTGAATTCCTTCCAATATCCGCCGTCTCCCGGTTTGTTCGACACGGTTTTTGGCTGGATGAGATATTTGTTTTCTGTGTCGTAGATTTGGTTCGCTCTATGGATTTTTACTGGATAGATTTTGGCGTCTGGATCATCATAGCTGCCGTACAATTCATTGAGCTTCAGCGGCTTGGATGGATCGAACTTATCTCCAACGAGGTAGTGGGTCGCCGTTCCGTTGAACCAAATATAGTCCGGCTTCAACTGTTTGCCCCAAATAAATGAGCCTTTGATGGACATATAGACGTCGGTTCCATTGGAATCCGTTTCTTCGTACGGTTCGCCGTTTTTCAGCTTTCCTGCGGTGGACCAGTCCCAATGAAGTTTTGTCGGATTGACTTTTGCGTATGTCGGAATATGGCACGTCTGGCATGCAACCTTGAGCGTATGTTTGTTCAGGACATCGTCGGTATGCGGCATTGCTGAATGGCATTGCTCACACTCGACACGGTTGCGGTTCATCGATGAGACTGAGTACATTTTACCCAGCATCTGATGTTTCTCCGCAGTATGGCAATCGACGCATTGCATATCCGATCCCTCCGATGCCATGTGAACATCGACATCGCGGGTTGGATCGAACAACGCTTTTTCAAGGTCGCCATGTTTCACATTGTTGCCGCCGCCGCCGAAGAAATGACATGTACCGCAATCGGTGCGCAGTGGTTTGCCGACGTGCTGGGCGACATAATTCAGGTTTACCGACGAATCGGGCATGCCCGCACCTCCCACTGCCTTCACGTAGGTGTTGCTGTTATCGTGGCATGCGAGGCAGTCGACGTTCAGGGAGTCTTTGAAATCAAACTTGGCGTCAGCATATCCATAACCAATATGGCATTTGTTGCAGCTCTGCTCGTTGCCGGAAATGCCGATGCAGAAATTGTTCAGTACATTTCGCTTTCCAAGCGGACGGATGCCTTTTCCGGGAATATATTCTATTCGTTCCCAGTTCCAGTGAGTTGAATGCATCACCTCAGCGGCCCTACCATTATGGCAGGTAATACATTCGGCGGTTACTTCCTGAGGTTTTCTGAATTTCTTCTTTAACTGAGGAAACAGTGAATGATCAACCGATGCTTTCACTTTGTGGGCGTATTGTTCCTTCAGTTTCTCCAGGGGCGTGTTTTCGGAACTGTTCTTATGGAGCGCAACCGAGAACATGCCGATGAGCGCACCAAGTACGAGAACCGAGATGAGGATTCTTTTCATGATTATTTTCCTTGAGACAGGGACCGCTTTTGCAGAGATTTTTCTTCGTAGTAGATCAATGATTTGATTTCATTACAATCACCGGAAAGCTGATAGACAGCGCATTCACGACAATCTTTCTCTGCACACTCATTCTTTTTATCCTTGTAGGTCCAGCAGCCGGCGTCCTGTCGATGATAGGCCGGACATTTTGCCCGCACCTCTGCCGAACATTCAATGTGTTTCCAGCAAGGAACCAATGATTGGATGCGGCGGATTCCCTCGATGGAAATCTTGTGCTCATTGATGGCTGTGCGGATGCATCGAAGCCGCTCGATATCGGATTCAGAAAAGAGGCGCTGATTTCCCTCAGTTTTTGTAACAAGAATGAGTCCTCGCCGTTCATAAAGGCGAATGGTCTCGACCGAAACTTTCAGCCTTTTTGCAACTATTCCGATTGGAAAGGTTGGAGTGCGTTTATCCTGTTTTTTCATACCTGTATTTATAAATACAAGTATGATGCCATCGCTCATTCACCACGCTTAACAGGATTTTACGGCAAAACAGAGAGATGATTCTTAAATATGTGAAATACATGACGACATGTTCTTCAACTTTAGGAAATGTCTTTCATATTTTATTTATGTTGAATTGTTCAGCACTCGTAGTTGTCGGACACCTTATCCGAGAAATTGCGATATGTTGAAATATTTGGCAAGGCAAATCAAAAAGGTGTCCGACAGATTTCAACGAGAAAAATTATTTTTCTTAACCCATATCTTAGTATCTTACACAGTGTGAACACGGAATTAGTTAAAAATATCGTTGATGAACCGGAACTCGTTCGAAGAGCGCAGAAGGGAGACAAGCAGGCATTTAGTCTGCTTGTAAAACAATATGAGTCCACTGTCTATGGCTTTGCTTTCAAAGTGTGCCGGAATGAGGAGAAAGCTGCAGAGACACTGCAAGATACATTCGTGAATGTTTACCGCAAGCTCGATCAGTTCAACGGGAAAGCGAAGTTCAGGTACTTGGCTCTATCAGATCGTAACGAACAACTGTTTGATGAAACGAAGGCGGAGCAAACTGGATGAGGCTTCTGTGTCTATAGATTCACCGGAAAATGGGGGAGAAGACTCGGAGCGTGAAGGCGAGGGAGCGCCTCTGCATGCGATTGTTTCGTTGAAGCATACGCCGCAAGATGAAATGGTAAACAAAGAACTCCGTGATCATCTCGACAATGCTATTCTGAAACTCCCGATAGAGCAGAGGATTGTTTTTGTTTTGCGCGATGTTGAAGGGCGATCGGCCGAAGAAGCCGCTAAGATATTGAAGATTTCTGTTGCTGCGGTGAAATCCAGGCTCCGGAGGGCGCGTATGTTCCTTCGCAAACAACTTCAGGAGTATATCGAAGCATGAAAACGATAACGGCACGCACGGTTCGTTGTAATGAGGTGACAAAATATGTTTGCGAGAATCTGGATGAGCAGTTGAACTCACCCAAATGCCGTGCTATCAAAAAGCATCTTCAGTCCTGCAAAACATGCTCAAAAGAACTTGCAGACCTGAAGAAGGTCATTACGATGTACAGGCGCGAATCAGCTCCCCACCTCTCTCAGTCCATTGAGAAGCAACTCTTTGCAGCATTAAAGTTGAAACTGTAAAATCCGCAAAAGAGATCTCATCGTCCTTTTGAAGTAAGAATATCACTCCTTCAATTCCGTGGCATGTCGTCAAGGCCGCCGGCATTGATGACATCCGTATAACCCGCAGACTTCAACATCCTTGCTGCAAACGCACTTCTGGATCCGCTGGCACAATAGACCACTATCGGTGTGTTCTTTTCTCCGAATTCAGTCAATCGCTGCCGTATCTGGTCCACGGGAATATTCAGAGCATTCGGATAATGTTCTTCGGTGAATTCTTCCGTTGTGCGGACATCAATTATTTTCGCGCCTGCTTTAATCTTGGTTTCTAAATCGAACATATTCTGGATTCTCCTGTATCGTTATTATTTGAGACTTCTGAAAAATCAGGAAAGCTTGCCTCGCGCAAAGTCGCTAAGGCGCAAAATATATTAAAAATGAAGCTTATGCGTCTTTGCGTGACACTATTTTTCAGATGTTTCTATTTATGAAAGCACCAACCGTCGATCCATCGTGCAGCAAGATAACCGCCTGCGATATTGAACACGCGCGTCCATCCATTTGCTTTGAGGATCTGAAGTGATGTATGGCCTAGAAATCCATCTTTGCTTAAGATGAAAATAGTTTTCTCTTTTGGGATTTCGTCTATCCTGTCTCGTATCTCGTCCGCGGGGATATGGAGTGCGTCGTGCAGAGGCGCTTTTGATTGCTCACCGAGAGTGCGCACGTCGAGAATAATTCCACCATCATTACGCAGTTCATCGAGCGTCTCGTACGGGGTTTTTAACGGACTAAAATTCGTGATGTGATTTAAACCAACAAACGCGGCGACATTCAATGGATCGTTGGCGCTGTTATACGGGGGAGCGTATGCCAAATCCAGCTCCGACAAATCTTCCAGCGTCATCTTGCCATGGAGTGCAGTTGCAAGAACATCGATCCGCTTCTCAACACCGGCTTCTCCGTACGCCTGACCTCCCAGAATCCGCGCCGTCTTCTTGTCATACACAAGCTTCAATGCTAACGGTCTGCCGCCGGGATAGTAGGTTACATGATTGTCTTTGAACACGTACGATACACCAACATCGAACCCGGCTTCCCGCGCTGCTTTTTCTGAGAGTCCTGTGGATGCTGCCGTGGAATCAAACAGCTTTACGACGGATGTTCCCAAAGCACCGCGGTACACCATCCTGCGGCCAAGAATATTGGTTGCGGCAATTCTTCCCTGACGGTTTGCCGGCCCCGCCAAAGGAATACGGACTTTTCTCCCATGGACCTTGTTCGTGATCTCCACCATGTCGCCCGCGGCATAAATGTCCGGATCATTGGTCCGCAATGTTTCATCCACGACGAGTCCGCCGCTTGCGCCGATCTCCAAGCCGGCTGCTTTTGCCAACGTCAATTCCGGACGAACGCCGATGGAGAGAAGCACCATATCGGCATCCAGTATCGACCCGTCGCTTAACAGCACCGAGTTACTTCTGATTTCTGACAAGCCAACATGAGTTTTTACCTGAACGCCTCGTTCTTCAAGTCCGCTCTTGATCATCGCACCGAATTCAGTATCCATTAATATCATTACCTGCGGAGCAAGTTCCACGACGGTAACAGCTATTCCACGGGCACTCAACGCTTCAGCCATTTCCAGACCAATGAACCCTCCGCCGGCAATTACTGCATGAGTAGGTTTTTTTTCCTCAATGAATGCATGGATACGGTCCATATCGGGTATCGTCCACAGCTTGAAGACATGCTTGTTGGAAACTCCCGGAAGCCCCGGTATGACCGGAGAACCTCCTTGAGCGAGAAGTAATTTATCGTAGCGAAATTCTTCATCGCCGCCGGAAGTACGGGCTACAACAACTTTTTTGTCGCGCTTAATTTCTACTGCTTCCGTGTTGATCTTCACTTCGACCCGATACCGGCTGAGGAATCCTACGGGAGTTTGAAGCAACAAGCTTGATCTTCGTTGGATATCCTTGCTGATAAAATATGGCAGGCCGCAATTGGCGAAGCTGACGTACGGTCCTTTTTCCAGAATGGTAATCTCGGCGGTTTCGTCCAACCGGCGCATCCTTGCAGCTGCCGTGGCTCCTCCCGCTACACCGCCGATAATTAATATTTTTTTGATATTCGTATGTTCACCGCTGTAGTTTACGTTAGTCTTTCCACCGCTATGTGATTTAGAATAATTTTTTTATTTCTTGCTCAAATACAGTCCGCTCGGTAAAGCCTTCAAATCTATTGGTGATGTTCCCTTGTTTGTCAATGATGAATGTTGTCGGAATCCCGGACACGCCGCCGTAAAGATTCGAAATTGCATCATCGCCGACCGCCACCGGGTAATTGATGCCATACTGCTGAACGAATGCGGCAACATTGCCTGGCTGATCCAAACCAATCCCAATGATCTGGAGCCCTTGTGAAGCATACTGTTTTTGCAGCGAAATGAAATCCGGTATTTCTCGCCTGCACGGCGGGCACCACGGGGCCCAAAAATCGAGAATAACAACTTTGCCGCGATAATTGGAGAGGGCGATTGGATGACCCGCGATATCGGTTAATGTAAATTGGGGAGCCGCAGCATTCGTATTCGAGGCAGCAGAATATTGCTGTGCTGTGGAAGATGAGTTCATTACGTAAAAGATGCTTCCTGCACCAATAAATACAATAGACCACACAATCCATTTCGGATATTTATTTTTTTTCTTAGGTATTTTTTTCATAAGCTGATGCATCCTTTTTTCTTACTTATCATTATTTTTATCGATAGGATCTTCTTGCGACAAAGCACTCGTTCATCTTATGATCGTGCCTTCTTTCGTTCCCCGATAGTCCATATTAGTCCCATGCCGGCCCCATACATTGTGCTAATCCAGGGATTGCTTGAAATGGGACATGTGCCTGTTCTACATCCAGCGAAATAATAATACACGTATCCACCCAAAGCACCCAGGAGAGAAAACAAGATCCGCTTGCGCCACATCGACCCCATCAAGAATTCTTTGAGATGCAGAATGATTTGTTTCATTGAGCTACCGCTGACCCTTGGATGGATGGAATCAATTCACTCTCGATGATCTTCTTCAGTTCTTTTTTCGGTAATGCACCCAATGCCATCTTCGGCTCTCCGCCAACCGGAATAAAGAGCAGCGAGGGAATACTCTGTATACCAAACATCCCTGCAAGCTCTTGCTCCTCTTCTGTGTTGACTTTATAGAAATTTACCTTCCCGGCATAATCCTTGGAAAGCTCGTCAATCACCGGCCCCACTAAACGACAGGGGCCACACCAGGGCGCCCAGAAATCTACGAGTGCGGGAAGACTCCCCTCGTATTTCCACTCTTTGTTTTTCTCATAATTGAAGATTTTATCCCGAAATGTCTCTTTGTTGAGATGTTCTGACATTGTCATTCTCCCTTATTAATCAGTCGCTTTTTCTTTGTTACAGATAAGATGATGGGAAAATAAAAAGGGTTCAGCTTGCTGTAAAATAAATCTTCAGGGTTACGGAATCCTTTTGGGGTCTCCTTGCATCACATGAATAATTCATTCACCTACAAAAAGGAGCATTCGTATGAAACACAACATGGGTTCTATCGATCGGGCACTTCGTGTCCTTGCCGCCGTGGTTATTGGGATATTATACTTCACGAATCAAATCACGGGGATTGCCGCCATTATTCTTGGCGTCTTGGCAGTCGTCTTCTTATTGACGAGCGTAGTCGCATTCTGCCCCTTGTATCTGCCGTTAAAGCTTTCGACGATCAAAAAGAAGGATGCTTAAGTGCCAGTTTTTGTGTACTCTCAAGGACGAAGTGTGCAACAACGGACCATAGTGAGAAACGTGTTAAAGGGAATTGGAATCCTGGGGATTGCTTTCTTCCTTCTGGGAAGCCCCGGGAACTATTACTTGTTTATCGGTTCGACTGCTGCACTCTTTCTTGGTCTCACCGACTTCGACAGACAGTGTCCTTTGTTTCTTTCCGTTCACCATCTTGTATACAGAATGAACTCAAAGCGACACTCTCAAATTCCGTAATGCATGGACCGCCACTTGTTTTTATTGCAATTCTCCCATTTATTGGATAGAGAATATTTGCACGCAATGAAAAAAGGAGACCATGGTATGGGTAATCTTATTGCATATCTGCTCTTGGGTTTGGCCGCAGGAGTTCTTAGCGGGCTGGTCGGGATAGGTGGTGGAATCCTCATCGTTCCGGCGCTTGTTTTTCTTTTTGGATTCTCACAACAGCAGGCTCAGGGAACAACGCTAGCGCTCCTTGTTCTTCCTATCGGCATTCTTGCCGCCTGGGCATACTATAAACAAGGGCTTGTGGATATTAGAGTAGCCGCAATCATTGCCTCTGGATTTATTATCGGCAGCCTGTTTGGCGCCCGCTTTGCAACAGGAATATCAAATGATATTCTTGGAAAAATCTTCGGCATTTTCCTTGTATTAATTGGGCTGAAAATGACTTTTGGAAAGTAGTAAAAACATGGTCCAGAATGAAGAGCTGTTTACCGATCAAGAATTTCTACAACTCAACCAGATACGTCAATCTGAACTCATTGCGACACGTTGCGCCGGAATTGCGGAGCGCATTCGCGATGCGCGGTCCAAAGAAGCAGCAGAGCGCATAATAGGCGAAGCTTGTAAAGAATTTGAGAGTGAATGCGCAAGCAGCATTGTCCGTGTTGCACTTGTACAGCACGGTACAAGCTAAAGTCGCGCAATATTGGAGTTAGAAACAATGTTATGTGAGGAATGATATGCATGAACGCAGGTTTAAGGGAGAAGTAGAACGTCTCCGAGCACCGGAGCGCCTTGCACTACTCGAAGTAAATCGGGTCGTTGACTTCTGTCTTGAAGGTATCCGTGTCGACAGTGTACTTGATGTTGGAACTGGCAGCGGGATTTTCGCGGAGGCTTTTTCCAATAGAGTGAAAAATGTCGCTGGGATTGATCCGAATCCTGAAGTGCTGAAAGCAGCTAGA
>CAWJKX010000084.1:0-11355 GCA_963843065.1 uncultured Bacteroidota bacterium
TAAGCTCGACCCGATCGTCGACGGCGCGTTTGCCGGCAAGCCGGAACTGGTCGAGAGCGAGTTCGCCAAGGCCATGGTCGCCGGGACCTATCCCGGCGTCATCTTCTGCCGAGCAATGTCAGGCTGCATCGCTACACAAATCGGCGCTGGCGCTTGGCGAGGGAACGCCGCTATCGGCTGTGCTCGACGGAGGCTTCCCGAACGCGATCAGAATCACCGCGATAACCCCGCCTATAAGGTATAATCTATTTCTTGTGCTCATGAGTAATAACCTCTTCCGTAGTGATCGTATCTATTCGCCAATCGCTTTTGTGAGCTGCGCGATGGCGAGTGCGTAGTTGACCAATGATTGAGTTAAATTCAGTTTAGCTTGCAAGAGTTCGACCTCAGCATCACGAAGGTCGGAATTCGCAGCGAGTCCCTGCTTAAATTTGCCGGTCATGATTCTATAATTCTCTTCTGCCTGAGCCACCCCTTGCTCGGAAACCGCCTTGCGTTCCTTAGCCTTTTCTATAGAGAGATAGCATTGCGTCACTTCGAGCGTAACGCCATCCTCGACCATCGATAGTCCTTCTTGCGCCTGTGCCAGCTGTGCCTGCGCCTCTGCAGTCTGATACCCCGTCTGCCCCCAATTCCAAATATCGTATGATAAAGAAAGCGAGACATCCCACGTTCCCTTGAATTCATCGGTGACGGGAAAGTAGCGCATATTCGGGTTGAGATAACTGTAATTCCCAACCAGGTAGATCTGAGGCCACCAACTGCCGCGAGCCGACACAAGGCCGGCCTCTCCCGCTTTCACACGCGCGTTCATACCGAGAACTTCCGGACGCTTTTCCAGTGCGCGCTTAACCAACGAATCGGCAGTATCCCATGATCTGTCGTTGACCTGGATTGTGGAAGCGAGCACAATCTCCGTGCGCAATGGAAGGCCGAGCGTATTGTTGAGCGCGTACATTGCAAGCTGAACGCCGTTCTCTGCGTCGATCTGACGGACAAGAGCATCCGAAAGTTGAACCTGCACCTTCATGAGGTCGTTCTTTGTGAGAAATCCCTGCTTCGTCAAATTGTCAGCGTCGGTTACGTGAGTCCTCACCTGGTCGACATTCTCGTCGACGAACCGTTTGGCCTCAATCGCCTGGTAAAGGGTCCAGTATGCCGCTTCGATGTTAAAGATGATCTCGGCCTTGTCCTTCCGATAATCCTGTTCTGTCGCCCGCGCAGTGTAGTCCGCCGCCTCAATGGCTCCTGATATTTTTCGGCCGGTAAAGAGCGGTTGTTGTACTGTAGCCTGTATTGTATAGTTGTCAAGTATCGTGGGCGACAACGTCAGCGAGAGGTCAGAAGGGGGAAATCCGGGTCCGAATGAGTTTGCCGGAAGGTTCACCGCCTCCGGCGGCACTTCGCTTAGCCTCGTATAGGCGCCGTTGAATTTCAGCGACGGCAGTGCCATGGTATTGGTCGCGGCCGCCCGCGCGGCAGCGGCATCAAGCTTGAACTGTGATGTATGGAGTGCTTTACTGTTCTCAAGGCCGAGACGGGCCGCCTGCTCAATTGTCAGCGTGAGTTTCTGTTGGGCCCTTGTGCCGAAGGAAAAAAGAAAAAAGAGCATAACAATTGATAGTGATCTCTGTACCATCGTTTCCTCGAATTATAGATGTTTGCTGCTGTGCTCTTCCATGAGAGCCGTGTACTCCAGGCGTCCTTCCGGAGTGAGAATTGCATCCGTGAGAAGGTGGAATGATGCCTCCAATGTTTTCGTTAAATCAATATTCCTTTCCTTCTTCCAGATCTCGCCTTCCCGATCAATTCTCGTCATAAGCGTTGTCGCGTTTGACCAGATAATAATAGCCATGTCGACGGGATTGATATCATTCCTGATCTTCTTCTCCCTCATGCCTCGGTTGAACAGGTCGATGATCTGTTCCCAATTTTTCTGACTCTCAGTCGTGTACGTTCTCCTCATTTCCTCCGAAACCTCTTTATGGACATTAGGACGATATGCAGAGTCCAGCATGCGGAAGTAATTTCTCTGTGTGTTGAAGAACTCTATATATGCTCCCTCCATCAGATGGAGAATCTTGACAACTGAGGATTCACCGGAAATTATTTCGTTGAACACCGAATAGAGAAGCCGAAGACCTCGCATCATCAGTGCTACATAGATGTCCTCTTTGCTTTCGAAGTAGAGATAAAGAGTTCCTTTGCTTAATTCTGCGGCCATGGCGATATCATCAACGGTTGCAGTCGTGAGCCCTTTCTCCACAAAAACTCTTTGGGCTGCATCCAGGATTTCCTCTCTCCTTCGCTCTTTCTCACGTTCTTTACGTTCATGAATGCCCATAGACTCTCAGAGTATAAATTATACTATTAGTCATTTATTATGACGATATTATACGAAAAAAATTGTAGTTTTGTTGCATAAATTGAGTTAATTTTTTTTCATATTCAGAATCCCACGATCCAGACTCTTTCAATTTTACTCCATAACCGTAGTTTGCAGGCTGAAAACTCGTTACTGATTGCAATAACGGAAATAAATTGATAATCGACATTTCCGAATAGTCGGGCAATTGTGAAACAAGCTTTTATTTTACGATATGATTTTTTAAAAGACAGCAGGGTCAGAATATGGGCGGGGGCGCTACTCTATAAGCCTGAATTTTGTGCGTTCAGAATATTGTTTCACCATTACCGAAGCTATAAGAACAAAATTCTTCAGTATCGCCAATCCCTTCTACGTCAGCTTGGTACAGGATCTTCAAATCGGCAATACTGTGAACGTGAATTTGCGTGATGCGTTTCAGGATTTGCGGTGAGGATTTTCAAGTGTTAAGGCTTCCGAAAAACTTTCTAAGTAATGTCATTCTTCAGAAGTCTCATGGGATGAGTTCCCTTTTACCATAGAATTCAATCAACCTTGTCTAAGCCTTGCAAGCACTTTTTCCGTGATCTCCTTAATATCTTGCTCCGAAATATCATTGTTCCGGGAACTTCTTGATTCTTTACCTGCACCTGACTGAGATTCGCTCTTTAACATTGGATTTGAGTCGCATGTTGCTATCGGCCCCTGCATACTGAATTTCTTCCGCAGATCCATTAAGCGATCTCTTTCATGTTCGGGCAATACGTTCACATTCCCCAGTTGTATCGCCTTCCAGACGATGCTCGCCGTATGCTCAAGTGTTTCCATATTATAGTAGGCACTTAATAAATCGGGTCCAAGTGTTACCGCTCCGTGATTCGCCATCAAAATAGCGTCTGAAGTTTTTAGGTGTTCTCTCAGCGTCTCCACAAGCTCCGATGTCGAAGGGAGACCATATTTCGCTATTGGCACGGCGCCAAGAACCATGAGCGCTTCAGGCAATACACATTTATTCAGCGGTATGCCTGCAACGGCAAAACTCGTTGCATACGGAGGGTGGGCATGAATCACAGACATTACATCTGGCCGCTCTTTATACGCCTCGAGATGCATTTTGATTTCACTCGACGGATGATATTTCGAATTTCCCGAGAGCACTTTTCCGGTTTTATCCACTCGTAGTATCATCTCTGCCGTCATGAACCCTTTACTGACGCCATGCGGCGTGGTAAGGATTTCATTATCGTTCACCTTGACAGATATATTCCCGTCATTTGAGGCTACATAACCCCGGAGCCATATTCGTCTTCCAATTTCAATAATGAGATTCTTTAACTCCCACTCGTTGTTCATAATGACATCCTCAATTAAATTAGTTCTCGTAATAGTTCTTCGTGCGGATTCTTAATTGTCAGATGGCCTGAAAAGCAGGCTGCACTGCTTAATATGCTCAGGACAACTTTCGCATCGACCTCCAGCACATCACGGTCCCCAATCATGAGATCAAATCTTTTCTAACCAACTGCCATTGCAACATGAACTCTCAAAAGAGCACTTGTGTGTTAGGCAATATACGGTTATACCCCAAATATTGCGACTGAATCATTCGGGTGTATCACAATTCATATTCACACCTGCACATCCAAAGAGCGGCCATTCATCAAGCTAGGCACTCTTAAACGGATCACCATTTGTGGGAACCGCACTTCTTTTTAATGAACTCACTCCATTTTTAACCTTCTTGCCCAACACCGGAATCCGTGAAGAATCCGAACAGCGTCTTGCGCACTTCTGAATCATTTGTACGAGATATTGACTACGTGCACATTCGGCAGCGACAAATTGAAATCCACGTAGACCGAGCGTTCGATAGTTGAAATCCGGAATGCGGCAGGCATACCGTCAATAGTCACACGGTCCGCAGTCGAAGCACCCTGAGGCAGCAGAACATGTCCGTGGACTTCATTCCCACTTCCTGTGAGAATCATGTCTATCACTTTTCTATCGGTGTGGTGCAGGTATTCATACGCAACGTAAGCGTTCGAAGCCGGCAACGCCACTGTCACGCGAGCAGAATCAATGTTTGCAGATGTCCACCGCGGGGAGAGATCCACAGTGCGGTAGGCCAGTCCTTCATTTTTAATTCCGGCAAGTCCCTCCACTAATGCGGCCATACCGGTCGCGGCGGCCCAGTTGTCGGGTCCGCCGAAAGACTCCCCTTTCGGCGAAACGTAGTGCGGACGGTTTGCCAGTGTCACACCGATCACCGCGTAGATTCCCCCTTCCAAAGGAGCATGAAATATCAACTTACTGATTTCCTTGCGAGGGTTCGGATTGTCGACAGCAGCCCAGCAAACTCCCACCTTAGGTACTCCGGGGATTGGGCCCCCACCAAGCTACACCGGCTTTCTCATTTTGCAGCGCCGGGAACCACCAGTTCGTAACCTCTTCCCCTTTGAAAAGGTACCTCGAAGCCTCTGTTCCATCGGCATAGACAAATGTCATGGCGCCAGCAATACGGCTGGGAATATTGTCGGACGAGGAATGGAGCAGATAAACAGCTGAGGCAGTGTCGTGTACGGAAATTTCCGCCTCTCTGGGAAAACCCGGCTTCGTCGACACGGCTACGACAGCCCTGCGATGGTTGTCATCCGGATTGATTACGTTGAATTCTATCCCATGAAATACATGACTCCCGGTGGGGAGTCCGCGCATATCGTTGCCAGACGATTGCCCGGCGTCCATCCACGTGAACACGCCGGCACCCCCTTGATCGCAGAGGTCCATGTTGGCCTGAGAAGAAATATCCACGGATTTGTAATCCGGAGCGGGGGGACGAGGAGGGATGGATCGGTATAAGCAAACCAGAGTCGGTTCCCGTACTGCTTCGCCAGATCGAGCATCCGATTCATGATATCGGAAGCATAATCTTCGAAACCATTTTCATACGCACCTCTTGCCAGTTCCCCCATAGCATGCCCGGCTACACCACCGTTCATGTACCTGCCACTTTGCGTCATGAGTCCGAAGCCCTTCTCGAAGGGGGGATAGATCCAGTACCATTCTCCCGGGAACCTGGGGGAAGATTTTTCCTCAGGTCGATATATGTGTTGATGATCGCGGCATTCATCGAATGAGGCAGTCCGCGGTTGATGGAGTACATGTTCCCCTGTGCGATCTGCGATTTTTCATCCACACCGAGGTTGCGCTTCACACTCGGATCTTCGTCGACAAAATGGGTGAAGAACCTGCCGTTCCACGAAAGCGCAACCAGGCGCTCCAGAATCCTTTTCCCCCTTTCCCTATAGACGGCCGCATGTTCTGTATGCCCAGCATGTTCGAACATCTCTGACAGTTGATTGCAGGCTTCGTAGTACCCCGTGTTGTCGCCGAAAAAAATACCGAACTTTGTTTTGCCGGGGACCAGAACCATTGTGGGACTCAACGGGGCGGTAGGTGTGTATTCATCGTCCACTTGGAAATCCCACGAATCAATGCAGTACGGACGTTTGAGAAGTTGAAATCGCCTTGACCAGCGAAGAGAGTCCGTCACACTGTAGTCAAGTGCCCGGGCTGCACAGTCAAGATTCTTCTCCATCCAGTCATTGTCGCCGCTCGCCTTCCAGTACCTCATACATCATGTTCACATAATTGTACTCGACGTGATTCTCCACGGGCTGCCGGACGAACCAAGCGTCCCTGTCGCGCCGGAAGTACCCGAGCGGAGTGTATGCAGTTTCAAAGTAGTGAGAGTCGCCATCGCCCGTATTGACGAAGCTCCAGATCATGCCGTCAGGTTTCTGCGTGAGCCGGAGCAGATCTACAAGGTCGCCGCCGTACGGGCTGAAATACTTCATCCCCTTCATGGTGTTGTTGTTGTCCAGAACCCAGTTGACGAAGTACCTGTACGCTCTGCCGTTCCAAGTGATCTCTTGATACCCGCCTGGAGAGTCTGCGATCATACCATTGTAGAGCAGTCTGAATAACTCGCTGATTCTGCCGCCGTCTGCGATGTCGCTCTTAGCTTCAACGCGAAAATAGGCTCGAGCGGCTGTGTCTCCTTTCCTATCGATAAACGCCACCGTATGCATGCCCAGCGCACCTCCCGTGCGGATAGTCGCCTTTTCGGCTGATGGTATCCGGAGATAGGTACGTCCCTCTCCATCCTTCACTATTATCGTACCACCGGGTTGGCTGATGATAGTGATTTGTTCCAACGGCTGAACCGACGACACTCCTTGCACGACCGATAAGCTTGCAATCGTTTGTGAAAGCGCCGAAGAAGTAATTATCCGAGGATTGAAATAAAGCCCCAACAGTACCAATGATGCCTGTAAATATTTTTGCCAGAACCGGTATTCCCTTCTGTGTGGAGTTGCTCATAATTCTCATTTCGATCTTGTGAAAAGAAAATTGTTCATTTATCAGTTTACGTGCCATGGTAAAGTTAGCAAATTTATGCAGGCATTGGCAAGCGCGGGGAGTAAATAAAATATTTATCTTTGGGTTATCTTTAGGTTAACAAACTTGACCGGCCTGATTTAGAATGCCTTTTGGGGTAATGAGACTACTGACAGAATTGTGGCGGGATACCCTGCTTGCGGCCACAACTTTAGCTGGTAACGGTTGCCGTCATTTTCGAGGTATTTGGGGTTGAGAAGAGAGCAAAAAAGCAAAAGTAATTCCTTTCGCTGAATGAACCTCGATAAAGAGCAACGGGTTCATCACAAAACCTGTTTATTCCTTAGTTTCGTGATGATTCGGAAAAGTGAGCATCCGTGAATCTTCATATGGGCGCCCCAATGTGGAATCCTTATTTCTCCTCTTGCGAATAGGCCCTTTCTTTTTTAGATTTGAACCACATTATTTGTTCGCTCACGAAGCATAATTGCAGCTGACGGATTACACATTTAATAATTCTCAACCCATTTAGTATACAAAGAAGGAAAGAACATGGATCATTCTATGAAACACCATTCGGACAAGCACCAATACCTGTCAGGGAAAAGAGTGCTGCCCAAGCCGATCTCGAAAGACAGCAACATCGCCAGCGTTATAGACAATATGGATGCCTACAATGGAGGAAGGTTGCTGTCTTCGAGATCGGCTTGGGCAGCACGCTTTCCCTGACAGGTATTGGTGCTTGTCCGAATGGTGTTTCATAGAATGATCCATGTTCTTTCCTTCTTTGTATACTAAATGGGTTGAGAATTATTAAATGTGTAATCCGTCAGCTGCAATTATGCTTCGTGAGCGAACAAATAATGTGGTTCAAATCTAAAAAAGAAAGGGCCTATTCGCAAGAGGAGAAATAAGGATTCCACATTGGGGCGCCCATATGAAGATTCACGGATGCTCACTTTTCCGAATCATCACGAAACTAAGGAATAAACAGGTTTTGTGATGAACCCGTTGCTCTTTTATCGAGGTTCATTCAGCGAAAGGAATTACTTTTGCTTTTTTGCTCTCTTCTCAACCCCAAATACCTCGAAAATGACGGCAACCGTTACCAGCTAAAGTTGTGGCCGCAAGCAGGGTATCCCGCCACAATTCTGTCAGTAGTCTCATTACCCCAAAAGGCATTCTAAATCAGGCCGGTCAAGTTTGTTAACCTATAAAGATAACCCAAAGATAAATATTTTATTTACTCCCCGCGCTTGCCTATGCCTGCATAAATTCACTAACTTTGCAATAGCACGTAAACTGATAAATGAACAATTTTCTTTTCACAAGGTCGAAATGAGAATTATGAGCAACTCCACACAAGAGGGAACACCGGCTCTGGCAAAAATATTTACAGGCATCATTGTACTCTTGGGGGTTATTTCAATCCTGGGATAATTTCTTCTTTGCGCTTTCACAAACGATTGCAAGCTTATCGGTGGTGCACGGGGCGGCGTCGGTTCAGCCGTTGGAACAAATCACTATCATCAGCCAACCCGGTGGTACAATAATCGTGAAGGATGGAGAGGGACGTATCTATCTCCGGACATCATCGGACGAAAAGGTGGCTATTCGCGCAGGAGGTGCACTGGGCACACATACTGTGGCGTTTATCGATAAGAATGGAGACACAGCCGCTCGAGCCTATTTTCGCGTCGAAGCTAAGAGCGACATCGCAGACGGCGGCAGAATCAGCGAGTTATTCAGACTGCTCTACAATGGTATGATCGCAGATTCCCCAGGCGGGTATCAAGAGATCACTTGGAACGGCAGAGTGTACAGGTACTTCGTCAACTGGGTTCTGGACAACAACAACACCATGAAGGGGATGAAGTATTTCAGCCCGTACGGCGGCGACCTTGTAGATCTGCTCCGGCTCACGCAGAAACCTGACGGCATGATTTGGAGCTTCGTCAATACGGGCGATGGCGACTCTCACTATTTTGAAACTGCATACACTCCGCTCGGGTACTTCCGGCGCGACAGGGACGCTTGGTTCGTCCGGCAGCCCGTGGAGAATCACGTCGAGTACAATTATGTGAACATGATGTATGAGTACTGGAAGGCGAGCGGCGACAATGACTGGATGGAGAAGAATCTTGACTGTGCAGCCCGGGCACTTGACTACAGTGTGACGGACTCTCTTCCGCTGGTCAAGGCGATTTCAACTTCTCAAACGTCCGTACTGCATTGATTCGTGGGATTTCCAAGTGGACGATGAATACACACCTACCGCCCCGTTGAGTCCCACAATGGTTCTGGTCCCCGGCAAAACAAAGTTCGGTATTTTTTTCGGCGACAACACGGGGTATTACGAAGCCTGCAATCAACTGTCAGAGATGTTCGAACATGCTGGGCATACAGAACATGCGGCCGTCTATAGGGAAAGGGGGAAAAGGATTCTGGAGCGCCTGGTTGCGCTTTCGTGGAACGGCAGGTTCTTCACCCATTTTGTCGACGAAGATCCGAGTGTGAAGCGCAACCTCGGTGTGGATGAAAAATCGCAGATCGCACAGGGGAACATGTACTCCATCAACCGCGGACTGCCTCATTCGATGAATGCCGCGATCATCAACACATATATCGACCTGAGGAAAAATCTTCCCCCAGGTTCCCCGGGAGAATGGTTATCAATCTATCCCCCCTTCGAGAAGGGCTTCGGGACTCATGACGCAAAGTGGCAGTACATGAACGGTGGTGTAGCCGGGCATGCTATGGGGGAACTGGCAAGAGGTGCGTATGAAAATGGTTTCGAAGATTATGCTTCCGATATCATGAATCGGATGCTCGATCTGGCGAAGCAGTACGGGAACCGACTCTGGTTTGCTTATACCGGATCCATCCCTCCTCGTCCCCCCGCTCCGCATTACAAATCCGTGGATATTTCTTCTCAGGCCAACATGGACCTCTGCGATCAAGGGGGTGCCGGCGTGTTCACGTGGATGGACGCCGGGCAATCGTCTGGCAACGATATGCGCGGACTCCCCACCGGGAGTCATGTATTTCATGGGATAGAATTCAACGTAATCAATCCGGATGACAACCATCGCAGGGCTGTCGTAGCCGTGTCGACGAAGCCGGGTTTTCCCAGAGAGGCGGAAATTTCCGTACACGACACTGCCTCAGCTGTTTATCTGCTCCATTCCTCGTCCGACAATATTCCCAGCCGTATTGCTGGCGCCATGACATTTGTCTATGCCGATGGAACAGAGGCTTCGAGTAATTTTTCAAAGGGAAGAGGTTACGAACTGGTGGTTCCCGGCGCTGCAAAATGAGAAAGCCGGTGTAGCTTGGTGGGGGCCCAATCCCCGGAGTATAAGGTGGGAGTTTGCTGGGCTGCTGTCGACAATCCGAACCCTCGCAAGGAAATCAGTAAGTTGATATTTCATGCTCCTTTGGAAGGGGGAATCTACGCGGTGATCGGTGTAACACTGGCAAACCGTCCGCACTACGTTTCGCCGAAAGGGGAGTCTTTCGGCGGACCCGACAACTGGGCCGCCGCGACCGGTATGGCCGCATTAGTGGAGGGACTTGCCGGAATTAAAAATGAAGGACTGGCCTACCGCACTGTGATCTCTCCCCGCGGTGGACATCTGCAAACATCGATTCTGCTCGCGTGACAGTGGCGTTGCCGGCTTCGAACGCTTACGTTGCGTATGAATACCTGCACCACACCGATAGAAAAGTGATAGACATGATTCTCACAGGAAGTGGGAATGAAGTCCACGGACATGTCTGCTGCCTCAGGGTGCTTCGACTGCGGACCGGTGACGATTGACGGTACGCCTGCCGCATTCCGGATTTCAACTATCGAACGCTCGGTCTACGTGGATTTCAATTTGTCGCTGCCGAATGTGCACGTAGTCAATATCTGGTACAAATGATTCAGAAGTGCACAAGCGCTTCCGGATGCTTCACGGATTCCGGTGTTGGGCAAGAAAGGTTAAAAATGGAGTGAGTTCATTAAAAAGAAGTGCGGTTCCCACAAATGGTGATCCGTTTAAGAGTGCCTAGCTTGATGAATGGCCGCTCTTTGGATGTGCAGGTGTGAATATGAATTGTGATACGCCCAATGATTCAGTCGCAATATTTGGGGTATAACCGTATATTGCCTAACACACAAGTGCTCTTTTGAGAGTTCATGTTGCAATGGCAGTTGGTTAGAAAAGATTTGATCTCATGATTGGGGACCGTGATGTGCTGGAGGTCGATGCGAAAGTTGTCCTGAGCATACTAAGCAGTGCAGCCTGCTTTTCAGGCCATCTGACAATTAAGAATCCGCACGAAGAACTATTACGAGAACTAATTTAATTGAGGATGTCATTATGAACAACGAGTTGACGATAAAAGATCTCATTATTGAAATTGGAAGACGAATATGGCTCCGGGGTTATGTAGCCTCAAATGACGGGAATATATCTGTCAAGGTGAACGATAATGAAATCCTTACCACGCCGCATGGCGTCAGTAAAGGGTTCATGACGGCAGAGATGATACTACGAGTGGATCAACCGAAAAATGCTCTGGAAATTAGAAATATGCGATGC
>CAWJKX010000085.1:0-15052 GCA_963843065.1 uncultured Bacteroidota bacterium
TCGCTTGTTGTCCACGATGTAGTAGTCGCGGTCGGGCAGCGAAAGGCCGGCTTGTCCAATGGAAGCAATCTGCTGGGCAGTCTTCTTTTGTTTTACTCAATCATTCCTCGCTGCACAAACATCATCGTTTCCATTCATTGAAAATTTCGATACGGTCGCTGCTCCAAGGCTTCCTGCTGGATGGTCAACGAGCGTCCACAAATCTTCGTCGGGAGATTTTTCGACGTCGGCTTCAACGCCGTTCAGCGTTCCGAACGCTGTCGTGTCGACGGATGCAAAAGTTGCCCAAAGCCTTATATCTCCGGTGATAAATTTTTCAGGAAAAATTGCCGGCGCCCTGGAGTTCTATGAGCGGCGCACCTCGTCGCATAATTCCGGTCTTTGTGTGGAAGCAATAGTCAATAACGACACGTCATCTGCGATTCAAATAGGGGACACCCTTAAGAATTCCGGCACAACAGGTTATGTTCTGCGAAGTCTGCCGCTGCTGCCGTCATTGAGCGGCCAGCGCGATGTCCGTTTTCGATGGCGGGTTGTGGGAAACGGGACGGGGGCGACGGGAACACTTAGAATAGATAATGTCAAAATCACTATACAGAAAAGATTCGATCTTGCGGTATCGGGTTTTTACATTGAACCTGCAGATGCACGGGAAGGAGAGACTCTATTCGTACATGTCTGTGTTGCCAACCGGGCGGCACTCAGCGGTTCCTTGTCATTCAAACTGCAATTGTTCGATGATAAAGATTCCAGCTCATTGGGAACAAAAGAAGAACAAGTGGGCGAGCAGCCGTTGACTCATTTTTTCGGCGTTGCCGACTCTGCAATCTTCACGCTCAGCGATCCCTCTGTTTCTCCCGGCAGCCATCGATTCTCGATATTGCTGATTCTTCCGGGTGATGAGGATACGACAAACAATGCTGTGTCAAAAACGATTTTTGTCGGATACTCTCCGCGATCAATTCTTGTCAACGAAATCATGTATGCTCCATCCGGCGGGCCTGAGTGGGTCGAGTGTGTCAACAATTCCGCCGATACGATTTCACTTTTGCAATGGAAAGTCGGAGATAATACAAACTACCGGGCGGTCATGAGTTCTCAATCTCCATGCATTGTTCCCCGGCAATTTTTTATCATCGCCAGGGATTCTTCAATTCTCAACTATTATCCTTCGGTTCATGCACCGATCATCAAAGCTAATTTTCCTGCGTTAAACAACGATTTCGATGCTGTTGTTATCCTCGACCCGACAGAGTTTGCGATTGACAGTGTCGCGTACAACTCTTCATGGGGCGGAACAGGAGGAAAATCTCTCGAACGAATTGACACGGCAGCGGCATCAAATCAGCCGGAGCAACTGGGGAAGTTCACGCAATCCGCAGGGAGCAACGCCGGGAACAGTAAACAGCCTGACAAAAAAAGAGTACGACGTGTCGATGGATAAAATCTTTCTTCCAGCATCTTTTCCTGTAGCCGGGTGTCCGTTTGAAGCAGAAGTGATGGTAAAAAATATCGGACGTCAAACGGAATCGAATATCTCCGTACAGTTTTTCCTCGACACAAACAACGATTCAATTCCGCAGCAGGGCGAGCTTCCTGGGGAAGAGCATATAGGTTTACTCTTACCCGCAGATTCTCAAACAGTTGCACACTCATTGACCATGGCATCGCAGGGAGAACACGGGATTATTGCCGTCGTGAATGCTCAGCGGGACGACGATACTACAAACAACATGCTGGCGTTAACATTCGCCGTCGGCATGGAGCAGCATTCAATCGTTATTAATGAGATTATGTACGCACCCGCCGGGAATATGCCGGAATGGATTGAGTTCTATAATGCCAGCAGCAGCGATATTAACGTCGGCGGATGGAAAATTTCCGACGCTAGCGTGAAATCTAAAGCCGTGATCGCTAATTCGCAGATCATCATTCAAGCGGGCGAGTATTTCTTAGCGGCGTCGGATTCGACGCTGAGAGACTATTTTTCAATTTCCAGCCCCGTGTTTGTTTCATCATTTTCATCATTGCACAAAACAACACCCGACGCCGTTGTCTTGTATGACAACCGCGGCGCTACGATGGACAGCGTTTGGTATAAACCGTCATGGGGAGGCACCAACGGCAAGTCGCTGGAAAGGATCGATTACCTTTCATCGTCGGTGGATTCGGCGAATTGGAAAAGTTCTTTGCCAACGCCAGGAGCCGAAAATACATCGGCAAAAAAGGATTTCGATCTCGCAGTTGCAAGTGCAGCCGCAACGCTGCAGAACGGCGGTTTGCATCTGGCAGCCGTGATCCGCAACGTTGGAAGAAATGCAGCAAGCGGATTCACCGTCCGATTTTATCACGATATAAACGGCGATAGTGTTGCATCGCCCGACGGGATAATCCAAAGCATCAATTGTGGCGCTCTCTCGCCGGGCGATTCGATGACGGCTCAGTGTGATTGGGAGACAAAAGCACAGGGCATTATTCCGATTATTTGTACAGTTGATTTTTCTCAGGATCAACGGACATCAAACAACTCATTCTTTGTACGGGCGGCGAACAAGTTTAAACCGCAGTCGGTTGTCATCAACGAAATAATGTACGACCCGCTGCCGAATCGTTCGGAATTTGTTGAGTTGTTCAATAGGAGCGTGGATACGGTTGACCTTTGCGGCTGGACAATGATGAATGCGCCGTCAAGCTTCGGCAGGAGAGCGATAATTCGAATTTCGAACGGCCCGCTACTCCTCCCTCCGAATGAGTACACCGTAATAAGTGCAGACTCGACACTTATCGTTCAATTCCCTTTTCTTCTTCATCTCTCTACGGGGAAACTTGTCATCGCGAATAAAGATTTGTCGCTCAACAATTCCGGCGATGATGTTGTTCTTGTCGACTTGACCAACTTTCAAATAGACAGCGTGCGGTATTCTCCATCGTGGCACAATCCCGCACTGAATACCTCTACCACCGGAAAATCTCTGGAGCGTGTCAACCCCTCCCTTGCAAGCAACGACAGGAAAAACTGGAGCTCGTCGATTGCTCCGGAAGGTGCAACTCCGGAACAGCGCAATAGTATTTTTACGACATCGCTTCCATCGGCTGCGCACCTTACACTTTCGCCAAACCCCTTCTCGCCGGATAACGATGGTTTTCAAGATTTTCTCGCCATCGAATATTCTTTACCGTCAACGACATCGATGATTCGCGTCCGTTGTTTTGATGTTCAGGGAAGGTTAGTGCGAACGCTCGCCAACAACGAACCCGCCGCCTCTTCGGGAACGGTTATCTGGAACGGTCTCGACGACAACAATCGTCGTGTCAGAATCGGGATGTACATCATCCTTTTTGAAGCGCTCGACTCTTCCGGAGGAATTGTGCATGTCATGAAAGATGTAGCAGTTGTAGCAACCAAATTAAAGTAAGGAAAGTGATGCCATGACTTTCGTAACGATTATTTTAGAATTCAGTAGTGGGAAGTCATGGCATCGCTCACTGGCGCTCGCTAAGCCGCTGGCAAAGCCATCCTGTTGGGAAAAGGCGCGAAGATTTCATTTTTAGTGCGAAGCAGAAAGCCACCGACTGTGGCGGTGGTTATGTTCGGTTTTCCGGTCGAGTCCCGCTTTCAGGCGGGACGAAGAACCGGAATCCAGTTCCGTTGATTGACTCTGGATTCCGCGTCAAGCGCGGAATGACTTGCTTTTTCTTTTCAAAAGCCACCATCTTTGATGGTAGTCGTTTACTACCAACTCGCGACTTTGCGTCTGGCGAAGCCATCCCCCTTGAGATTTGCGCGAGTGCAATTTTTGGGATAACTTCTAGCCATTTGTAAGTCGTGCCGTTCTTCTTTATATTATCCAATCCAGTTATTCTTCCTTCGCCTTCAGTGACAATCAAAGAACGTTACACCTCTGAGTCTGCCCAAATATTTCAGCTGCATCGCAACGGTGCAGACGGTTTTACCGTTGCGGCCCGGCTGACATCTCTAGTGGATGCAACTCTCTCCGATTTTTGGAAATTAAATCCGGCCGGCATCGACTATGCCGTCGTTGCGTTGGGTGGATACGGCCGTTCCGAGCTTTGCCCTCATTCCGATTTTGACCTGATGATCCTGGCTGAAAACGAGAAGGCGAAAAATTCCGGCTCCGAATGTATTCAACAGTTCCTCCGCTCGCTGTGGGATGCCGGCTTCAACGTCGGACACAGTGTACGGACGGTGAAGGATTGTGTAAATCTGTACGAGACCGATGTTGATTCATGGGCTTCGATTCTGGAAAGCAGGTTTGTGTGTGGAAGCGAGCATGTGCTGGGTCTGTATGCCGACGATGTCTTCAGGCAGATTCAAAAAAAATTCGACCTCGTGTTCGTGAAAGCGATCATGGTTGGAATGGACGAGCGCCACGAAAAATACGGCAATTCGGTGAAATTGCTCGAGCCGAACGTGAAGAACAGCGCAGGCGGTTTGCGCGACCTCCATAATCTGCTCTGGGTCTACCGGTCAACGGATACCGATTATTTCACCGAATCACCGTTTCTGAACACCGAGTCGTCGTGCAAGCTTATGATCGATACGTTTTACCGCAAAAACGTGATTTCCAAAGAAGAACGCGATGCGGTGATCAACGCGCTGAACTTTTTACTGCGCACCCGGCACGAAACTCACTACTTTGCAAAGACCATCCACGATTCTCTCGATTTTTCCATCCAGCGGGAAATTGCCAAAGGGCTCGGGTTCGGCGATGATCGAGAGCTGAAGTACGTCGAAAAATTCATGCGCGAGTATTTTCTTCATGCCCGCAGTATTTTTCGTTTGAACCAGCGGTTGATTAATCATTTTCGGAAAAGCGTCGAGCCTTCTTCGTGGAAAAAACCGAAAGAGCAAATCCTTGATGGTCATTTCATTGCTCGCGGTGATGAACTGTTGCAGCGCAACACCGCTGTCGAACTTTCTACTCCGGCTGAAATTGTTAAAGCCTTCTACTGGTGCGGAAAACACTCGTTAACGTTAGGGCATTCATTGCAGGGAACAATTGCGGCGCTCAGCCATTCGTCGCACATCTTTAACGCACAGAGCATTACGGCGGGCGATGCTGCTGCAGTATTTCTGGATATTCTCCGATTGCCGTCCAACGTTGCATCGACGCTGACAATGATGAACGATTTCGACGTTCTCGGAAAATATATTCCTGAATGGGGAGAGCTTGTTGCATTTTTTCAGCACAGCGTCTACCATTACTATACCGCCGATGCGCACACGCTGATTGCCATCGAACACGCGTGAACGGCTTGCCGGCGGAAAAGGAATTCTTGCCGCAGCGTATCAGAGACTGGAAAAGAAAGAAATTTTGTTTCTCGGTTTGCTTTTCCACGATATCGAGAAACCGCACGGCATCGAGGAGCATGAAATTCGCGGCGTGGACATCGCGCGCCGGGTACTGGACCGTCTGCATTACAAGGACGAGTACGACGATGTCGCGTTTCTTATTCGCAATCATTTGATCATGGAACAGACTGCGTTTCGCAGGAACATCAGCGACCCGAAGACGGTCGCCGAGTTTGCCGAAATGTTTCATCGGCCGGAGCAGTTGGATCTCTTATTCCTTGTCACGTATTGCGACCTTTCCGCCGTGAACAAGAACGTCTGGACCTCGTGGAAGGAAATGCTGCTGCAGGAATTGTATCTCCAGACCCGCGGTGTGCTGGAGCGGAAGCTGCCGTTCAAAGAAGCTGTGTCGTTCCAGCAAGAACAGCACGAGAAATTGGTCCGCTCGGTTATTCGAACAATGTCCGAACAATTGCCTCTCGATGAAGTCGAACGCCACATCACGTCAATTCACAATGAAGCGTACATCAAGATTTTTTCCCTCGAAGATATTGCCGGTCATCTCGCCGGTATTCGCAGCCTCGAAGCGGTTTCATCGATCATCCATCATGAGGAATCGCACAGTGCGGTCACCGCGATAACGCACGATGCGCCGTTTCTTCTGTCCAGCTTGTGCGGCGTGCTCTCGGCAAACGACGCAAATATATTCGATGCACAAATTTTTACGCGCGATGACGGCATCGTGATCGATCAATTTCGCGTTATCAACGTGGCGACAAAAGGAAAACTTCTCGACGACCAGGCTGAAAAAATCAAGCAAGACTTTGACGACGTTCTGCGCGGGAACGTCACCCTCGATCACCTTTTTGAAAGGCATCATCGCCGCTGGAAACGCCGTCCCAAGCCACTGTTCCATCCGAACATCCGGATCGACGTTACCTTTGAGGACGCACAAGATTTTACCATCATCGATGTCTATGCACCGGATACCGTGGGATTTTTATACAAAGTGACCCGGACATTCTCGCAGCTCGGACTGAACATTCATTTCGCGAAAATCGCAACACGCGTGGACGGCATTGTTGATTCATTTTACGTGCTTGACGAGGATAATGCTCCGATTCGAAGCAGCGAGAGAAAGCGGCAAATTAAAGACAAACTTCTGCACAGAATTTATCAACTCATCAACATCCAGTTATCATCCCAATAGTATGAATGCCAGCAAACCCATCGGCGTTTTTGATTCGGGGATCGGCGGACTGACCGTCGTTCATGCCCTCCTGCGCCGCTTGCCGCAGGAAAATATCGTTTATTTCGGAGACACTGCTCGCGTTCCTTATGGACCAAAATCCCCGCAAGTCGTTCGCGAGTATGCAGAAGAGGATACGGAATTTCTTCTCTCAAAAAACGTGAAGATGATCGTTGTCGCCTGCAATACCGTTTCAGCGGTGGCGTTAGACGTTGTGCAAAAGCGTGCAAAGATTCCGGTTGTCGGTGTTATCATCCCCGGCGCTAAATCGGCTGCGGCCGCGTCGAAGAAAAAAAGGATCGGCGTTATCGGAACGATTGGCACGATTTCAAGCAATGCGTATGCGAATGCCATCCGGCAAATAGACGAAACCGTTTCCGTCTTCAGCCGTCCGTGTCCGCTTTTCGTGCCGCTCGTCGAAGAAGGGTGGGTCAACCACAAGGCGACAGAAATGATTGCGAAGGAATATCTGTTTCCGTTCACGCAGGAAAAAATTGACACGCTCGTGCTGGGGTGCACTCATTACCCATTGCTCAAGGATGTCATCTCGAATGCGTTGAAAGGAAGCGCGGTGTTAATCGATTCCGGCGAAGCAGCTGCGCTGGAAGTGGAGAATACGCTGGATGAGCATCGCTTGAAAAACGTGAGCAGGGAAAAACCGAACCTGCAATTTTTTGTGAGCGACATCCCCGCAAAATTCACGGAAATCGGCGAACGGTTTCTGGGGGCGAAAATGGGGGTCGTGAAGAAGGTAGGGGTGGGAAGGCAGTAGTGCGTCAGGTCGGAATATCAATAGACCTTTGCCAATTTTTTTTCTAACTCTTTTTTCACTTCATTCCACTCCGAATCGATAATGCTGAAGTAGACCGAGTGGCGGATGCGCCCGCCGGGCACAATCATATGGTTGCGAAAGACTCCTTCTTCCTTTGCACCGATGCGCATCAGGGCGTTGCGTGAGCGGCTGTTGGTCGAATCCGTTTTGAACTCGACACGCATGCACCCAAGCGTGTCAAACGCATGTGAAAGCAGAAGGTATTTTGCTTCCGTATTGATGAAGGTGCGCTGCCATTGCCTTGCTATCCACGTCCAGCCTATTTCGACACGGCGATGTGTCGTGTCGATATTGCCGAAGCGGGTGCTTCCGACGGCCTTGTTTGATGGTTTCTCGATGATCGCAAACGGCAGCGCTTTGCTGTCCGAGAAATCTTTTGCGGCTGCGTCGATATACTTTTTCATATCCTCGGGTGTGCGAATGATCGTCGTGGTCAGTTTCCACAACTCTTCATCCAAACCGATCTCGCATAGTTGGGCATGGTGAGCTTGCGTTAAAGGCTCAAGCCTGACGCGCTTCCCTTCTAAAATAACTGGATAAATGTTCATGAACGTTGGGCTATTAGAAGAATCTCGTTATCCGGGTCTTGCCGATCTTTTTACTATTGACAACATCCGGTGTCCAATGATTACGCGCTGGAAAGGTGTGAGGGACCTTCATATCCTTTCGTATGACCGCGTGTAATCGGCCGCTTCTTTCGAAAAAATAGAAAAGGCGCAGGTAAAATTCCAATATTGCCGCCGATATTAAGTAATGGCGCGATTTGCGGAGTGATGGCCTCACTTGGCTGCTGTATTGTAACTCATCATCGAAAGTGATATATTTTTACAATGAATCAGGAAGGATGAAGCCGTATGAGCGAGAAGTTTTGCAGCACTGTGCTGGTAATGGCCATGATTATCGGGGCGTCAGGATGCTCTTCGCAAAAGGAAGTCCAGGTTACACAGAAGCCGAGTGAAGCCGAAGAACAAGCCCGCAGCGACCAAAAGTCAATTGCGCTGCAGCATTTTATCGACGGATCGCTGCTGGAAAGTAAAAGCCAGTACGCAGAAGCGATAATCGAATTTCAGGATGCGCTCCGGTATGACAAAGACCCGGCAATCTTTTATGCGCTTGCGAAAGATTACTTTGCATTGAACAAACCCGCCCTGGCAGCGGAAATGGCGACCGAGGCTGTGAAACTCGACTCAACCAACATAACGTACCGCGAAACGCTAGCCGATATTTATATCAAAGCATTCCAAATTGACTCGGCAATCGCGGAATACAGGGATATCTTGAAGATCGATTCCACGCACGTGGAAAGCATGTTCAATATTGCCCAATTGCTGGCGCCGAAGTATCCCATGCGGGCGTTGGAGATGTATAATAAAATCCTCCAGCGCAACGGTCCGGAGTGGGAAGTGCTCTTTAAGGTTGCGGAGCTGAATTCAATCCTCCACCAGTACGATAAAGCTGCCGCCGCATTTGAGCAAATGGTGAAAATAGACCCGAGCAATATATCGCTCAAACAAAACCTCGGCGAGATGTATATCCGGTCGGCGCAATACGATAAAGCGCTGACGTTGTTCAGCGACTTGCTGGAATCTGACTCCGGCAGTATAGAAATACGCGGAGCTCTTGCTGAGATTTATTTACAGCAGGATAAATGGGACAAGGCACGCGGACAATTTGAAACAATTTTGAAGAGCGACTCACTTTCAGCGGACACTCGTTTTAGAATTGCAGTCGCTTACCTCGAGCAAAGCCAAAAAGATTCAACATTGCTCGAGAACGCGAAAGCACAGTTCGTGGATTTTCTCAATCACTATCCCGACGATTGGCGTCCGATGTTTTATCTCGGCCGGCTGGCTATCGTTGAAAAAAATGACAGTGCTGCGTACCAGTATTTCGACAAAGTGACGAAAGTTGCCGGCTGGAATGCCGAAGCATGGTGGTATCTGGGATCGATCCTGTTCGATAAAAAAGACTTCAACCAGGCTGTATCGGTTCTCGAAAAAGCGCGCCAGATTGTCCCGAACGACGGCGGGATAAATTTTCTGCTCGGGTATGGGTATACACGAGTGGATCGCAACGAGGATGCCGTTGCCCCGCTGCAGCGTGCCATCGAAATCAACCCCAAGGATATCAATGCACTCTCTTCGCTTGCTTCGACGTACGATGCTCTGAAACGTTATACCGAATCCGACAAAACGTTCGAAGCCGCCCTGAAAGTAGATTCGCTCAACGCGATGGTGCTCAATAATTACGCGTACAGTTTGGCTGAACGCGGCGAGCAGCTTGACCGCGCCTTTGTGATGTCGAAAGAGTCGCTCGCGAAAGATTCTGCCAACGGCTCGTATCTCGACACGTTTGGCTGGATCTACTTTAAACTCGGCAACTATACTGAAGCGGAAAAGTACGTTAAGCAGGCGATCGATGCCGGAGAAGTGAGCGCTGTTGTGTACGAGCATCTCGGCGATATTTATTCAAAATTGAGCCAGTTCGACAAGGCAAAGGAATATTGGGCGAAGGCACTGGAACGGGATTCGAAAAACGCGCAGCTTAAAGAGAAGCTGGCGCGCGGCTCATTATGAAAAGAGTGCTGATCTTCTGCTCGGTCATTGCGATCTCCGGTTGTGCTCCGACCAAAGAACTCCGTGGGCCGGGGACGAATTATTCTGCACAGCAGGTAATCGCCGCCGTGAACTCCCGCAGACACGATGTTGCCACCCTCCAAGCAAAAGGATCCATTTCGGTCGAGTCTCCCTCATTCGCCAGTTCGGGTTCGTTTGAGCTCCGTCTGAAAAGGCCGGACTCGGTTCTTGTCGATATCGAAGGGCCGTTCGGTATCCACGTGGCATCGGCGCTCTTTGCAAAAGGCCATTACGTATTCTACAACAGCTTTAAAAACGAGGTAATGGAAGGCGACATGAGCAGGGACAATCTGCCGGTATTCATGAATATTCGTATCGACCCTGATGATGTCGTCGATATGTTTTGCGGTACGCGGACGTTCTTACCGGAAGAGATCTTGCCGGACAGTTTTACCGTTGACGATGATTCATACATTCTCATTTTTCACCAAAAAAACGGAGCAACACAGTACAACATTGACAACCGGGCGCTCCTCATTACCGGCATTGTACACATTGATTCTGCAGGGGACGTGTGGAGTGAAGAACGTTTCGAGTACGACCGGCGGGGTGATAGAACTGCGGCGCTGCAATCAATCCGTTTGATCCAAGACAAAATGCAATCTTCAGTATCTCTCTTTTACGATGATCTTCAACTCAATGGCCCCGTCGATCCGTTGACGCTCCATGTTCCTCCCGACGCACGGCGGGTTACGAAAGAATAAAATCTTGCATCCCGTTTTCACTGGACATGTCATGAAGCGCTTACCGATATTGATTCTCCTGGCTGCGATACTGTGTCCCGTTGTGAACGGCAGCGAGCAGGACATCAAGAAAAAGGAGCGGGCGCTCGAGCAGCTTCGGAAGGAAATCGATGCGTACGAACAACGCATTGAGGAGAGTGAGAAGAAGGAAAAAGTGACGCTCGAGCGGCTCGACAACTACGAGAAGCAAAGCAACCTTATTCACTCGCTCCTTTCGGAACTCGTGGATGAGGAAGGGCAGCTTCAAACGTCGATCGCCCTCGCGTCGGACAACATCAGCTTCCTGGAAAAACAGCTCTCCTTCCTTAAGCTTCACTACGCAAAATATGTGGTCGCGGTGTACAAGTTCGGCAGGGTGTACGACCTGGAAACACTTCTCTCCTCAAACTCCATCAACCAGCTCTATATCCGAATTGAATACCTGAAACGATTCTCGGAACAACGCAAAAAAGATCTAGAAAAAATCCAGGATAAACGGCTTATTCTTGAATCCGAGAAAGTCGAACTGCAGGAGAAACTCAACGAACAGCAGGATATAATTTCGAGTAAAGAGAAGGAAGAACAATTCCTGCAACACAAAAAACACAAACGAGCCCGGGCACTGAAGGAAATCCGGAAAGACAAAGCGGCGATGAAAAAAGAGTTGGTGAGGAAAACACAGGCCGCCCAGGAATTGGAAAACCTTATTACCGATCTCGTCGAGAAAGAGCGGATCCGAAAGGAACACGAAGCGAACCGTGCGCGGGAGCGTGCAGCTGAGCGCGAACGATTGAAACTGAAAGAACCGGAGGAAACGCCGGTTGAAGCAGGAACGTTGTTTGAATCGCTGAAGGGAAAATTGCCATGGCCGGTGTCGGCCGGCGCCGTCGTCGCGCACTTTGGCAATCATGTGCATCCTGTGATGAAAACGGTCACGCAGAACACCGGAATCGATATTTCGATCGAAAGCGGGTCGCCGGTGAAATCCGTTGCCGATGGAGAAGTGGCGATGATTCACTGGCTGCCGTCGTACGGTAATCTCGTTATTCTCAGACACGCCGGCGGATTCCATACCGTCTACGCGCATCTCTCTGATATCGTGGTGTCCGAAGGGCAGCAGGTGACGGACGGTATGGTGATAGCGAAAAGCGGCGATTCTGTCTCCGGCAGTATTCTCCATTTTGAAGTCTGGAAAGAGAAAGAAAAACAAAACCCCGAAGCCTGGCTTTCGAAACGCCGGCGGTAACGTTTTCGCCGGCGGTTTCCCCGATGTTTCCCATCTTGGCTTGACATTCTGAGGAAATTTTAATACGTTACATCTGAACAGCTGTTCAATCGTTTGTTCTATAAATTGGACATCCTCATGGCACACGAATACGTCAACTCGCAAAAAGTAAAGTCGGCAAAGAAAGCGTTGTTGAACTATGAAACGATCACCAGCCTCAGCGAGATCTTCAAAGTGCTGAGCGACCCGACGCGCTTGAAAATTGTCCTCGCGCTGACGCACGAAGAGCTATGCGTTCAGGATGTCGCCGCATTGCTCCACGTCAGCGAATCGGCGATATCGCACCAGCTTCGCATCCTGAAAACACTGCGCCTTATCAAACAGCGCCGCGACGGAAAAATGGCCTACTACTCTCTGGATGACGAACACATCGAGGACCTTATCCGCCTGGCAACACGGCATATCTCGGAGTCAGCATGAGCGAGACCGTTAACCAACACTCTGTTTTCTACGTCGAGGGAATGTGCTGCGCAGACGAACAGGTTATTATTGAGAAAAAGCTTCGGTCATTAGCTGGGATTGAGGAATACAAATTTAACCTCGTTGCCCGTAAACTGCATGTAACACATTCACTGAAGCCCAATATCCTTGTGGCGGCACTGCGCGAGGTTGGTTTTACCGCTAAGGTTTTTTCTCTTCAGCCGGATTTGCCGCAATCATTCTTCAGAAGACATCGTGCTGCAATTGTTACGGCGGTCGCCGCCGCGGCCGCAGTTTCCGGAATCTGTCTGTCGGCGCTCGGAATAGGACAGGTATTTCTCATTCCTTTATATGCGATCGCCGTAACAATAACAGCACGATGTCTTCTGAAGAATGATTGCGGCAAATCCGGTTGAAGAGAAAAAGCCTTAGCGGTAAAACCAACCTCGCGCAGCGCCGCCACAAGAATATTGGGCTTTAGCGAATGCGTTACATGCAGTTTTCGGGCAACGAGGTTAAATTTGTATTCCTCAATCCCATCTAATAACCGAAGCTTTTTCTCAATAATAACCTGTTCGTCCGCGCAGCACATTCCCTCGACGTAGAAGACAGAGTGTTGGTTAACGGTCTCGCTCATGCTGACTCCGAGATATGCCGGGTTGCCACGCGTATAAGGTCCTCGATGTGTTCGTCGTCCAGCGAATAGTAGGCCAATTTTCCGTCGCGGCGCTGTTTGATAAGGCGCAGTGTTTTCAGGATGCGAAGCTGGTGCGATATCGCCGATTCGCTGACGTGCAGCAACGCAGCGACATCTTGAACGCATAATTCTTCGTGTGTCAGCGCGAGGACAATCTTCAAGCGCGTCGGGTCGCTCAGCACTTTGAAAATCTCGCTGAGGCTGGTGATCGTTTCATAGTTCAACAACGCTTTTTTCGCCGACTTCACTTTTTGCGAGTTGACGTATTCGTGTGTCATGGGGATATCCAATTCATAGAACAAACGATTGAACAACTGTTCAGATGTAGATTATGGAATTTTCCATAGAATGTCAAGTCGTGGTGATGGACAGCAAGGGTTTACTTTGGATGACAAGCTTTTTGATGCAGGCGGGTATATTGCTCATTGTGAGCAAGCGAGTCTCGCTGAAGCAGGACAACGGGACATAGAAAATGTCACCGGCGGTGTTTCGAAAGCCATGCTTCGGGGTTTTGCTTTTCTTTCTCTTTCCAGACTTCAAAATGGAGAATACTGCCGGAGACAGAATCGCCGCTTTTTGCTATCACCATACCGTCCGTCACCTGCTGCCCTTCAGACACCACGATATCAGAGAGATGCGCGTAGACGGTATGGAATCCGCCGGCGTGTCTGAGAATAACGAGATTGCCGTACGACGGCAGCCAGTGAATCATCGCCACTTCTCCATCGGCAACGGATTTCACCGGCGACCCGCTTTCGATCGAAATATCGATTCCGGTGTTCTGCGTGACCGTTTTCATCACGGGATGCACATGATTGCCAAAGTGCGCAACGACGGCCCCTGCCGACACCGGCCATGGCAATTTTCCCTTCAGCGATTCAAACAGCGTTCCTGCTTCAACCGGCGTTTCCTCCGGTTCTTTCAATTTCAATCGTTCGCGCTCAGCGGCACGCTCGCGTGCACGGTTCGCTTCGTGCTCCTTTCGGATACGTTCTTTCTCGACAAGGTCGGTAATAAGGTTTTCCAACTCCTGGGCGGCCTGTGTTTTTCTCACCAACTCTTTTTTCATCGCCGCTTTGTCTTTTCGGATTTCCTTTAGTGCCCGGGCTCGTTTGTGTTTTTTATGTTGCAGGAATTGTTCTTCCTTCTCTTTACTCGAAATCACTTCCCGCTGTTCGCTGAGCTTTTCCTGCAACTCGACTTTCTCGGACTCAAGAATAAGCCGTTTATCCTGGATTTTTTCTAATCCTTTTTGCGTTGTTCCAAGAATCGTTTCAGGTATTAATCCGGATATAGAGCTGGTTGATGGAGTTTGAGGAGAGGAGTGTTTCCAGGTCGTACACCCTGCCGAACTTGTACACCGCGGCCACATATTTTGCGTAGTGAAGTTTAAGGAAGGAGAGCTGTTTTTCCAGGAAGCTGATGTTGTCCGACGCGAGGGCGATCGACGTTTGAAGCTGCCCTTCCTCATCTACGAGTTCCGAAAGGAGCGAATGAATCAGGTTGCTTTGCTTCTCGTAGTTGTCGAGCCGCTCGAGCGTCACTTTTTCCTTCTTCTCGCTCTCCTCAATGCGTTGTTCGTACGCATCGATTTCTTTCCGAAGCTGCTCGAGTGCCCGTTCCTTTTTCTTGATGTCCTGCGCGCCGCCGTCCACAACGGGACACAGCACTGCGGCCAGGAGAATGAACATCAGTAAGCGCTTCATGAAATGTCCAGTGAAAACGGGATGCAAGATTTTATTCTTTCGTAACCCGCCGTGCGTCGGGGGGAACATGGAGCGTCAACGGATCGACGGGGCCATTGAGTTGAAGATCATCGTAAAAGAGCGATACTGAAGAATGCATTTTGTCCTGGATCAAACGGATCGATTGCAGCGCCGCATTCTATCACCACGAC
>CAWJKX010000086.1:0-4034 GCA_963843065.1 uncultured Bacteroidota bacterium
TAACGTTTTCGCCGGCGGTTTCCCCGATGTTTCCCATCTTGGCTTGACATTCTGAAGAAATTTTAATACGTTACATCTGAACAGCTGTTCAATCGTTTGTTCTATAAATTGGACATCCTCATGGCACACGAATACGTCAACTCGCAAAAAGTAAAGTCGGCAAAGAAAGCGTTGTTGAACTATGAAACGATCACCAGCCTCAGCGAGATCTTCAAAGTGCTGAGCGACCCGACGCGCTTGAAAATTGTCCTCGCGCTGACGCACGAAGAGCTATGCGTTCAGGATGTCGCCGCATTGCTCCACGTGAGCGAATCGGCGATATCGCACCAGCTTCGCATCCTGAAAACACTGCGCCTTATCAAACAGCGCCGCGACGGAAAAATGGCCTACTACTCTCTGGATGACGAACACATCGAGGACCTTATCCGCCTGGCAACACGGCATATCTCGGAGTCAGCATGAGCGAGACCGTTAACCAACACTCTGTTTTCTACGTCGAGGGAATGTGCTGCGCAGACGAACAGGTTATTATTGAGAAAAAGCTTCGGTCATTAGCTGGGATTGAGGAATACAAATTTAACCTCGTTGCCCGTAAACTGCATGTAACACATTCACTGAAGCCCAATATCCTTGTGGCGGCACTGCGCGAGGTTGGTTTTACCGCTAAGGTTTTTTCTCTTCAGCCGGATTTGCCGCAATCATTCTTCAGAAGACATCGTGCTGCAATTGTTACGGCGGTCGCCGCCGCGGCCGCAGTTTCCGGAATCTGTCTGTCGGCGCTCGGAATAGGACAGGTATTTCTCATTCCTTTATATGCGATCGCAATTATTGTAGGGGGCTGGAAAGTTGCGCTAAAAGGATGGAAGGCTGCGTTCACATTCTCACTGGACATGAACGTCCTTATGTCAATTGCGGTGCTCGGCGCAATAGCGATAGGGAAATGGGAAGAAGGAGCTGCTGTGATTGTTTTGTTTGCGGTTGCAGGACTCCTGGAAGAAATGAGCGTGAGGCGGACAAGAAAGGCCATTGCATCGCTGATGGAAATGGCCCCATTGACGGCAACAATCCGCAGAAATTTTGTCGAAATAACAGTTCCGGTTGAGGAAATTGAGGCGGGAGATGTCGTTATTATTCGGCCTGGCGAAAAAATCTCCGTCGACGGTGTCGTCGCAAAGGGGAAATCGTTTGTCAATCAATCGGCGATCACGGGCGAATCACGTTCAGTGGAGAAAACTGTCGGCGTCGCAGTGTACGCCGGTACAATAAACGAACGGGGATCGCTTGAAATCAAAGCAACCAGCGTCGGCAAAGATACAACGCTCGCTCACATCGTCCACCTGGTCGAAGAAGCCCAGGCCCAACGGTCCCCCTCGCAAGATTTTGTGGACCGCTTTGCAAAGATGTATACGCCGGTCGTGCTGGGCATTGCAATGCTTGTCGTGCTGGTTCCGCCGCTTTTATTTTCACAAGCGTTTGGATTGTGGTTTTACCGGGGATTGGTTTTGCTGGTTATTGCATGTCCGTGTGCGCTGGTTATTTCAACACCCGTAACGATCATTACCGGGCTTACGGCTGCGGCCCGCCAGGGCATCCTCATCAAAGGAGGCCGCTATCTTGAAGAAGCGAGCAAACTTAGGGCAATTCTTTTTGATAAAACCGGAACCTTGACATACGGCCTGCCGTCGGTGACGGATATTGTGCCGTTGAATTCCGTTCCCCCCGCAGAAATCCTCCGTATCGCAGCCCTCGGTGAATTACAATCCGAGCATTCGATCGCCCGCGCAATCATTGCCAAAGCCGAAGAAGAAAATCTTGACCTATCTACGAACGTTGGCCACTTCGATTCTATTGCAGGGCGCGGGATCATCATTCAGGTTGACGATCACCAGTACACGATCGGCAATCATCAATTCGTTGAAGAACGAGGATTGTGTTCTGCAGCGGTCGAGTCAAAGTTGAATGTGCTGGAGAATCAGGGCAAGACAACCACGATTGTGTGTTCGCCGGATCAAGTGTTAGGCATCATCGGTGTTGCCGACTCCGTCCGCAGCGAAAGCTGTGCTGTCATTCAGCACTTGCGAGATAGCGGCGTGGAAGAAATCATCATGATTTCGGGGGACGGCAACGGTGCAGTGCGCTCAACAGCATCCGATCTTGGGATCAACGATTACTTCGGCGAGTTATTACCCGCCGATAAAGTTGCATTAGTCAACAGGATGAAATCGAAGCACAGAAGCATTGCAATGGTCGGGGATGGAGTAAACGACGCACCGGCGCTCGCTGCATCGTCTCTCGGCATCGCCATGGGAATGACGGGGACGGATGTTGCGTTGGAGACCGCTGACGTTATATTGATGAAGGACGACCTGTCAAAAATTTCCTCACTGATTTCAATCGGCAAGAGAACAATGTCAGTGTTAAGGCAGAACATCGCCCTTGCATTGATTATGAAATGCGCCTTTCTGCTCCTTGCTGTCTTCGGCGTTGCAACATTGTGGATGGCCGTCATTGCAGACGATGGTGTGACACTCCTCGTTGTGCTGAACAGCCTTCGTCTGCTCCGCAAAAGCTGAAACACCAAATTGCAGTTCTAATTTTGCTTGTCTCGTTTCTTGCAATCACTTCGTTATTGACTGGAAAAAAGTGCCTCTCTATAATCGCGAATACCCGGTAGCGGATGATCATTGCCTTGACATCCCCTCAAATTATCAGTACCTTTTTAACACACAACGATAAATATAGTACACCCAAATCAAGCGGATTGTTTTCCCGCTTTTTCTGTCTATGTTCATTCATATTGAATTCGAGCGTTTTTGAGATGGCTATCGAAAAAGTAAAAGAAAAAGAATCCAAGGTTGATACGATCCCCGCAACGTTGCCCGTTCTTCCGTTGCGCGATGTCGTGATATTCCCGTATATGATTTTTCCCGTGCTGGTCGGCCGTGAATCGTCGCTCCGCGCGGCAAATTACGCACTGGAGAATGAGAAGTACATCTTTCTCGCTGCGCAGCAGGACCCGTCGATCGACGAGCCGGGCGCCGATGACATCTATAAAGAGGGCGTCGTCGCGAAGATCATCCAGATTCTCAAACTCCCCAACGGTTTGCTGAAGATTCTTGTGGACGGCATCGTACAGGCGTCAATCAAGAAATATGTAACGAACGAAAAATATCTGCAGGCGGAAGTAGAGATTCACGCAGGTGTCCCTGAAGAGAATACCGAAATGGATGCGATCATCAGGCATGCCTCGACGCTTTTTTCGGAATATGTCCGCGCAAACCGGGCCATTCCTCCGGAGGTGCTTTCTGCGTACGAAAATATAAAAGACGGACAGCGGCGACTCTATTATATTGCGGCAAATATCGTCCAGAGCGTTGAGGTCAAACAGAAGATTTTGCGGATCCACAACACGCGCGAGCAGTTCATGGAGCTGATTCGCATTCTCAACAGCGAAATCAGCATGCTGAAAATCGAGCGGGAGATCGACTCCAAGGTGCATGACAACATCCAGAAATCGCAGCGGAAATTTTTCATCCAAGAACAAATAAAAATTTTGCAGGACGAATTAGGCGAAGATGAAGCGTCGCCCGAACTGGCTAAACTAAAGCAAGAGATCGAAAAAGCTAAAATGCCGAAGGAAGTCCACGCGAAAGCGGTTGAGGAATTCAACAAGCTGAAGAAAACGCCTGCAATGTCCCCGGAGTTTACGGTGACACGCAATTACCTCGACTGGTTGACCGGCGTTCCGTGGCAAAAGCGGACGAAAGACAACCTGAAGGTCGACCACGTCAAAGGAATCCTCGACGAGGATCATTTCGGGTTGGAAAAACCGAAGGAGCGGATTCTTGAGCACATTGCCGTACTTAATCTCGTAAAAGAGATGAAGGGACAGATTTTGTGCCTGGTCGGACCGCCGGGCGTCGGAAAAACATCCCTCGCAAAATCGATCGCGCGGGCTCTTGGAAGAAAATTCGTCCGCATTTCGCTCGGCGGTATTCGGGACGAAGCGGAGATCAGAGGGCACCGGAGAACCT
>CAWJKX010000087.1:0-25391 GCA_963843065.1 uncultured Bacteroidota bacterium
AATGACTTTTCACTCTTCACTGCGTCAGCACCCAAAAAAGTAAATTGGTACCAAACCGGAGCGCTTCCTGCCTTTTCTCTTCCGGATCACCGTGCACATCCGGGTCGTCCCAGCCGTCGCTTGGATTGGATTCGTACGTATAGGTACACAACAAGCCGGCCCTTATAGAAAATTCCAAATCCCTGGGGCGGTTTACCGTTATGCTCGTGAGTTTTCGGGACACCATTAGGGAAATCGAAAACACAATGGTACAGGCCGTATGAGAAGGGGAGTTCGAGGAGCTGTTCTTCGGGGAAAACTTTTTTGATCTCGCGGCGGAATGCCTTATCCATGCCGTAGTCATCGTCGGCATAAAGAAAGCCGCCATGTTCAAGATATGTCCGCAGCCGATTCACCTCGTAATCGGAAAAAACGATGCCGCCGTGTCCTGTCATGAACACAAACGGATATGAAAAAAATTTATCATCCGAAATTTCGGTGAACTCGTACGTAGGGTAGGTGTCGATGCCTGCATGCTGCTTTGCAAATGCGAGAAGATTCACTTCTTCCGATGGGCCGTTGTACCAATCTCCCCCGCCCGAATATTTAAGACGAGCAATGCGAAACTGCGATTCGATGCGCTTTGGCTGGGACTCAACGGCTCCATAAGCCGCCAAGGTGCAGAGAATGCCCAGGATAATTTTTCTCATAAAGAAAATTTAGAGAATCGGGAAGGGAGAAGCAAGGAAGAAAGCTATTTCAATCACCCTGACAAACATAAACGTCCCGTTCAGCTTATTCGACCGAACGGGACGCCTCATCACATCACTCACAAAAACATCAATCCATGATTTTCCGTAAGAATGCGGGTTTGTCAGTATCGCCGCGGTCGGACGTTTGCTGCGAAAATCGGGATTCGTTCGCCTGCATCGTCGGCGACGGAATTTGGAATCCTTTACGGATGTAGGCCGGTTCATCCATTTTTTTCAAGTCCTGCACTCCCGTCGGAATATGATCGAGCACGCGGACATTCTTTGACGGACGCGCCGTTGCAGAAGCTTTCCTGTTGAAACCGGTCGCGATAACCGTGACCATCAATTCTTCCGTCATCGACTCGTCGATTACTGCGCCAAGAATAACGTTAGCATCATCGCCTGCAGCTTCATGAATGATGCTCGTCGCCTCATCAACTTCAACCAGCGATAAATTTTTTCCGCCGGTAATGTTGACGAGAACGCCCTGCGCTCCGGCGATCGAAACGCCTTCGAGCAAGGGGCTTGAGATCGCTGCGTTCGCCGCCTCGACGGCTCTGTTTTCTCCGGTTGCAACGCCCGACCCCATCAACGCATCTCCCATCTCGCGCATGATTGTGCGGACATCGGCAAAATCGAGGTTGATCAGACCGGGAACGGTGATCAATTCAGAAATACCGCGGGTTGCGTTGTGAAGAACGCGGTTGCAGATTTCAAATGCTTCTTCAAGCGGCGTGGTTTTTTCGACGATCGAAAGAAGTTTTTGATTCGGAATGACGATGAGTGTGTCGACTTGTTTTTTCAATTCCTCAAGACCATATTCCGCCTGCGTTAATCGTTTCTTTCCTTCGCAGTTGAATGGTTTCGTTACAATGCCGACGACGAGTGCACCGAGGCTTTTTGCAATGTTCGCTACAACGGGTCCGCCGCCGGTGCCCGTGCCGCCTCCCATACCGGCGGTAATGAACACCATATCGCTCCCCGCAAGAGCACGTGCAATTTCTTCGCGGTCTTCCTCAGCCGCGCGATGACCGATGCTCGGGTCTGCGCCGGCACCTAGTCCGCGGGTAAGATTCTTTCCAATCTGAATCTTGTTCGGAGCGTTCGTTCGCTCAAGGGCCTGCGTGTCGGTGTTGATGCAAATAAAGTCAACGCCGCTGAGCCCTTTGTCAATCATGCTGACAATCGCGTTGCTCCCGCCGCCGCCAACTCCCACTACACGGATCTTCGCGCCGCCGTCTTTGGGGTTGTCAAGTTCTATCATGGTACTCCTTTGTGTTTAGTGAGTGATGTATGTGATGTTAATAATTTTGGTTTTCAGTATTCCGTCTTCAGTAATAAGTATCTATTTTAATAAGCTTTTTTGTAGGCCAACAAGCCTTGCAATTACTTCATCGATATTTTTAAAGACACTTTCTTTTTCATCTGGGTTGATAAATTTATTCTCAAGCGCAATATCTAAACAGCCGATACATTCGTACCCTGATCGAATCGAATATCCGAGGAACTTTCAGAATTCTTTCCGCGAATAATTGCCAGCTCCTTCTGCAATATTTAAGACGATTGAATCACCGGCCCGATTCATTTGCGACGTAAGTGAATACAATTCTTCTTTCGGAAATCGCTTTGTCAATTGACGAATTTCATGCGTTAACATTAAAGCCTTTTGATATACTATTAATTCTCTGAATCGGTGCATCTTTCCCCCAAAAAAATATGTCACTATCTAAAATACTGACTACTGCCTACTGATTGCTTTCTCACAGCTCGTCAAACCATCCCTTCATCCTTTTCAATATGGTTGGAAATTTTCCATCCATTTTTGTCCCTCTGATGTTTTCAATATTAGGCCTCTGGCGATGTTTGATAGCATGGTGTACGAGCCCAACACCGGTTGCGTACATCGGGTTTTCTATTTCGCGGACAAGCCCTCCTCGAAATCCCTGCGGAATCCCGATCTTCACCGGCATTCCAAGCACTTCGCGGGCAAGGTCTGCCGTTCCTTTAATGAGCGAGCCGCCGCCCGTCAGCACAACTCCTGCCGATAGATGCTTCTGGTATCCAGAGCGTTTGATTTCCATCGCCGCGATCTCCAAAATTTCTTCCATGCGCGGTTGAATAATCTGGCACAATAAACGCTGGTCGATGTCCAGCGGCGGCCGTCCGCCGATGCCGGGAACCGTGATCGGTTCGTTCTCCATAATGGAGGGCAAATGTGCATGCCCGTGAGTGATCTTCAACTGCTCCGCCTGGTCGGAAAGGATTCCCAGCCCGCGGCGGATGTCGTCGGTGACTTTTTTCCCAGCAATACCGATGACCGCCGTGTGCCTGATCGTGCGGTCTTCAAAGACCGCGAGGTCGGTCGTGCCGCCGCCGATGTCCACGAGAGCAACACCGACTTCTTTTTCTTCTTTGTCGAGAACGGCGTCGCTCGACGCAATCGGCTCAAGAACGATGTCGCTCACCGAAACGCCGGCACGCTGCACGCATTTCAAAATATTCTGCGCCGCAGAAACAAGCCCGGTAATAATGTGAACGTTTGCCTCCATGCGGACGCCGGACATCCCGACAGGGTCGTAGACACCGTCCTGTCCGTCCACAATGAATTCCTGTGGGATGACGTGAATAATTTTTCTATCGGACGGAAGTGCGACTTTCTTCGTATCCTCAATAAGGCGGTCCACGTCGGCCTGCGTGATTTCCTGATCCGGTCCGCTGATCGCGATAACGCCGCGGCTCTGAAAACTTTGGACATGGTCCCCCGCGATCCCTGCGACAACGGTGCGAATCTTCGCACCCGACTGCAGTTCTGCTTCACGAACCGCTGCCTGAATGGAAGCAATTGTTTTTTCAATATGCGTGATAACGCCTCGGGTCAATCCTTCGGATTTACTTTTTCCGATGCCGAGAATGTTAACTTCGCCGTTCTCGCTCAACGACGCGACGATCGCACATACTTTTGTCGTACCGATATCCAATCCAACGTAAATATTTTCCATGCTGCTTCCTTTTTTTCCGAATGAGTCTTTCGGACTATGACGATTTCTTGATAGTGTGGGAATCCGCCGGTTTGACCGATGAAACGACCACCTGGTCATCGAAGCGGATGTCAATGTAACGAATATCCTGAGAGCCTTGCTCAGCGATAAATTTTTTCCAGAAGGCGTCGAGTTTCACCATTTTCTTTGCCGCATCACCTCTTCCGAATATGATCGGAACACCGGTATCCGCGGAATAGAGCACCATGTCATGACCGCTGTGAATTTTTACTTCCGAAACGAGGTGGAAGAGTTCACTGCTAACACGCCGGGCGGTTTCCAACGCTTCCAGCGCAGCGAGCACATCGGCATGCGTTGTGCGCTGTCCAACCGTCACATCCGCGAGCGAATCGATTCCACTGATGACGGGAAGATCAAATATTGCCTGCGATGAAATATGTGGAAGGACATACCCTTCGTCATCGATATACAGCATGTCGGACCTTCCCGGAATGGAAAGAAGAGCGATCGGAGTCCGTTCTTCTACCGAAATTCTGACCGTTGCCGGTGCATCACGTGTTACAACTACATTTTTTACAAAGTGATTCTGCTGAATATTTTTCTTTATAGACAACAAATCGATGTCGTACATTTTTGTCTTCAATGAAACGTGTGCGAGTGCAACAATTTCTTCCCTCGTCACGATGTGCTCGCCTTCAACAATAATGCCGCTGATAGTGAGATGTTCTTTCCATTGCATCGTTCCAATCCACGCTGCCAGCACAAAGATGAACAGCAGCGCGAATATTCCGTACACTTTCTTCCCGTGGGGCGGCTCCATCGACTGCATGTCGTGGTCCCTATCCGTCATCTCACCGCCTCGGCTATTTCTTCTTCCTTAAATCCTACCAATTTGACCTCGAGTTCAAGCTTTATACCGCTCCGTTCGAATACCTTCTTCCGTGCTAACCGTACCAAATCAAAAACATTGCTCGCTGTTGCATCACCATGGTTGACGATAAAATTACCGTGCCTTTCGGAAATCTGGGCCTCGCCGATTTGTTTGCCTTTCAACCCTGCCTCTTCCACAAGTTTCGCTGCGAATGTTCCTTCCGGATTCTTGAACATGCTCCCCGAATTTGGCAAATTCAGCGGCTGCGATTGATTCCGTTTCAGCAACAATTCTCGCCGCCGCTTTAAGAGTTCCGATAAACTGCCGTGCGGCAGCGCGAACGATGCATTCAATATCACATCGCGGGCGAATCCCGATCGCCGGTATGAAAACCCTGCCTCTGCTTTTTTGATTTTCTGGATTGCATCGTCCCGGTAGATTTCCACTTCAATGAGATGGTCGGAAATTTCTCCTCCGTACGCTCCCGCATTCATGATCACCGCGCCGCCGATTGTTCCAGGAATCCCGGCCAGCATTTCAACGCCTGCTTTCTCGTGCTGAATACAGAAATCGACAAACTTGCTCAATCGGACGCCAGCATCTGCGACGATCACACCGTGTTCGATACTGACGGTTCCCAATCCTTCCTCAAGATTGATCGCAGCCCCCCGAAATCCTTTATCGCTGATGAGAAGGTTCGAACCTTTTCCGATAATCATAAACCGGTAATTTAATTTTTTGAAAACGCGGACAACTTCAATCAAATCAAATTTGTCGACGGGTTCCAAATAGAAATCCGCCGGACCGCCGATCCGAAACGATGTATACTTCGCAAGCGGCTCGGCAACTGCGATATGTCCGCGAAAAACTTTCCGTATGTCTTCGACAGAAACCATTCTTTAATTAAGAATTAATAATTAAAAATTAAGAATGTTTTTACTGAACAGATGTGCTGATTTTGTGTTTTGCAAATTCATAATTATTAATTCTTAATTTTTAATTGCTTTAAGAATTCTTCTCCGAACTTCCATATATCCCCCGCACCCATGGTTATGACAATGTCTCCCGGGCGGGTGTTCTTTTTCAGATATTCCGGAAGTTGTTTTTTGTCCTGGACATAATGCACGTCTTTGTGCCCGAACTGTTTCGCGGCATTCGCGATCAACTCACCCGTAACACCCTGAATCGGTTCTTCACGTGCCGGGTAGACGTCGGTCAGCACGAGCACGTCCGCAAGAAGAAACGCTTTGCCAAATTCTTCATAGAAATCCCGCGTTCGCGAATACAGGTGCGGCTGAAACACGCACACGACTCTTCTCCGCCATCCGGATTTTACTCCTGAGAGCGTTGCCCTGCATTCAGTCGGGTGATGAGCATAATCATCATACACGGTAATCCCATTCACTTCCCCCTTTTTCTCCCAGCGGCGGTACACACCCGTGAATTTCTCAATGCCCGCCTTCACTTTTGAAAATGGGATTCCGAGCTGCAGGCCAACGGCGATCGCCGCCAGCGCATTTTGAATATTATGTTTTCCCGGAATCTGCAGCGTTACCTGTCCAAGCTCGTCGAAACCGCGTGCTAATGTAAACGTGCTCGTGTTTTCTTTATGGTGAATATCAATCGCTTGAATATCCGCCTGGGGCGTCAGGCCGTATGTGAGAAGTTTTTTCTTGCTGATCTGCGGCATGATGTCCTGGAGTGCGGGCTCGTCAAGGCACAAGACGATAAATCCATAAAACGGAACTTTGTTTGCAAATTGAATAAACGCTCCCTTGATGTCTTCAAGGTCTCTGTAGCAATCAAGATGATCCGTCTCAAGCGTCGTCAAAACAGCAATCGTCGGCGTGATGGATAAGAACGAACGGTCGAACTCGTCCGCTTCAACGACGATGAAATCTCCCTTGCCGAGGCGTGCGTTTGTACCGCCGAGTCCGCTCAGTTTTCCGCCGACGATGACCGTCGGATCCAGACCCCCTTCGAGCAGCACAAGGCTTACCATCGACGTTGTTGTCGTTTTTCCATGGGTGCCGGCGATGCCGATGCCGTATTTCAGCCGCATCACTTCCGCCAGCATTTCAGCGCGGCGGACGATCGGAATTTTCCGCCGCACGGCTTCGGCGAGTTCGGGATTCTCCGAGGCAACGGCCGATGAATAGACAAGTGTGTCGACATCGGCGGCAAGATTCTCCGCTTTGTGCCCTTCATAGATTGACGCGCCGAGCGACTGGAGGTGCTCCGTCACTTCACTCAACGCTCTGTCCGACCCGCTCACTCTGAAGCCCTGGTCGATCAGTATTTCCGCAATACCGCTCATGCCGATGCCGCCAATGCCGACAAAATGAATTTTCTTAATTGAACTGAACATTTTCGTAAAATAGATTTTTTATGAACAGCACCATGCTTTCTCTGCATACTGTTCACTGTTTACTGTTTACGCCTTACTCCGCACCCTGAACCTCTGTCGTTCCCCCCTGGGAACCTTGGCAGCTACACGCTCCATCTCCGCGATCAATTCTTTTTCCCGTTCGTACCTTCCTACGCGAATTCTGTACAGCCGCCGGCGTCCCTGCACTTTGAACACTATCACCTGAAATCTTCCCGCCGTCTGGACAGACCGTTCTCGCCCAATATGAAACCATTCGATCTCCGAGAATGGAATTTCCCTTCTCGTAAACTTATGCTGAAATATGATTGCCCCCTGTTCCACAATAAGCTTCCGGTCTCGAATCTTGTTGAGCGCCAGCGTAACGAACGCAACCACAACAAAAAAGGCGATGATGTACAGGATCGGGTCTCTGAACACCAGCGTGAACTCATTCTCGATGAAACTTCCCTTCACTCCTGCATACAATATAAGAGTGACCAAATAAATCAGCGCTTGCTGGTAGTAAAAATCGAGCTTGTATTTGAATTCTTTCGGCGGCATTTGTTATTTTCGCTTGACAATTTTCGATTTACGATTTTAGAGAACTTAACGCCAAGATTTTGTGCGCAATTTCTTTCCCGGCGTTTGGTTTTCCCAGTTTTAAGCTTTTTTCACCCATTGATCGTTGTGCCGTGTCATTCAAGAGAATCTCTTTTATGGTTGACAATGCTTTTGCATCCATATCAGCGTCTTTGACCATCACCGCTGCGCCTGCGTCGACCAGCGTTCGTGCGTTGAGTTCTTGATGATTCGCCGCAGCATGCGGATACGGCACCAAGATCGCCGGTTTTCCAAGATACATCAGTTCTGCGAGCGTTGTCGCTCCGGACCGGCACAGCACAACGTCCGCCGCAGCGTACGCGTATTCCATTCTGTCGATAAACTTTCCAATCCAAACATTTGGAGATCTGCTCAATTCATATCGTTCAAAGTCTTTTTCGCCGGTTTGCCAAATTAATTGAATTCCGGCATTTACAAGTTCACCAACAATTTTTCCCATCGTCGAATTGATCGATGCCGCGCCAAGGCTCCCGCCGAAGACAAGAAGCGTTTTGCTGTCAGGCTTTAGGCCGAAATACTCTGCCCCGTTCTTCCGCGAAACTTTTCCGAGCGATTCCCGGGTCGGGGTGCCGACCAGTTCAATCCTGCTTGAATCAAGTTTCGGCAGCCATGTCTTCGTTACATCAAAAGTGATAAACACTTTTGAAACTTTCGACGCCACCATTCTTGTCGTCGCGCCTGGATAGCTGTTGCTTTCATGAACAGCAGTCGGGATATTCATCAATGACGCAACGTAAAGAATCGGCCCGCAAACATATCCTCCCGTCCCGACAACAACGTTTGGTCCAAATTTTCGGATGAGAAAGAACGACTGCACCAATGATACGACGATCTTCACAGGGAAGAGCAGATTGTCGACGGTTAACCGGCGATGAAGTCCGCTGATCCAAATTGTGTAAAACTCAAACCCTTTTTCAGGGACAACACGCGCCTCAATCTTATTTTTTGTTCCGACAAACGCGATACGGGCATCGGGACGAGTTTTCTTTATTTCTTCTGCAATTGCGATTGCAGGAAAAAGGTGTCCACCGGTTCCGCCGGCAGCAAAAAGAATTGAAAGCGTTCGCGAATCAATTGACATATCCTTGTTTCCATTTCATCCCTCGCACCGCATTCCCTCGATTCAATACACTTTTCCGACTGCGGGTTCATTTACTTCAACCGGCAGCTGTCTTACCGTCTCTTTCGCTTGCCGCGGATGCAAATCCGTATGGGCGGAAATATTCAGCAGCACGCCTATCGCAAACGAAGAGAAAACGATCGCCGATCCGCCGTAACTGATGAACGGCATGGGCAATCCGGTCGTCGGAAATACCCCGAGGGTGACAAGCGCGTTGCCAAGTGCATAAATGACAATCGTCGACGTAATGCCGATCGCCAGAAATTTTCCGAAATCATCAGGAGCATTTTTCGCTATTTTAAAGCCGCGCAAAAGAATTGTGAGGAACAGCGCCATAAAAATTATCGTGCCGATAAGCCCGTATTCTTCGCCGACGATCGAGAAGACAAAATCGCCGTACGATTCCGGCAGAAAAAGATCGCGCTGTTTGCTCGCACCCATGCCGACGCCGAACAATCCGCCGTTGCCAAAACCGATGATGCCCTGCCAGAGTTGGTAATTTGCCTTGTTCGGCGCTACCGCCGAGCCGTCATGCCCGATGAATGCCAGTATGCGCTTCATCCGGTATTCCGCGCTGACCATATACACAAGAACTGCAGGAATAAGCGCTGACATCGATAAAAAAATATGTTTGAGCCTGGCACCCCCTGTAAACACCATCATCATCCCGATAATAAAGATCATCACACCGGTGCTGAAGTTCGGTTGAAGCATAACGAGCACGACAACGCCCCCCACCCACAACATCAACGGCAGAAATCCCGTTTTGAAATCATAAAGTTTCGTCCCTTTCACGGCAAGCAGCGCGCTCAGATGAAACACGAGTGCAAACTTTGCCGCTTCGGAGGGCTGCAGGTTGAATCCGCCGAAACTGAGCCATCGCGCCGCTCCTTTTATTTCGCCGCCGACAGCCAGCGTAAAAAACAAAAGCACAAGACATGTGATGAGCGCAAATTTTGTCAGCTTCTTGTAATACTTGTAATCGATGCTCATTGCAATGAACATCGTTGCAAGGCCGACCAGCACTTTTATGATATGCTTGTTCACCAACCCGCTTGTCGCTCCGTATTTTTGAAGCGCCCATGTCGACGAAGCGCTGTAGACCACCACAGTGCTCGCTACCATCAAGAAGAGCACAACGATAAGAATGACTCTGTCAATATGATTTCGCTGCGACTGCATTTAGTTCGATGCCATTGATTGTACCGTCGACTTAAATATCCGTCCACGCTCTTCAAAATCCGTAAACCAATCGAATGACGTGCAGGCCGGCGAGAGCAAGACGACGTCCCCGGGGTGAGCAAGTGCTGTTGCAACGGCAACTGTTTTCCGCATCGAGGCGATATTCGGAATATCCGTCCCGATGGTATCGACGCGTTTTACGGGAACTGTTCCTGTAAAATTATGTACAATTTTTTCTGCCGAATGTCCGACTGCTACAATAGTCCGGACGTTTTTCTTTACGGCATCGCGCATCCGTGAGTAATCATTCCCTTTGTCTTTTCCGCCAAGAATCAAAACAATCGGCTCTGAAAAGGCGCTGAGCGCCCGCAATACGGCCTCGACGGTCGTGGCTTTAGAATCGTTCACATACTTAATACCGTTCACTTCGCGCACGAACTCCTGCCGGTGTTCGACGCCTTTAAAATTTTTCAGCGTGGAACGAATGTACGCGGAACTCACCCCCATGACCTGAGCTGCAAGCGTTGCCGCCATTGCATTCTGGAGATTATGTTCACCTCGAATACTGATCTGAGCGATATTGATTATTTCCGACTCTTTTCCATCTATGTGTGTTCTCATGATGCCATGATCGACAAAGGCTCCATTCGATATCTTTTTCGATGTACTGAAAGCCAGCACTTTACACTTTGCCCCTTTGACTTTTAACTGACTTAATTCATCGTCCGCGTTATAGATGAGGACATCGTCCGCTGTTTGGTTTATGAATATCCGTGCCTTCGACTCCGCGTATTTTTCCATCGAGTTCTCGTATCGGTCCATATGATTCCGCGTAATGTTAAGAATAACCGACACTCTGGGGTGAAATGACTCGATACTATCGAGCTGAAAACTGCTCACCTCCAGAACAGCAACATCTGTCTCAGCCAAAGCCAAAACGGTATTTGAGAATGCCTCGCCAATGTTGCCCGCAACAGCATGTTTTTTTTTTGCATCGCTGAAGATCCTTCCCAGCAGTGTGGTTGTTGTTGTTTTGCCGTTGCTGCCGGTAATGGCAACAATCGGCGCTTTACAAAACCAGCTTGCAACTTCCAGCTCGCTGACAACGTCGATGCCGCGCTTTTTCGCTTCGAGGACAACGGGAGCATCGCTCGGCACTCCCGGACTAAGAACCATCAATGAACAATTAAAAACACGCTCGGTATGGTTACCGGCTTCGTACGGAATATTTTCCTTCTGCAGCTCTGCAATGCTTTTGCTCAGTTTCGACGCATCACCCTGATCGCTGACAAACACCCGCGCGCCGTTCTGCTTGAGCAAGCGCGACACTCCGATACCGCTGCGAGCAGCTCCGATGACAGAAATTTGTTTTGTGCGCAGCAGTGATAGTTCCATTGTGATTGCTCAGATTGCGCTGATTCATCGCAGATTACAGATTTCTCAGATGTAATCATTAACTATGTATCGATTGCTAATCTGCGCAATCTGCCATCTGAGCAAAATCCGCGCCATCAGCGAAATCATCATCGGACTTTAAACGTCGCCAGGCTGACAATCATCAGCATAATGGCGATGATGTAAAAGCGCGTAACGATTTTTGGTTCCGGTATTCCCATCATTTCAAAGTGGTGGTGGATGGGTGCCATGCGGAACACGCGGCGGCCTTCGCCGTATTTCTTCTTCGTATATTTGAAATACAACCGTTGAACGATCACCGATACTGTTTCAATAAAAAAGATGCCCCCGAGAATCGGGAGAATGAGTTCTTTCTTGATCATAACCGTGATTGCCCCGATAGCTCCGCCGAGCGCGAGCGAACCGGTATCGCCCATAAACACTTGCGCCGGGTACGAGTTGAACCAGAGAAAACCGAGAGCGGCTCCGACTAACGCCGCACAATAGATTACAAGTTCGCCGTTTCCTCGAATGTAAATAATGTTGAGATAATGGCTGAATTCAATGTTTCCCGAAATGTAGCTGATCACGGCAAGCGTCAACGCAACAATACCGACGGTACCGATCGCAAGACCGTCAAGACCATCTGTAAGGTTCACCGCGTTCGACGTTGCGACAATTATAAAAATCACGACCGGGATGTACATGAAGAAGAAATCGAAATTAAGATTCTTAAAGAATGGAACGGTCGTTATCGTGTTTGCATTCTCCACTCTGAGCTCGGGAGAAAAATACATAGCGGCTCCCAATACAAGGCCGACTGTCACCTGCCCGACAATTTTATACCAGCCAATGAGACCTTTCCGTTTTTTCTTCACGACTTTCAGGTAATCATCAAAAAAGCCGACGATGCCCAGCCCCATCGTGACAAAAATGATGAGCAGCACGTACATATTCTTCAGGTCGCCCCACAACAGCGTCGGGATCAGCACCGACCCGAGCACGATAAGCCCTCCCATCGTCGGAGTGCCAGCTTTACTGAGATGGGTTTTCGGGGCTTCAAGTTTTGCCGCCTCGCCGATCTGGTGCTTTTTCAACGCGGCGATGATTTTCGGCCCGGTCCAAAAACTAATAATCAGTGCTGTGACAGCCGCCGCCGCGGAACGAAATGTCAAATACCGAACAATGCCGAAGCCGGGCGGATGGTAAAGCTTTTCAATAAGATTCAATAAATAATAGAGCATACTTTTTTCATGGTGCAGGGAATACGTATCTGCGATCCCTGCTTTTTAAATTTGTGCCGTCACTTCTTCCATTTTCATTCCACGCGAGCCTTTAACGAGAACAACATCTCCCGGCGTGATTTGGCTCTTTAGTGAACCGATCAGCGCTTCCTTTGTTTCAAAATGTTCCGCGAAGGCCAGCTTCGATGCTTCGTGCGTGAACCGAGAAAGCGGCCCGAACGTCAAGAGATACTCAAACTCTAAATCACTCACCGCAAGGCCGATTTTCGCATGCTCATGTTCCGCTTTTTCGCCGAGCTCGAGCATGTCGGCAAGAACGACAATTTTTTTCCCTGCGGTCTTCATCGACTGAAGCGTTTTTAGTGCTGCGAGGACAGAATCAGGGTTCGCATTATATGTATCGTTGAGGATCGTGATATCTTTCCGTTTGATGACTTCCATCCGTTTATTGGCTCCAGCGTGTCGTTCTAATGCCGAAATAATTTCTTTCATCGGCACTTTGAATTTTACCCCGACTGCCGCCGCGGCCAGAGCATTCGAAACATTGTGCATCCCCGCAGCGGAGAGGCGAACTTCGTTTACTTTCTTTTTCACGACAAGTTCAAACAGAGGCTGACCCTCTTCATCGGTATAGACATGCCTCGCCTGAACGTCGGCCTTTCGTGCCACCCCGTACTTCAACGTGCGGCGAACTTTTTTTCCCGCCTTCACAAGATAGGTGTCATCCGCGTTGACGAACGCAAATCCTTTCGACGCAACCGCGTTGAACAATACCGTTTCTTCTTTCGCCACCCCGTCTTCATCGCCGAAAAACTCCAGATGTTCTCTGCCGATATTCGTAATAAGCGCATGAGTCGGCTCAACGATACCGCACAAATATTTCATCTCGCCAAAATGATTTGTGCCAAGTTCAACAACGGCGATATCATGTTTCGGCGTCAAACGGAAGAGCATGTGCGGCACGCCGATATGGTTGTTGAGATTTCCCTCGGTGCTTAAAACCGAGTATGTTGTCCGCAGCACTGCGCCGATTATATCCTTTGTTGTCGTCTTTCCATTGCTTCCCCCCACGGCAATAACCGGAATAGAAAATTTTTTCCGGTAAATATTTGCCAAATCTCCGAGAGCTTTTGTGGTATCAGAAACTATCACCAACACACTCTGCAATCGTTTTGATAATTCAAAATTTTCTTTCTTCCACGTTTCATCGACAATGACTGCGGCGGCGTTTCGTTTTACGGCGTCTTCGACAAATTCATGTCCGTTAAATTTCTCTCCGCGCAGCGCTATAAAAATGTTTCCCGGCTGAATTGTCCGGGAATCGGTTGACACCCCGGTTACTTTCTTGTTCTTCAGCAATCCTCTGTTGACGATCTCGGCCGGCCGGAGCTTTTCCAGGTCTTTTAATGACAGCTTCATGAGGCACGCGCTGCAATAAATTCTTGAACAATTTCTCTGTCGCTGAAATGATGTTTTGTTGTGCCGATGATCTGATAGTCTTCATGGCCTTTGCCGGCAATAAGGACGATATCTCCCGCCCGGGCCATTGAGAGAGCGCTGGTAATGGCGCGACGCCGGTCTGGTTCGATAAACAGATCGCTTTTTCGATGAACGCCGTTTAGAATATCGTCGATGATTGTCTTCGGATTTTCAGTGCGCGGATTATCGGAGGTGACAACCGCAACATCGCTCAGCGCATCCACAACTTTCCCCATAAGAGGACGTTTTGTTTTGTCCCTGTCTCCCCCGGCGCCAAAAACGGTGATGATTTTATTGGAACCTTGTTCCGGCAACACATCCCGAATTGTATTCAGGCATTTCTCTAATGCGTCCGGCGTGTGTGCGTAATCGATAATAGCCGACCATCCGCCGGGCGAGAGAATCCGTTCGAAGCGCCCCGGCACCGAAGAAAAAGAAGCAACGCCGGTATGGATGGATTGTGCCGAAACTCCAAGAGCGATGCCGGCAGAACAGGCGGCAAGAATGTTGTAGATGTTGAAACGACCGACCAGATGAGAGTGCAGCTCAATTTTTTCGGCGTGATGATGAAGAACAAACGATGTCCCGCTCATCGAAAGCGAGACGTTTTTCGCGCTGATGTCGGACGCCCCGTTAACGCTGTAGGTCAGCACAGACGCTTTTGTCCCCTGCACGATCTTTGACCCGGACGCATCGTCGTTGTTTGTGATGGCCCAGCTTGTTGACGGCAGGCTGTCAAAAAGTATTTTCTTGGCCTGAAAATAGTTTTCCATCGTGCCATGATAATCGAGATGGTCCTGCGTCAAATTCGTGAAGACTGCCGCTGCAAACTCAAGTCCGTACACGCGGTCTTGATGGAGCGAATGTGATGAAACTTCCATGACAACATGGGTGCAGCCTCTCTGTACCATTGTTGCGAAGAGCTTGTGCAGTTCGAGAGATTCCGGCGTTGTATGTGTTGCAGGGTATTTCTCTTCACCCACCATATATTCTATCGTCCCGATCAAACCGACTTTGCCCAGCATTGACGGCGTACTTAATTCCAGTAATTGTTTGATGAGGTACGTCGTTGTTGTCTTTCCGTTTGTTCCAGTCACACCGATCAATCGGAGCTGTTTTGCGGGATGTCCGAAATAGTTTGCAGACATTACCGCAAGCGCCCTCCGCGTGCTGCGGACCACGATCTTTACGACTCCCGCGTGCATGAAGAACGAGTCGGGGAGCAGTGCATCGTTCTCCATGACCACGGCTTTGGCGCCATTCGCCACGGCTGTGCCGATATGGTTGTGTCCGTCTGCCAGCACGCCTTTGATCGCGATAAACATGTCGCCTTCACGGACTTTCCGTGAATCGTATTGGAGTCCGTTGATCTCAACATCGTGTGTTACAACCATTCCGCCATACGTTGTTTGGAACATCTTCGAAACTGTAACACCTTCCAGCAATGATGATAATGTCATACTTCGATTCGCCGAATCAATAAAGCTGGGCCGATGCCAACGGTTTCGGCTCGCAGATCAAAACTATTCTCTCGCCCTGCTTTACAGGTGCGTTCGCTTCAGGGGATTGATGGACAACGACACCCGAGCCGACAACCGCAACGTCAAGTTTCTCAGCCGTCAACCTGTTGATCGCACTCCGAACACTCATGCCGTGCAGGTCGGGAACAACGGAACCTCCATTAGGAATCGTGCCGTTCGACTGGCCGACAATCAACTGCACTGTTTCTCCGCGGTCAATTTTCTTCCCAGCGTCGGGAACCTGCCGGACCACCACATCGCCGTCGCCTACTATGTTAGCGCGGAAGCCATTGCTTTTGAGGATCTGTTCAGCCGCCTCCCGTTGAAGATGTGAAACGTCCGGCACCGAGACAAGCGGCTGCGATTCATCATTCCCTTTTTCGGCGAACGCCGCCCGTGAAAACAATCCATTGTTATTGATAATTTGCTGCGCGATCGCTTTGAAAATCGGAGCGCTCGCGAGGGCGCCGGTATATCCTCCGGCGGTTGGATTTTCCATAATCACTAAACAGACAAGCTCCGGCTTCTCGGCGGGGAAAAATCCGACGAACGTTGCGTTGTAATTTCCCGACGCATATTTTCCGTCGACATAATTACGCGACGTCCCGGTCTTTCCAGCGACTGTGATGCCGGGAATTTTCGCCGATTGCCCCGTCCCTCTCTCAACAACACCCACAAAAAAATCTCTCATCGTCTTCGCTGTTTCTTCAGAAATGACCCGCCGAATTTTTTCCGGGTGCCCGGTATACACTAGTTCGCCGGCGTCGTCCGTTTCTTTGGCGATGATGTACGGCTTCATAAGAATGCCGCCGTTCGCAACCGCACAGTAGGCCGCGGCAATCTGAAGCGGCGTTACTGCGATTTCATACCCGTAGGCGATGGAGTTAAGTGTTACTCCGGACCATTCAACCGGTTTTTTCAATTCTCCGCTCGCTTCTCCGGGAAGCTCAATTCCGGTCGGCATGCCGAAACCGTAATCACGCGCCTGCGTGTAGAGCCGCTCAGCACCGATAATGTCGCTTGCTTTCGCCATCACAATATTGCTCGACAATTCCAATCCTTGCTGGAACGTGATCATGCCGCTTTCATGTGTGTCGGTGATGAGCCGAAACTTTCCCCCGTTGAGCGGCACTTTATATTTTCCATGCTCGGCAAAAAACATTTGATCGGGTGCGATGAGCTTATGCTCCAACGCCGCCGATACAGTGACGATTTTGAAAACAGAACCCGGTTCAAACATGTCGGAGACGGCCCGCGCTCTCAGTGTTTGCGCATCCGTATGAGCGACATGGTACGGGTTCACGCTCGGGATGTGCGCCATCGCAAGCAATTCACCGGTAATCGGGTTGAGAATCATTGCAAGGCCGGCAGTGGCCTTCATCCGCTCCACGCCCTTCTTTAGCTCGTCCTCAACGATGGACTGATACCCGACGTCGATCGTCAGCCCGATCGAATGGCCGTGCACCGGTTCCTGGCGGGGATAATCCGCCGACGGCCGTTTGCGCCCCATCCCATCCCTCTGCATAACCACAAATCCGTCGGCACCGCGCAATGCTTTATCGTACGAATATTCTATTCCGCTGATGCCGACATTGTCAATATTTGTGCATCCGATAACCTGTCCCCCGATGTTGTCATAATGATACAGGCGTTTCGGTTCGTTCAACTCGGCAACTCCTTCGAGCGCGTTCGCCTGAAGGCGTTTGGCAACCTCGGGGCTCACGTGGCGTTCAAGCCAGACGAAACGTTTCTCGTCCTGCATTTTTTGAAGATAGAATTCCTCCGGTTTTCCGAACACTCGCGAGAATTTTTTTGCGACAGCGGCGGCTCCGTCCCCGACAATTTTCGGGTCGGCGGCATAGGAGAAAAACATGGAATTGGAAACAAGGATATTCCCCTGCCGGTCATAAATATTTCCGCGGGTCGACGGCAGGACTATTTTCACTTCATACTGCTTCCGGGCGATTGCCTGGTATTTGCCCGAGTCTATTATTTGGATTTGCACCAGGCGCAATCCGGCAACGACAAATGCCATCAAGAGCACAATCTTCGTCGTCAGCAGCCGGGCAGAATGGTTGACGGAGTTGACCGCCGGCGATGATGCCGTTCCCCCGGGCATTTCTTCTGTACCGAATCCTGACATACCTATCTCTTTGTCAACTCGTCAATCTTGTCCTGGTCCACTTCAAACCACACGGGGGGTTCCTTCGGATTTGTCAGGCCCACTTCTTCTTTCGCCATCAGGCTGATCCGGTCGAGGCTCGACTTTCGCGCGATCTCTGCCTTCAACACTTCGGTATTGCTAACGATGGAGTTGTACCGGTTGTTGAGGTCGTTCACTTCTTTCATCAACTGATTTACCGCAATGACATTTCCCGTATACAGCAAACTCAGCGCGGCAAGCAAAAACAGGCCGCTGACGATATTAAACGTCGAATGTTTCCGTTGAACTGCCTTTTTGTTCGACCGGGTTTCACGAATCGGGCCCGATGCATGTTGATCTGAAACAACATTCCCGTTGTAGATATACCGTCCGTCTGAGACCGTCGAGGCACTGGGCGAAGAAGTATGTTCATTGTAGACTCGTGCCATCAGATTCTTTCTGCGACTCTCATTTTAGCGCTCCGTGAACGCGGGTTTGACAATTGCTCTTCCCGGGATGGTACGACGGGTTTTCTCGTGAGCACTCTGAGTGTTGGAGTTGCCGGCATATCTGGTACAAGCTTGTGCCCGGATGGAATAACTGTTGCGGATTGTTCCATGAAAAAGCTTTTCACAATTCTATCTTCGAGTGAGTGATATGAAATCACCGCGATGCGGCCGCCGCTCGCAAGGAGGCCTACCGTATCGTTCAACGTACGCGAAAGAGAATCGAGCTCGTGGTTTACTTCAATCCTCAACGCCTGGAAAATACGAGCTAGTGTTTTTGTCAGGAATTGCCCTGGAACCCTTCTTTCGACAACGTCTGCTAAATCCCCCGTTGTTTCTATCTTTTTCACCCCCCGCCGTTCTACAATCGCACGGGCGATTTTTCTTGAATTCTTCTCTTCGCCGTACTTCCAAAAAACATCGGCCAGTTCTTCAGCCGAGTATCTGTTAATGACCGTCGATGCATTGAAAGGCTGACGCCGGTCCATCCTCATATCCAGCACATCATTGCCGCGGAACGAAAAACCCTTGCTTCCCTCGTCCAACTGAAATGATGAGACACCAAGGTCGAGCAGCATGCCTTGAATCGAGGGAATATCATGCGATTGAAGAATGGACCGGATGTTGGCATTATTATCGTGGACAAAAACAACCTTCGAGGAAAAACGCTGCAGCCGTTTTCCGGCTTCATCATGTGCATCGGCATCGGCATCAATGCCGATGAGCGTTCCGAGCGGATAAATCTTCTCTAAAATATTCTCGGCATGGCCTCCGCCGCCGAGCGTGCCGTCGACGTATACTCCATCGTGCTTGGTGATAAGAAACTTTATGACTTCATCCCGCAGCACCGGAAGATGATATTGACTGGTCACATGTTTTTGTGAAATTATTCCGGCGGCGGTTTAAAGATTGTCGCAGCAACACTTTCATAACTCTCATTCTGCGATTGCGTCGTCATATACTCATTGTAGAACTTCGGATCCCAAACCTCGATGCGTTCGAGCATTCCAAGGATCAGCACTTCATTCTCAATTTTCGCGAATTGCAGGAGCTCCTTCGGAATGATTATTCGGAACTGTCCGTCGAGCTGGCTCTCAGTGGCATATTGCAGGAGGGTACGAGCGACGAACCGATGGCGGGGGTCTGCCGGAGAAAGCTGACGCAGCGATTGTTCGACTTTGATCCACTCATCATTTGGATATAAAAAAAGGCATGATTCATACCCGCGCGTGATGATAAAAAGGTCGTTTGCTTCCGGGGAAAGATTTTTCCGCATTTTCGCTGGAATATTAATCCTTCCTTTATTGTCAACGGAGTACGAATATGAGCCTTTAAACGACGACATAAGAACCCACAGCTTTCAAGAAATCTTTAAATATGACACGATTTGACAAGTCAAATTCCCCACTTTTACCCACTATGATGCACGAAATTTATGGAATTAAGACTTAAAGTCAAGTGAAAACTAAAGAAATTTGAGGGTTTTTTGATCGGTGTGATGGTGGAGAAGCAATTGAGGATGCTAAGCTAAGGACTAATCACGACATTTGGCGCAAACGGAGTTCTGTCTTGAGACTGGAAACATCCTTGAAAACAATCCCCTTCATTCCGCATTTCACTGCAGCGGCCACGTTTTCGGCAAGATCATCGATGAAAAGAAGAGAAGAGGGGTCGGCCGACAAATCGCGAATAACATACTGATACGCCGCCGGGTCCGGCTTGGCAGCTCCAATTTGAAAAGAGAGATATAATCTGGAAAATTTTTTGACGATTGCCGCAGTATCGCACGATTCCTGGAAATGCGTGGGATTCGTGTTGCTCAGAATTGCCGTTTGATACCTTGCCTGGATCGCATCGACGATCTGGAATGATCTCTGAATTCTCCTCTACAACGATAGCGTTCCAGGCATTCTCAAGTTTCTCCCTGGTATACTTCCCTTTAAAAATCTCATCCATCATCCCAAAAAATTCTTCCGTGCCGATACGCCCTATTTCGTATTCTCTCGCTATTCGCTCGATCGCCTGCTTATCAACATGGCTAACTCGACTCCGTTCAATTCCGAGCAGCCGCGGAAACGCGTCATGGTCGATGTTGAGCAACACCCCGCCTATATCAAAAATAACGGTTTCAATTTTGTCCACGTGAAATCCTATCATTACAATTGTTCAATAAGTTTTTGAACTTCGACGAAACGTTCAGGGCCGGCCTCGTTGGTGAGAGTGGTTTGTACCAGCAATTGTTTTCCTTCCTGTTTCAACTGTACTTTGTGCGTGCGGATCTCTCCTGCCTTCGCCATAATGGATTGAAAGGCGCCGTTCTCATAAAACTCCTTTTCCGTGTCCGGAGGAAAATGGAGGCGCAGTGTACGTTTTTGCAGTTCGATTTTTCGAAAACCCGCTTTCGCCGCGAGCACACGGAGAGTCGAGAGCCTGAATAAATTCTCTACCTCCTCTACTGAAGAACCGAACCGGTCGACAAGTTCCAGACGGATATCATCTGCCGCTTTAATTGTTTCCGTTTTATACAGCCGCCGGTAAATATCCAACCGCTCCGTATCGTCTTCAACGTAAAATTCCGGGATGTATGCATCGACATCCGCATCGATGACGGTGTCCGTTCGCGAAACGGATATTTTCTTTTGCTCGGAGGAAAAGAGTTCTGAAAATTCCTGGTTCTTCAATTCACTGACCGCTTCTTCAAGCGTTTTCGTATACATCTCAAACCCCATTTCCATGATAAATCCGCTTTGTTCGCCCCCCAGCATATTCCCCGCTCCGCGGATTTCAAGGTCGCGCATCGCCAAATTGAAACCCGAGCCTAACTCTGTGAATTCCTCGATCGCCTGCAGCCGGCGGAGCGTTGCTTTCGGAAGAACAGAGACCGGCGGCACGAGCAAATACGAATACGCCTGGACGTTCGAACGACCCACACGTCCCCGCAATATGATACAACTCCGCCAGCCCAAACCGGTCCGCCCGGTTGATAATAATCGTGTTCACGTTAGGAATGTCCAATCCGGATTCAATAATTTTTGTCGCGACAAGGACATCGCACTTCTTTTCAAGAAAGTCTACCATCACCTTTTCAATTTCGTGTCCTTTCAACTGACCATGCGCGACGCGGAACCTGTGCCTCTGGAATATATTCCCGGAGCGTTCCCGCAAACGAATCGATGTTTTCGACCCGGTCGTTGACGATATATACCTGTCCTCCCCGATGCAATTCCTTCAGCACTGCTTCACGGACAACTTTTTTGTCGAATTGGGCAATTTCCGTGTAGATGGGAAGCCTGTTTCGCGGAGGCGTATTGATAATGGAGAGGTCGCGGGCACCCATCAAAGAAAAATGAAGCGTTCGCGGAATCGGCGTAGCCGTAAGAGTGAGTGTATCAACGTTTGCGCGCAGCGCGCGGAGTTTTTCTTTTGCCGCAACCCCGAACCGTGCTCTTCATCCACGATGGGCAGCCCAGGTCTTGAAGCGTACATCTTTCGATAACAACCGGTGTGTGCCGATGACAATGTCGACTGTCCCGCTCTGGAGCCCTTCGACAATTGCTCTTTGCTCTTTCGCACTTTTGAAGCGTGAGAGAGACGCGATACGTACCGGATACCTGCTGAGCCTGTCCAAAAAGGTCGTGAAATGCTGCTGCGCCAGGATCGTTGTCGGCACAAGCACGGCAACCTGCTTATTGTTGAGGACCGCCTTAAATGCAGCGCGGACGGCGATTTCCGTCTTGCCAAACCCCACATCTCCGCAAATCAACCGATCCATCGGGCTTACGCTTTCCATGTCTCGCTTTACGTCGGCAGTTGCGGCGGCCTGGTCCGGCGTATCTTCATACATGAATGAGGCTTCCATTTCCTTCTGCCAGTGCATGTCGGGAGAAAATGAAACGCCTTCCTCACTTTTTCGTTTTGCGTAAAGAAGGATCAAGTCTCGTGCAATGTCTTTGATCTTCTTTTTCGCGCGGGCTTTTAATTTTTCCCATTCACCTCCGCCGAGTTTGCTAAGTTTGGGGGTATGGCCTTCCGCTGAAGAATATTTTTGTAGCCGGTTGATATAATTCAGGTTGACAAAAAGAATTCCCTTCTCATCGTATTCGACCTTCGCAGCCTCCTGTTCCGTTCCTCGAATTGAGATTTTTTCAAGCCCTAGAAATTTCCCGATCCCGTGGTCGACGTGAACGACAAAATCTCCGCGCCGAAGCGAATGCAATTCCTTCGGCGAAATTCCCCTGAAACGGCGGCGCTTGGGACTCCCCGGCGTTTGATGCGGCCGAAGATCTGATGTTCCGTGAATAAAGCAATACGGGATGGGGGATAAAGAAATCCGTAATGTACCGTTTCAGGAATATAGTTGATCAATGGCAAATCGGATGATAAAGAATCTGATCCGATTGCACGCTCATCACTACCCTCCTTCTGCGACATTTCATCGCGCGCTTCACCCGCTTCTTCGATCAACTCCTTAATGCGCTGAGATTCTTCTGCCGTATCGGATGCAACGCTTATTTCGAAGCTCTTCTTCGCGAGTTTCCTGACCTGTTCAAGAAGAATTTTAACGCTCCCGTTCGTAGGGGGCTGCGATGTCGTTTGAAAATCGATGGATGCCCCTAACGAGGATTTGCCGATAACGGAGTGAATGTACGAAGGGAGCCTTTGAAGGCTCTTCTCGATTTCTTTAAATGAAAACTGGAGAGCAACGCCTTCTGATTCCAGTTCCTGAATTTCCTTTTCAATAAAGGACAGGTCGTCGGTCAGAGATATCGCTTGCGGAGTAAAAAGGTCAATAAGAGAAACCATTTCCCCGAGGCCTCTTGAATCTGCGGCACCATCCGCATCGGTTCTTCTTGAGGCCATTCCCGAAATATTCGGAACGATGCTCACGCCTTGGAGTTCACGAATAGAGCGCTGCGAGAGCGCATCGAATTCGCGGATCGATTCGATTGTATCCCCCCAGAATTCCAGCCGCACGGGATTATCACCCATAAACGGAAAGATATCCACGATACCGCCGCGAACTGCAACGTCCCCATATGTTTCGACCAGCGGCTTGCGCTCAAATCCACGTTCGGCAAGTTTCGAAAGCAGTGTCTCGAAACCTGTTTCAGTATTTGCGGAAAGTTCAATAATCTCCCGCATGAATTTCTCGCGCGGCGGAACTGCAAACGCCAGCGCGGCCGCATGCGTAATATAGATGCCGGGAAGCTGCGCGGACAATGCTTTCAACGATTCAACCTGGCTGATCGTTGCAGTCATATCGAGCACCTGCGCCGCATGAGTCGATTCCGCCGCATACAGATGTACGTCTGTTTCCGAAACCAGCTGAGAACAGTCGTCGTGCAGTTGTTCCCGCTGAATCCTTTTCCGGAACGACAAGAAGGATCTGCCCCTGGAACTCTTCAAACAAATACGCAGCAATAAATGCCCAGAGCGACCCTGCAATGCCGCGAAGATAGACCGGCGATGACGGAGTCAGGTCCACAACGCTTAGCCGTTGAAATTCCTCTGAAGAAAATATTTTCTTTTTTAAATCGGCAAGCATGGATTGTCAGTTATAAACGCAAAAAGCCCTGCCGATGAATCTGAAATAAATTCATCAGCACGGTCTTTAAAGATAAAGAAAATTCGTGAGAATTCAAAAACCGAAATGATGGTGGAGTTTCACGACCATTGCGAGCCGAGCGAAGCAATCCTCAACGTAAATGGAGATTGCTTCAGCAAAGAACACTTCGCAATGACTTCTTCTTAAGAAAAGCCGCCAAACTATAACACCACCAAAACCGACGGGGACCGCTGTGGTTATCAGGGTTACGTCTTCTGTTGTTTCTTCCTCGCGGCGGGAAACAGCACGTTGTTCAGGATAAGCCTGTACCCGGGAGAATTTTTGTGCAGACTCAAATCTGTAGCCGGAGCGCCGACGGCGTGCTGGTAGTCTTCGGGGTCATGCCCGCCGTAAAACGTAAATGTTCCTCGTCCAAAGTTGCCGTGAATATATTTCACCTCTTCCGTCCCTTCACGCTCGGCTAGAATTGTGACGCTCGATTTAATCAGACTCTTTTTGAAAGCAGTCGTTTGCCCCATAAATCCTTTGATCACGTTCACATGGTTCTGTGTCAGCATCGTTGGAACGGGGCTGTACTTTGCCGAGAACTCAAAGAGCGTGAAATAGTCGGTGTTCGGGTCACGCAGAGGAACCGGGTCACTCGGCGGGATATCGATGTCGGAATATTCATACCTAAGAGGGTTCATCTCAAGAGTAAAATCCTGGAATGCAAATGTTTTCGAAAAATCGAGCTTCTTCTGAGCATCGCGGTCGGGAGGGTCGCCGTCGAACATCACATCGCAGATGTCTGTGTTCTCCGCGGCTAACGCGATATCGTAGGTATCGGTCGCAGCGCACATTGCGAACATAAAGCCTCCGCCCGCAACGAAATCCTTGATCGCCCGCGCCACTGCTTTTTTCTCATCGGAAACTTTCTTGAATCCAAGCTCTTTCGCTTTACGCTCATAGAGAACTTGCTGTTCAATGTACCATGGAGCGTTCCGATGTGTGGCGTAAAATTTTCCATATTGACCAGTGAAATCCTCATGGTGCAAATGAAGCCAATCGTATTCCGAAAGTTTTCCCTGGAGCACCTCGTCGTCCCATACTTTTTTGTAGGGGATCTCCGCATATTCAAGAGCCAGCGTTACGGCATCGTCCCATGGCTTGAAATCCGGCGGAACGTAAACGGCAATCTTCGGCACTTTCTCCAGCCGCACGGCGTCCATGTTGGTATTTTCGTCGCCTATCTCGGCATAAATTCGCGCGGCATCGGAGCCGCTGAGCGTCTCAAATGCAACACCGCGAATGCGACACTCGGTTTCCTCGCTCGAAAGATAGTCGAACATAAACGAACCGCCGCGGTAATTCAGCAGCCAATCGACTTGAATTCCATGCTGCAGTGCCCAAAAAGCAACCCCGTACGCTTTTAAATGGTCCGTTTGTTTCAGGTCCATCGGGATCAAAAACTTTTGCTGCGCACCGAGGTGGCATACAGCGAGCAGCAGCAAAAAACATGTGAGGCGGAAAAATTTCATCGTAATGGAAAATACTCCGGCAAGATGTGTATACTCAAACCCGTTCAGCGCCAAAATCCCTGTACAGCGTCTCGATGAGGGGGTGTTCCTTCGGTGAACCTTCTTTTGTTGGTGAAGAGTCGGATGGCG